>DCUI01000268.1 GCA_002327785.1 Phycisphaerales bacterium UBA2218
CCCCCGAATCCGCGAAGTCGGGCTACTGCCGTGTGTCTTCCATCATCCTGAACAGCCTGTCGATACGGTGCCGCAGTTGGTCGTCATTGCAGGTGTTGCGCGTCCTCTCGACTGCCGATCTCGCTTCTTCACCGCCGATTCCGGCGAGCGCTCTGGCCGCATCCTCCCTCGCGTAGCTAGGCCGGGAATTATCGGTCAGAAAATCCCCCATCGCTGCAACCGCCCGGGCGTCGCCGATCCGGCCCAGCGCCTCGGCGATGGAGCACGGAGGGTACTCGTCCATGTTCGCCAGCGTGCCGACAAGCGATGCGATAGCACAGTTCAGATCAATGCCCTGTGGTCGGGGTGGGGCGCAGATCTTCCCCAATGCGATGGCCGCGTTGTGCCGGAGGTTGATGTCGGCTTGCGTGTCATCCAGGATCGCACACAGGCGAGGGATCGCCTCGGCCGCCCGGCGCTCGCCGAGCGCGTGTGCGGCGAGTTTTCTGGCGTCGAGATCATCCGGGCCGATGAGCATGTTCCTGCCGCCGACTTTGATCCGAACGCAGTCGAAGCCCCCCGATGTTCCAGAGCCAGCCTTGACGGGTGTGATCGTATTCGCAATGAGCCATTGCTACGCCGGTTCCGGTTCGACCACCCTGCAGACGTTCCAACCGCAACTCTTGCACGTGCCTCGAAGAACCAGGTCGTCCCCCTTCATTTCCGCCGTTTCCAGGATGATGGTAACCGACCCAAGACACTGTCCGCACCAGACATTGTCGAGAATCTTCTCCTGCGCCCATGGAGGGATCCTCATCCATCGCCTTGCCGCCTTTGGGGTGAACGGATCAGTTGGACGGATGGGCATTATCATTCTTCCGCCTCTCTGGTAGTACAACCGAGCAAAAGCTATCAGCCATCTACTGATGAAGGCATTGGCTCGATCTTCAGCCTCTCCCGGATGTGCCGGACCGGGTCCCTGACCACATCGTCATACTCGGCTCGGTGGATCCGCTTGGATTCGAAATCGATCTTCACGTCCTCGACGAATTTCTCGAAGTCAGGGTTCGGGTCGCAGAGCTTGTTGATGGTCTCCCAACCTGATGTTGCGCCCGATTCCTATAGCTCCTGGTACGTCAGCGGCTGCCCCGCCGTCTTCCGTACATCAGTTGCCATGTCAAAAAATGAATAGCCCATTCTCTTGCTCCCTCACAATGCCACATGCAGCGTGCATCTCCTCACAGGGCGTCCTCGGGCTTCGGACGCCGCGCCCCGTCAGAATTCGTCCTTGATGCCGGCCATCCACTTGGGCCATCGGTCGTCGGAGACGCCGCCGGCCTTGGTCCATATCCCCTGCGTGTTGAACTCGCGGTGCCACTTGAGCTGCCAGAGCTGCTTGAGGGAGACCCTCAGGACGGACCAGTCGGCAAAGAGGCAGAACTGGGCCCCGCCGTGGCGGTTAACGCACATCCGCTGCATCTCATTGCTGCTCAGTGTGGGCGTCTTGTCGCCATACGGGGGGGGAGTGTCGTTGTCTCGAGGCCAGCCATCCACCCACCAGCCTTCTGTGAAAACCGGGATGTTGTCCGAACCCTTGACCAGGGAGGTTCGCCAATAGAGCTTTGCGGGGCTGCGACCCCACACGCCGTCATCTCCGGTGCGAACATTGCACATCCAGCCGTTCGGGGCATAGCTGCCCTGGTCGCCCCCCTGGGCGGCGGTGACCCTCCACGCATCGAACGGATTCTCCGCAGGGGCACTCGTGGTGGGTGCAATGGCCGATCTGCTCTTGAACGCCGTGGGACACAGCCACATCTTCTTGTCCTTGGACAGCGGCCGCATGGTCTCACGCCACCATTCGCCATCCGCCACGCCGCCCTGCGTGCCCTTCACTAGGCCGCTGTAGAAGTAGCCGTTGTTTTCGTCCGTGTACATCGCGAACACCAGGCCCCACTGGTGCAAGTTGGACTTGCACGCGACGCCTCGCGCCTGGGTGCGGACCCGCTGCAGAGCCGGCATGAGAACGGACATCAACAAGGCGATGATGGCGATGACGACGAGCAGCTCGATCAAGGTGAATCCGCGTTGTTTACGCATAACCTTACTCCTGAAAACCAGACTCCATATCCGCCAGATACGGTCCTATCATACACGGAAACCTCCGATAATGCAAGCACCAAGGACGAAAAACCGTACCTGCGACGCCCTCCCCCGAAGAGTTCAGCGGCAAAAGTCACAATTTCGGCCATGGGGGGGCCGCAAGGCAGACAGGACCTCAATAACAGAACCGGGCGAAGCGACAGGTTGGATCGCCGGCTCGGCCCGGGTCGTGATTCTCGATCTGAGCGATATGAGCCGCACAGCCGAAGCGGCAGCCTGACGGGGCTCTCAAGTCCTGTACTTCTTGAAGTTCTTCAGCGAGATTTCAATGCCCACCATGGGCTCATAGGCGTCCTTCTCTTCCTCGATGATGTACCACTTCGTGCCGCCGATGGACCTGCAGAGCCTGAAGATCTCGACCCACTTGACGTCGCCTTCGCCGAGCATGGCGTTGGGGTTCGTGGCGGAGTATTCCTTCAGGTGTACGGTGACGGCCCGGCCGGGGTATTTCTTCAGGCACGCCACGGGGTCGCCCCCGCCGCTCATCGCATTGCCGGTGTCGATCTGCATGATGACGTCCTTGCTCGTATTGCTGAAGAGCAGGTCCCAGGGCGTCGTGCCGTCGAGGGGAGCGAAATCGTGGGCGTGGCTGTGATAGCCCACCATCATGCCGTGCCGCTTGACCTTCTCGGCCAGTACGTTGAGCCGCTTGGCGTACTTGAGCCAGCCTTCCTTGGGGTTGGCCTCGTCCGGCTGGAGCCAGGGCACGATGAGGTACTTGTTGCCGAGGGTCTTGTTGAACTCGATGGTTGCGGCCAGCTTCTCGTCCGAGAGATCATCCATCTGGGTGTGCGTGCCGCAGCAGACGATGTTGTTGTCGTCCATCATCTTGCGGATGTCCTTGGCGCTGTGGCCGTAGTAGCCCGCAAACTCCACGCCGTCGTAGCCCATCTTCGCGATCTTCGCAATCGTTCCGGCGAGGTCCTTCTCCGCCACCGTGCGGACCGAGTAGACCTGCACGCCTACCGGGATCCTGCCCTTTACCATCGTTGTCACGCTTTTCCTTTCCTCTTTGGCGCAGCCCGAGCCGAGGGCGCCCAGGGCCGCGACTGATGCGGCGGTCGCCAGAAAACCGCGACGAGACAGATTGGGATGGTTCGACTGTGTCTTCATGCTCCTTCACCTCATCTCAATTCACTTGGACCCGGTTTCGGCGGCGGATCCTTCGCCTGGTCTGAACCTGGATGGGCAAAATTGTAGTCGCACCCTTCGCATCCGTCAAATTGAAAAGGGGAACTGCGGCCGCGAGATTGGCTGGTAGATTCCACCCTTTGCGGAAATAACAGGGTCAAGTGCTGCGTCTTCGCCTGCACTAGTGTACTATAGGCAACTGCACCGCGCCGGTTGCCGGGCGCCGGGTGTGCGTGTGCGCACCCATGATTCTCATCGGTTGAGCAGTTAGGAGTCGGACGAATGTCGTGGAATTCTCACAGTAATGTATCGATCGTTCGGAGGTTTTGTCTCCTCGGACTGTTTCTTCTCAACTCCATTGCGGCCCACGCTGAGGAATCGTCGCAGGCTGGGGTTGTGCCCACCCATGACGTACGCAGCTTCGGGGCCGCCGGCGACGGCAAAACCGATGACACGGCGGCGTTTCAGAAGGCCCTCGACGCCGCGGCGCAGGCGGGCGGCGGGACCGTCCTGGCTCCGCGCGGCAGCTACTTCTTCGCGGGGCACCTGAACGTGCCCAACGCCGTGACGCTGGCCGGCATCTGGCAGTCGGTCCCTGCGCACAACGGCCTGCGGGACCGGGGACTGCCCAAACCGACCGACGACGGCACAACGTTCCTCGTAACCGAGGGCGCGGGCAGCGAGGAAGGGCCGGCCTTCATCACGCTCAACACCAACAGCACGCTCAAAGGCGTCGTGATCTACTACCCGGATCAGATCGCCGACGCGGCGCCTCAGGCGTACCCGTGGGCCGTCGTCATGCGGGGCAAGAACCCGGCGGTTCTGGACGTTGAGCTGCTCAACCCCTACAACGGCATCGACGCCACACGCAACGAGCGGCACCTGATCCGCAACGTGCACGGCCAGCCGCTGCGCCGGGGCGTCCTGGTCGATGCGATCTACGATATCGGCCGAATCGAGAACGTGCACTTCAACCCATGGTGGAGCATGAAGCCGGGCTTGTTCCAGTGGCAGATGGCCAACGGCGAGGCCTTCATCTTCGGCCGTTCCGACTGGCAGTACGTCACGAACACGTTCTGCTTCGGGTACAAGGTGGGCTACAAGTTCATCGCCAGCCGCTCGGGGGTCTGCAACGGCAACTTCCTCGGCATCGGGGCCGACGATTGCCACACGGCCCTCGTCGTGGAGCAGTCCGCGCCCTTTGGTCTGCTGGTCACCAACGGGGAGTTCGTCTCCTTCCACGGCCCGGACCCGACGATGATCGAAGTAACGGAGACCAACAAGGGTACGATCCGCTTCGTGAACTGCGCCTTCTGGGGCCCCTGCAACCAGATCGCCAAGATCGCCGGCACGGGCACCGTCGGCTTCGGCGACTGCACGTTCACCCAATGGGGCGGCAAAGAAGGCACTCTCCCTGCCATCCAGGCCCAGAGCGGCACCGTGCTCGTCCGGGGCTGCGAGTTCCGCCAGGACCGCCCGCAAATCCAGTTGGGCAAGGAGGTTCGGCGGGCCGTCATTGCCGAGAACGTCTTCACCGGTCCCGAGCGGATTACCAACGAGTCCACGGGCAATGTCCAGATCGGCCTCAACAGCAGCGGTTCGTAGGGTGCCCATAAGGGCATATGTGTCGCGGGCATCCTGCCCGCGATTCGAGGGCGAGACGCCCTCGACACGATAACGCCTTACGGCGTCACTACGAGCAGGCCATCCGGCGTCTGCCGCTGCCACCAGGATCTGAGGATGGCCGGCAGTCTCTTGAAACCGCAGGTGGAATCCCATATACTGGGACGGATGGCAAAGGTCAACGACTATAAGGGGTGTGGATTATGGCGCAGCAAGTCGATCGTCGTGATTTCATGAAGGCGTCCATGGCCGTCGCAGCGGGGACGGCAATAGGACTGAGACAGCAGGCGAGCGTCGCGGCACAATCCGGCAGGGCAAATCCCTCCGGCGAAACCGGGGCCGGCGGCATGCCGATGGGTCGGATCAAAAACCTCAAGCTCAGCCGGCTGATCTCCGGCGGCAATCTCATCAGCGGCTGGTCCCACGCGAGGGACCTCGCCTACGTGCACCACCTGATGGCCAACTACAACACGCCGGAGAAAGTGCTGGAAACGCTCGCGATCCTCGAAGAGTGCGGCGTCAACACGATCATCGCCGACCCTCGGAAGAAACCGATGGACGTCTTCAAAGCCCATTGGAACCGCGGCGGAAAGATCCAGTGGATCGCCGAGGGGCACCCAGCCCCCGAGGACCTCAAGACCAACGTCAAGGCATCCATCGACTGGGGCGCATCGGCGGTCTACATCCAGGGCGCGATCGGCGACCGCTGGCTCAAGGAAGGCCACGTCGACAAGCTCGGCGAGTGCGTCGAGTTCATCAAGTCCCAGGGTGTGCCGGGCGGGCTCGGGGCCCACATGCTCGACGTGATCGTCAACTCGGAGGCCCGGGGCTTCAACCCCGATTTCTACGTCAAGACGCTGCACCACTCGAACTACTGGTCGGCCCGCCGGCCGGACCAGGGACCGGATGTCCTCAGCAACAACGCGGACAATTTCTGGGAGCCGACGCCGGAGGAAACCATCAAGTTCATGAAGACGGTCAAGAAGCCCTGGGTCGCGTTCAAGACGCTCGCCGCCGGAGCGATCCATCCCACCAGCGGATTCAAGTACGCCTTCGAGGGCGGGGCCGACTTCATCTGCGTCGGCATGTTCGACTTCCAGGTGCGGGAAGACGCGATCATCACCAAGGAAACACTCGATGGGCTCAAGAGCCGGGAACGTGCCTGGTATGCATAGGAAGTCTCTTGTCGTTGTCGTCGTAGCTTTTGCGTCGTTGGCCCTGCTCCTGGGATATATCGGAAATGGGAATGGGCTGTTTGCCCAAGGCATGGGGCAAGGGATGGGGGTCAGAGATCCCGGCATGGACGGCCCCCCGCCGCAGCGTCAGGAGCAGGCATACCGATCCCCATTCGATCTGGCGTTCTCGCCGGACGGCCTGAGGTTCGCGGTTTCGGATCGGACGGCAGGCTACTTGTATATCCTCGATGCACAGACGGGCGACCTTGACAAGACCGTGCGACTACGCGGCAAACCCTCGGGATTGGCTTGGACTTCGGCTGAGAAGGTCGTTGTCTGTGAATACGATGCGGGAACGGTGGCGGAGGTCGACGCCCGCACGGGTGAGATCCTGCGGCGATTCTTCGTCGGGCCCAAACCCATCGGCCTGGCGGTGACGCCGAAGAAAGGGCTCCTGGTCATCTGCGACTATGGCCTGCACACGGTATCCATCTTGGACGCCGAGACCGGCAGCCGGCGAGCGACGGTTCCCGCGGGCAGGCACCCGTATTCTGTCGCGATCACGCCGGATGAGCGAATGGCCGTTGTCGCCAATGCGCTGCCCACCGGTCCGGCGGTCGAGCACCAGTCCACCTCGGTCGTCACTCTGATCGATCTCGACGGCAATGGGAAGATCACCGATATCCCCCTGCCGGACAATTCCGCCAACGTTCGCCATGTCAGCATATCGCCCGACGGGCGCTGGGCCTACGTCATCCACACGCGAGGCCGGACCATGCTGCCGACGACGCAGCTCGACCGCGGATGGGTCAACACGAACGCCCTGAGCATCATCGATTTGGCGACTGTGCAAATTTCAAGTGTGAAGTGTCAAGTATCAAGTAGGGACTCTGCACTTCAAACTTCAAACTTCAAACTTCAAACTCCCGAGGCTCTGTATGCAACCCTGCTGCTCGACACGGTGACCGAAGGAGCGGCGGACCCCTGGGACATCGCTCTTTCGCCCGATGGCATGACAGCCTGGATCAGCATCGCCGGCGCGCACCAAGTCGCCAGGATCGAGCTGGGCCGGCTCCACAAGCTTCTACGCGGAGAGTCGGACGATCCGGCCTCCTCCCCGACGCGCAGCGGCGCTGCGGGGCAGCCGAACGACGCAGCGGCGATCTGGCAACAGATCAAAGCAGATCCGACCAAGCGAGACCAGCTATCCTACCACCTCAGCGCCCTCTACGCGGCGGGACTGTTGTCTCGCGTCCCTATTGCCGCCAAGGGCCCGCGCGCAATCGCCCTGTCCCCGGACGGCAAGCAGTTGCTCGTGGCGAGCTACTACTCCGGCGAAGTGATCGTCCTGGACCCAGACCGCTGCCGGGTGCTCAAGCGGATCAGCCTGGGCCCACAGCCGGAGCCGGACGCCGTTCGGCACGGCGAGTTTGTCTTCCACGACGGCCGGCACAGCTTCCAGCATTGGCTCTCCTGCGCCACGTGCCACCCGGACGGCCGGGCCGACGGCTTCAACTGGGACCTGCTCAACGACGGCATCGGCAACCCGAAGAACGCCCGCTCGCTGCTCTGGTCACACAAGACCCCGCCGGCCATGTCGCTGGGAATCCGCGAAGATATGGAAGAGGCCACACAGAAGGGCTTCCAGTTTATCCAGTTCCGCGAGATCGAGGAAGGCGACCTCAACGCGGTCCGCGCATACCTGCGCTCGATGGAGCCCGAAGCAAGCCCGCATTGGGTCAACGGCCGGCTCTCCCCCAAGGCCCTCCAAGGCAGGCGAATCTTCGAGGACGCGGACGTGGGCTGCTCCGCGTGCCATCCGGCCCCCTTGTTCACATCGCTCAAAACACACAACGTCGGCACGAGGTCCGCGCTGGATCGCAGCGATGCCTTCGACACGCCGACCTGCGTCGAGCTCTGGCGGACCGGCCCCTACCTCCACGACGGCAGCGCCGTCACGCTCCAGGAAGTCTTGACCACGAAGAACCCCAACGACAAGCACGGCCGGACCTCGCACCTGAGCCCAGACGACATCGACGCCCTCGTCGAGTACCTCCTCTCGCTGTGAAGAGGGAGAAAGGGATATTACTGCTTCTCATTCGCGTGTCTTCTCTGTCGGCGGTACTCTCGCGACAAGGCAGACTGTCCTATTCTCCGTCGGTTGATAGATGTGTCCCCCAGTAGCTGTCAGATGTGCCTACCGACGATGCTTCTTCGCAATGTTTTCTGCAAACCTCTCCGCAAGTCGATCCGCCGCATCAGAAGGAGGACTGCCATAGGTTCCTGTTCGACGCGTCCTATTCTTGTCAGCAGAGTCGGGGAAGCAAGCCTCGAAGACGTCTCGCGGTGAGGTGAATTCTTTCTGGCTTTTCGGATTCATTGTCTGTTCTACCTCCTGACAAGACGGGCCACGTATCGGGGGTTCAGTTCGGGCACAAAGTAGTGCTTCCGCTTCGTCCAGACGAAACCGTCGCCTTTGGTGATGACCGCGACGTCAATGGGACCGCCCACGGTTTCAGGTTCGCTAACTTGTCCGGCGCTTAAACCTCGTTAGATCCACCAGGGCCTCGGCCATCGCGGCCAGTTCGTCCTTTGGCAGAGAGGCTGCCGTGTTCATCACAGGATCTGTGTACTGCCTTCTACGGAACGTACGCCATTCGTTATAGAGATCAGGCAAAAGCTTGTCAACGGCCCGTTGCACCCGTTTGCCGAACCGCGGACTACTCTTTGGGTAATCCGTCTTCAACGTATCGAGGATAATACTGGCCGTTTGGCGGAAGAGTTCGCCTGTGGATTTCCCTATGTGCTTCTGCAAGTCAGGGTCGATCCCTTCCATGAATGTCCAAACCATCTCGTGCTGAGCCAACGGAACGACAACGGCTTCGTGACTGTGTTTGATG
Source organism: Phycisphaerales bacterium UBA2218 (assembly GCA_002327785.1). Taxonomy (GTDB): domain Bacteria; phylum Planctomycetota; class Phycisphaerae; order Sedimentisphaerales; family Anaerobacaceae; genus PLanc-01. The sequence goes on from DCUI01000268.1 coordinate 8,969, forward strand.
GAAGCCGGGCTATTGATGAAATACAGCGGGAAGTCATCAGCAATGCCAAGGACCTCGAATGAAATCAGTTGAGGGAAATGCTCTGTCTCACCAAATCCAGCGATTACTACCCCTGCGCCCAAACCACTCTGCGTGAGCCGTTGACGGGTAAGAACTTCGACTGCGAAATCTATGATTCTTCCCGATGTGTATTGAGACATCGAAAGCTTCTCAAAGATTCGTTTCCGGAGTTCACCGATGGTCCGGGCACAGCCGCTCCGCAGCTTGGCGATTCGTTTGGGGGTTATTTCATCGAGAGGGGGCCACTTCTTCGATTGTCGAAGTTCATCCGCTATCAGATTGGCGAACATTCGCTTCACCCCAGCAGGGGTAAGGCGCTTCTCCTCGTGGTAGGAGGCATTGACGCTTTCCTCGAACCTTTCTCGCACATGGCTGAAGAAAGACTCGATGGTCGAGTTCGCATACCCATCCTGAAGTTCCTTGGGAAACATCGTGTGGGCGGATCGAAGGAAACGAAGAAAGTCACGCCCATAGCCATCAAGTTTTGGGAAAACCTTGTCCGAAAGCTCCGATCTATAGCATTTGATGACGGTTTCCCAGGACACTCCGGGAAGACCAGCGCTTCGAGTTCCGCTCCTACGGAGTCATGCGACCCTTGTGGTCGGCGGTGTTCCATTCCGTGTCGGCCTTCGCCACCGCCGGGTTCAGCCTCAACAACAACAGCTTGGAGGAGTTCAGGGCAAGCGGCCTCGTGAATGTGACCGTCGGGACCCTGTATTGCCTCGGCGCCATCGGCTTCATCGTCCTGCAGGACGCCTACCTGACCGCCCGATCCAGACGGCACACAGGTCCAGACCGACCTCGCCACGTGAGAATGGCCGATGCAAACCATCGGCAAGCTCACGCTTGCCGCTGCCACCCGGACTCAAACAGGTCCTACTCGTCCCATCGGTCCTATAGATCACAGTTCCGAGAGCCCGCCGGAGTCTGTCCCGCTACGCCATCAGCTTCTTGAGCAGGGCCCGCTGGAAGTGCAGGCGGTTCTCGGCCTGATCGAAGATGATCGAGCCGGGGCACTCACAGGCATCGTCCGTGATCTCGTATCCGCGATAGGCCGGCAGACAGTGCATGATCTTCACGTGCTTCGGGGCGGCTTCGACCAGCTTCACGTCCACGACAAACCCCGCGAAATCCCGCCGGCGCTTCTCCTTCTCGTTCTCCTGGCCCATGCTGACCCAGGTGTCCGTGTAGATCACGTCGGCGTCGGCGACCGCCGCGAAGGGATCGCCCGTCTGCGAGGTACAATCCGCCGTGAAAGAGTTGGCCCTCTGAATCGTCGGCTCGTCGAGCTCATAGCCACGAGGCGAGGCCACGACCAGCTTCATGTTCAGCCTGCCGGCGGCGAAAGCCAGTGAGCGGGCGACGTTGTTCCCGTCGCCGATGAAGGCGATCTTGATCCCCTCGATCCGGCCGAAGTGCTCGCGGATCGTAAGGCAGTCCGCCATCGCCTGGCATGGGTGCGACCAGTCGGTCAGCGCGTTGATCACCGGGATGTCGGCGTACTCGGCCAGATCGATCACGGTCTGGTGCTCGAACGTGCGGGCCATGATCCCCTGCACGTACCGGCTCAGGACGCGGGCGATATCCTTGATCGGCTCGCGCTTGCCGATGCCGCCGATGTCCTCGGGCTTGACGTAGATTGGATAGCCGCCCAGGTCCGTCATGGCCACCTGGAAGCTGATCCTCGTCCGCAGACTGGGCTTTTCGAAGAGCATGGCCAGCGTCTTGCCGGTCAGGCACAGATCCCGCTTGCCGGATTGGTAGAACGCCTTGAGAGAGCCGCTCGCATCGAGCAGCTCATGAAGCTCCTGCGTGGAGCACTCGCTGATGGCAACGAAATCATTCATATCAGCCCTCGGCTAAGACGCTGTCAAAGAGGTTCACCGCCTCGTCGATCTGCTCTTTCGTGACGATCATCGGCGGCATGAAGCGGATCACGCTGTCGTGCGTGCAGTTGATCCTCAGGCCGCGTTCGAGACACTTCGCGACGTACCCGGCGCCCGGCCGGGTGAGCTGGATGCCGATCATCAGCCCGATGCCACGAACGTGGTCGATGACGGAATGCTTCTCCTTCAACGCCCGCAGTCGCTGCTGGGCATATTGGCCCATCTCCACGGCCTGCTGAAGCAGGCTCCCCTCCTCGATGGCCTCGATGGTTGCGATCCCGGCCGCGCAGGCCAGGCAGTTGCCGCCGAAGGTCGAGGCGTGTTTGCCCGGCACCAGGCAGGCGGCAATCTCCTCGCGGGCCATCATGGCGCCGATGGCGACTCCGCCGCCGAGGGCTTTGGCCATCGTGATGATGTCCGGCTCGATGTCGGAATGCTGATAGGCGAACCATTTGCCGGTCCGGCCGATGCCCGTCTGCACCTCGTCGAGGATCATCACGGCCCCCTTCTCGTCGCACAGCCGGCGGATCGCCCGGAGAAACTCGGGGCTCGCGACGTTGATGCCGCCCTCGCCCTGGATCGGCTCAACCAGCACGGCGGCGACCTCGTCGGTAAACGCGGCCTCCAGCGCAGCCACGTCGTTGAACGGGATGTAGACAAAGCCCGGCAGCAGGGGCAGAAAGCCCTCATGGTACTTCGGCTGCGCCGTGGCCGTCACCGTGGCGAAGGTCCGGCCGTGGAAACTGCCCTCGCACGTGATGAACTTGTATTTGCCCTGGGCGGTGTAAAGCCGCGAGAGCTTGAGGGCCCCTTCGTTGGCCTCGGCGCCGCTGTTGCAGAAGAAGCACTTGCCGCCGAAACCCCGCTCGCTGAGCATCTGGGCCAGCCGGCCCTGCGGCTCGGAGTAGAACGTGTTGTCCACGTGGATCAGCTCGCCCGCCTGCTTGCGGATCGCCTCGACCACTTTCGGGTGGCAATGGCCGATTCCGCTGACGGCCCAGCCTGGGAACATGTCCAGGATCTTGTTGCCGTCGGCGTCCCACATGTAACAGCCTTCGCCCTTGACCATCACACGGGGCAGCCGGCCATAGTTGGCGATCACGTATTTCTTGAAAAGCTCAATCGTTTCTTGCGTTGTCATGGGTATCCTCTTGCGATTTTCGTATCGGTTCGATTGTCATTGTTTCGTCACGGCGTAAGTGCAAAATGCCTCAGAGGTCCCTTGAGCCCACGCTCAAGGAAACAGCCCTCGCATCGGCGACTGGCGATCCCGCCGAGGATGTCCAACGAAAATACGATACTCGCAATCAACACAATTCCACCTTTGTGAATTCGGTTTCGGCGTGGGGTCCGCCTCAACTCCTGATGATCTCGGTGCCGATGCCCTTGGCGGTATAAATTTCCAGCAGGAGCGAATGGGCGATCCGACCATCGATGATGTGCGCCTTCTTGACGCCCGCCTCCAGGGCGATCAGACACGCCTCGACCTTGGGGAACATCGCGTCGGTGATGATACCGGCGTCGATCATTTCCTTGATCTGGACCTCATTGAGGCTGGAGATACAGCTCTGGGGATCGTTCATGTCGCGCCGGATGCCGTGCGTGTCGCTGACCATGACCAGCTTCTCGGCCACGACGGCCGCGGCCACCTTGCCGGCGGCGGTGTCGGCATTGACGTTCAGCTTGCCGCCGTTTTTGTCCATGGCCGTCGAGGAGATGACCGGGATCGTTCCGTCGGCGCACAGCGTGTGCAGCAGCTTGGCGTTGACCTCGCTGACCTTCCCGACCAGGCCCAGGTCGATCTTGCGACCTTCCTCGCCGGGCAGGCGGAGCATCTCGGCCGTCAGCACGCAACTGCTGAGCGTGTGCAGGCCCATCGTCTTGCAGCCGAGATCTTCGAGTCTCTGGCAGATCGGCTCGTTGACCGTTCGCACGAGCACGTGCTCGACGATGTTCAGCGTTCGCTGGTCCGTGTAGCGGCGTCCCTGGACCCAGACCGGCTCCAGACCTGCTTCGTTCATCGCGCGGGTGATGGCCTTGCCGCCGCCGTGGACGATGATCGGCCGCATGCCCACCGTGGACATGAACGCCGCGTCGTGAAGCAGCCTCCGCTGGGCGGTCTCGTCGTCGAGCACACTGCCGCCGAGCTTGACCACGACCATCCGGTCGCGAAAGCTGCGAATGTAATTCATCGCCTCGATCAAGGCATCGGCTTTTGCAATAGCTTCTTGCACAGGAGCACTCCTTGGATTCTCATGGAAACAAACCTTTGACTGTATCACCGGGTTTTGGGTCAGTCAAGAGTCATGTGCAGATTCTTCGGAGGGCAGGCACAATGAGAGCCGTCAGAACGCACCACAGAATGCGTACCCGTTTCAACCATAGCTCGACCATTCGCAAGGCGGTGGTGTGCATAGCACGCCCTGCCGCTGACGCCCCGGCGTGGACGCCGTAACGCGCGACCCTCAATGCGACGAGTGCCATGGCTGCGCGAAGGCAGTCATGGCACTCGCGGCGCGGATCAAACCATCAATAGATCGCAACTCGTCAATCCGCCGTCTCTGCGGCAACCTGGACGTCGTCGAGGTTCCAGCCGGGGCAGGTGATCCAATCGTCCGTCGGGCCCATGCCCCAGCGGAACCAGACCGTCGATTGGCCGTCCGCGACGTCGGCGGGGACCGCGTACTCCACGTACTGCCAGGCGGTGTCCGAGATGTGGGACCGGCCCGTCGTCCAGAGGTCCGTCCAACTCGCGCCGTCGCTCGATACCTGGACGCAGGCGTAGTCATAGGGCGATTCGACGACGAGCCAGCGCCAGAAGCTCAGACGGATGTTCTTGTAGCCGGTGCAATCAATCGGGCCGGTTGTGGCGTATCGCGTCTCGGCCAGGCTGTTGGCGTAGTCGCCGTCGAGCGCGTAACCCACGACGTTGCTGCCCGTATGGGCGGCGTTCGGATCGCCGTTCCAGGAGCCCTGTCCGTTCGGATCGCCCCAGGCCCAACCTTCATCCAGCGTCCAATTCGGGTCGGCATCCATGCTCGCGTAGTAGATCGCGTCCGGCACAACGGTCACCGAGACGCCACGGCTGAACTGCCGCACGCCGTCCGTAACCAGGAACGAGAGCGCGTAGGTACCGAATGCCTGATCAGCCACCGGCTTCCAGTACATGGTGAGACTCTCGGGGTCGTACCAGGCCCCTTTCGGCAGATTGCCGACGGACCATCGCAGCGGGAGGTTCGCCGGGTTCGAGGCGGTAAGATGCACTTCGAGCCGCTCGCCCGGCCGGACTTCGGCCGGCACCGCGAGCACGTCCAACTGAGGCGTATCCGCCGTCCATCCGGAGTTCTGCGGATCGTGATGGGCCATGCCCCAATCCACCAGATCGGCCGAGTATGGGGCCGGCAGGTCCACGACGTGGAACCGGTAGTCATCCGCAGCCACCATGATCTCGATGTCGCCATCGGCGTCCAGATCGGCAACCGCAGGGTTCACTTCGACATCCGCCGCCAGATTGAGCATCGGGAACCCCGGCGTGATCGAGCCATCGGCCTCCCAGGCCATAAAGGGCTCGCCCCCCGGGCCGACGATCAACTCCTTTTGCCCGTCGCCGTCGATATCCGCAATCAGCGGGATGCACCGCGTCGGGTCGCCCATGATCGTCTTCGGATAGCCGGCGGCGGCCAGCAGCATGCCCTTGTGATCGAACGCGTAGACACGGGTAAAGACGGACTCATCGCTCTCGACGAGCGTGTCCACGTAGACCTCGCTCAGGCCGTCCCCGTCGAGATCGCCGACGCAGAGTCCGCCGCCGGCGTTGAGCAAATCGGCGGTCCGCGTCCTCCAGACGGTGCTCCCGTCGGCGCGGACGGCCATCACTTCTTCTTCGGTGCAGAACACCAGCTCGGTCTTGCCGTCGTTGTCGATGTCGGCAAAGACGGTTCCCTTGGGACTGCCGCCCCGCCATCGGGCGACCTGCTGGCCCTGATGGTCGAGGATGAACGTGTAGACCCGGCTCAAGCCCGGTCCCAGGCCGCACAGGGCAATCTCCACGTCGCCGTCGCGATCGAGATCGGCGACGCTCATCGGCCCTTCGGCGGTGTAACGCCTCGCCCAGAAGTACGTGCCATCGCCTTGCAGCGCGATCAGGCCGTCCGTGCTCGCCGATTCCAGGTCCAGGGCGACGAGGATCTCGCTGTCGCCGTCGCCGTCGAGATCGGCCAATACCGGCCCGGCGGCGATGTACCCGTAATATCCGCCCACCCAGGCGGGCCAGTTGCCCTCCACGATCCGGCCGGACCGGACGTGATAGGCGTATACCTCCCCGTCGTATTCACATCCCACGACCACTTCGTAGTCGCCGTCGCCGTCGATGTCACCCACCGCAAGACTCGAGGGCCACGCGTATCCCAGATCCACCGGCCAGTTCGGCAGGGAGTTGCCGTCGGCCGTCCAGATGTTCACCATGCCGCTGCCCCAATAAGTGCTGTAGTCCAACAGCGTCTGGATGATCTCGTTGCGTCCGTCGCCGTCGACGTCCATGCAAATCGGATTGCCCATATAGTACATGTAGTACAGGTCCTCGTCGTCTGCGTCCTGGGGCACCGGCCAGTGGGCCTGCTCCTTCGCGTCGGTGACGCCGAAGAGGCGGTAATTGGTGTGCGCCCGGTCGCCCCGGCTCACGCGAATCCGCAACTCGTAGGTCCCCATGCCGGGGTTATCCAGGGAAAGGAACACAAGGCCGTTCGGGTCCGTCGGCGCCTCGCCGGCGGCCACGGCCGTCCAGTCGGCGCCCCCGTACACACGGCAATCGAGGCGATAGGAATCGCCGTACACGAAAAGACACAGCTCGACGGCATTGCCGTCGGCGGCGTACACCTGGTTCGGTCTGGGCGAGAAGATCTCGCTGAGGGCCTGGGGCTCGTCCGCCGCCATCAGGGCCTTGTAGGCGTTGACTCGCCCGGTGCCGATGTAGGCCAGGTTCGGGTCCAGGTCCCCATAGTAGACGGGGTCGGTCGTATTTTCGAGGATCGCCCTCCCCTGGATGTGGGTCAGGTCCGGCCGATAGGCGAACAGCAGGGCCGCGACGGCCGCCACGTAGGGCGAAGAGAACGACGTGCCGGCCGTGGCGAGGTACTCGCCCCCGAGATTGGTCGTCACGATGTCCGTGCCGGGCGCGGCGATGTCCACCCAGGTCCCGAACGTGCTGTGGCCGGTCTTGGTGTCCTCGCCGTTGGTGGAGGCGACGGCCATCACGTTGGCAAAGCCCGCCGGGTAGTTCACCCGGCTCGTGTCGGAGTTGCCCGCGCTGGCGACCAGGAGCACGCCCTGCTCGTAGGCCCGGTCGATCGCGGCCTTGAGCACGAGATCGCCCTCCGGACCAAACACGTCGCCTCCGAAGCTCATGTTCACCACGCGGGCCCCGTTGGCGGCGGCGTAGTCCAGACCCGCGGCCGCTTCCTCCGTGGTGAAATCGAGGCTCACACGCAGGGCCATGACGCTGCACTGCCAGTTGACCCCGCAGACCCCCTTGCCGTTGTTGCCGACGGCCGCAATGACCCCCGACACCAGCGTGCCGTGACTGGCGACGGAGGAAGAAATCTCGTCAGGGGTGACGTCGTTGTTGTCGTCGCCGAAGTTCCAGCCGTGCACGTCATCGACGTACCCGTTCTCGTCGTCATCGACCTCGTTGCCGGCGATCTCGCCCGGATTGATCCAGATATTCTCCGTGAGGTCCGGGTGGTTCACGTCCACGCCGGTATCGAGCACCGCGACCACAATATCCCGGCTGCCCGTGGAGATGTCCCAGGCGTCCTCCATCTGAATCAACTGGTGAGCGTACTGATCGGGAAATTCCGGATCGTTCGGAGTCCGGCACACATGGTAGATGTAGTTCGGCTGGGCGAATTCGACCGCCGGGTCGGTGCTCAGCTCGCGGCACACCGCCTGCACGCCCCGCTCGGTCTTGAGCACATAGAACCGCAGCAGGTCCCGCGACCGCCGAGTCGCCGCATCCGTCGAGGCGATGCCCAGCCGGCCCCCCAGCTTGCGCTGGCGCAACTGCTCGTGGACCCGCTTGAACACGGGTCCCCGGCTCTCGACGCCGTATTTCGACTGCAATCGCAGCAGGCTCGCCTGGTCCGTGCGGACCGCCGCATCCTCGGACAGAACGCCAATCCCCCCGGCCTGACCATCCTTGAATTTGACGAGGACCTCACCCGCCACGAAGTGCGGCCGCAGTTCAGGCCGTCCCGACGGGCGTTCCGCCGCGACGGTATCCCGCCCGAGCCATGCCGCAACCAGCAATGCAACCACCCCGATCCACCATTTCACCCCGACGCTCCGTGCGCATCCGCCGATAACGCCCATGCTGTTTCTCCCAAGCTCAAATCGATCCCCTCGCTCCGAAAGCACGAATTGGCGCCCGCGAGGACTGCCTCCATTATACCGAAACCCCCAGCCCGCACAAAACGAATCCCCACACCCGATCCGGGTCGCAAGCCCGCTTGCAGTGTGCCCATAAGGGCATATCTTCGAAGGCAAGGAAGATAACACCTTGCGGCTTCACTACGAACGTTATGGACTGCGGGCCCACCTGAACGTGCGTAAGAGCCGGATGAGCCAGGCGCCGCGACGCGTTTTTCTCGGACTTTCACCGAGAAAGACCCTTGACTTGGCACGGGGGGGAAGTTTAGAATGAGTTTTGGACGATAAGAAGGACGTGATATGGAGGATTGTCGGTGATTTTTTACACGTCATGAACTGCCGGGAGGAGCGATCTGCAAGGGAGACGACGCATCGACCAGAATAGACACGCCGGCATCGAGCCGTGTGGCGCTCGACGCAAGCGTTGTCACTTCGTATGGGAGACTGGGGCCATGTGCAAGAGACTGATTGTCATCGCAATCGCCGGGCTTGTGCTCGGCATCACAAGTACGACGTTCGGGGACGAAGACCCCACCCTTGTGGGCTGGTGGAAGCTCAACGAGGGCGACGGCGACGTCGCGCTCGATTCCTCGGCCAAGGGCGTCAACGGCACGATCAACAACCTGGGGGGCGGTCTGGGACCCAACGGCTCGGTCTGGCTCGAAGACCCCGAGCGAGGCATGGTCCTGAGTTTCAACGGGAATGACACCAGCGGGGCCTACGTCGTCGCCGGCGGAATCCCGGCCATGGACCTGACCAATGACTTCACGTGGATGGTCTGGTGCAAACAGGACCAGGCCGGCACCGGCGTCAACGAGACGATGCTCGGCAATCGTTACGGCGGGACGGCATCGCCCTTGCAGTTCGTCAAGTTCACGCCCACGAAGTTCGAGTACTACAACGACGACACGAACTATGCGAACAGCATCACGTTCCCGACGGTGATCCCGGACGGGGAATGGGTCCACAACGTGGCCGTGAAGAAAGGCGCCACGCTCACCTACTATCGCAACGGCAAGAAGGTGCTCTCCGTGACCCTCACCAAAACGATGGACGCCAATCCGTTCTATATCGGGGGCGATCCCGTGGACGAGCGATGGCGCGGGTGCCTGAGCGACGTGCGTCTCTACGAGCGGGCCGTGACTGAGGAAGAGATCTTTCAGATCGGCGCGCAGCTCAAGGCCCGCAAGCCCAGTCCCGCCAACGGGACCCTGAACGTGAACGCGGGTGTGCCGCTGCTCCAGTGGACGGCCGGCGACTCGGCGATGTTCCACACCGTCTATCTCGGCCTCAGTCCGGACCTGACGGAAGACGACGTCAAGGCATCCCGCCAGGCGACGCTCTTCTACTATCATTTCCTCGGTTTCACCGCCGGCGCCACCTACTACTGGCGGGTCGACGAGACCGAAAAGGACATGGTCACCGTCCATACCGGCGACGTCTGGACCTTCACCGTTCAGGACGTGACAACCTACCATCCGAGCCCGGCGGATGGGGAAAACACCATCTTCTTGACACCCACCCTCACGTGGTTGCCCGGCGCGGGGGCCATCAAACACCACGTGTACTTCAGTGACAGCGTCGATGCCGTTCATGAGCGTGCGGCGGCTGCGGACCAGGGCACGCTGGACCTGGCCGATGCGCTGTTCGCCCCGGAGACTCTCGACGCTCTGACGACCTACTACTGGCGCGTCGACGGGGTCCTGCTGGGCAATGCCGTCCAGGAAGGCCCGGTCTGGAGCTTCACCACGGCCCTGCCCATCGATGACTTCGAGAGCTACAACGACGTCGACAACCTGATCTTCGACACCTGGCTCGACGGGTACACCAACGGCACGGGTTCAACGGTCGGCAACTGGGAAGCGCCCTTCGCCGAGCTGTTCATCGTCCATGACGCCAATCAGGCCATGCCGATCGATTACAACAACATCGATGCCCCCTTCTACAGCGAGGCCCAGCGGCAGTTCGAATCCGCGCAGGACTGGACGATCCGTGACGCCAACACGCTCGTCCTGGCGGTTCGGGGCAGACTGATCAACAGTCCCGAGCCGCTGTATGTCACGATCGAGGATGCCTCCAAGAACAAGGCGACGGTCGGCCACCCCGACCCGGCGATCCTGACGACGACGAAATGGAGCGAATGGAAAATCCCGCTGAGCGAATTTGCGGGTGTGAATTTGAGCCGGGTAAAGACGATATATATTGGAGTGGGTGACAAGGCCGACCCGCAGGCGGGCGGAACCGGTCGGGTTTATATCGATGACATCGGCCTGACCAGGCCCGGCGCGGATCAGTAGTCCGACAGGATCTTTGAGCGGGGAAGACGATAACAGTATTGGTATGGACATGTTTATGCGAAGCCTGGGGCGTCGTCGCTCCACATCGCGTATCGACCCCGGCTGCCGACAGCTCGTGTGTCGCCCCTCGGCGGACCCGACGAGAGCCGACCAACGATCGTGGCGGCGCTATGAGAATAATGCGCCAATTCGGACGTTCGTGAGGGCGCAGGTATCTTTTTTGAAGGAGAAACAGCATGTGCAAGAAGATGTTTTTCGGAGTCCTCCTGGTGGGGATCCTTGGCGCAGCGCAGGTTCAGGCAGCGGAGTTGACCTGGATCAAGGCCGCGTACTCGGACACTCGGTATACCTCCGCGTGGGCCGGATCGGGCGTGGCGACGGCCACCGCTCTGGCGGCCGCCGGCTACGAGGTCCTCAACGCCGATCAGCTCAAAACCTGGATGACGGCCCGGATCGCCGACAAGAAGCTCAGCGTGGTCGTCTTCACCCAGGACGTTGTGCCGGACACGGTGACGGAGACCCAGTCGGCCAGTTGTACGCTTCGCAAGTACCTGGACGCAGGGGGCAAGATCGTATGGTATGCGGATATTCCATTCTACTACCAGTGCAACGCTGCCGGCACGAACACGACCTGGGGCACCGGCGGCTCATCCTCTGTTCTCGGGTTCAATGCCGCCAGCGGAGCCTGGGACCTCAATGCCTCGGCGCAGATCACTGAAGCCGGGGTCCGCTGGGGCCTGACGCAGACGTGGACCTCGGCCCGGCCGATGGCGACCACCGGCATGACCGGCGTGACGGTCCTGGCCAAGGACGCCAATGGCAATGCGCCGGCCTGGGTGAAGCACTTCGTGACGAATGACACGTTCCGTGGATTCGTACGGCTCCGCGACACGAGCGGCCAGGCCAACGTAGATGACATCATGCGGGTGGCCGAATACGTCAATCTCAAGGCCGGCAGTCCTTCTCCCGCCGACGGCGCCACGGGCGTCACGATGGGCCTGCTGCAGTGGAGTGCCGGCGGCTTCGGCGTCTTCCACGACGTCTACCTGGGCACCGCGCCCGAACTGACCGAGGCCGATCTGGTGAGCGCCCGCCAGTACCCGATGCTGTACTACTACGTCGGTATGCAGCCTGCTGTCACATATTACTGGCGGATCGACGAGATCGAGGCCGACGGAACCGTCCGCACGGGAGACGTCTGGAGCTTCACGGCGGCCCCGACGACCGCCTTTGCACCGAATCCGCGAGATGGGGACAAATGGATCGATGTGGACAGTGACCTGAGCTGGACGCCGGGCCAGGGGGCGCAGAAGCACGACGTGTACTTCAGCACCGACGAGGCGGCGGTGACCGACCGCAGCGCGGAGGCAGCCGTGGCCACCGGCCAGGGTGGGATAACCTATGACCCCGGCACCCTTCAGATCGAAACGACTTATTACTGGGCGGTGGACGAGACCGCCATAGGAGGCGTCAAATACCCCGGGACCGTATGGCGATTCACCACAGGCGGCGCCGGCGGCGGCGGGGCCAAAGGCGAGTACTTCCTCGGCATGACCCCAACGGGGGAGCCTGCGATGACCCGCATCGATGAATCCATCAACTTTGGTTGGGGCGAAGGCACTCCGGGCGACCCGATCCCCATCGATCAGTTCTCGGTCCGCTGGACGGCCGATCTGGAGATTGCCGTGGCCGACACGTACACCTTCATCACCACGACCGACGACGGCGTGTACCTTTGGCTCAACGACGAACTGATCGTGAACAGTTGGGTGGACCAGGCCACCACCGACCGATTCAGCCAGCCGATGTACCTCGAGCCTGGAATCTATTCCTTGAGGATGGAATATTATGAGAATGGCGGCGGCGCCGTGGCGCGGCTGTCCTATCAGACCCCGACGGTGGCCCGCCAGATCATCCCGCCCGGACCGCTTCAACCTCCGGTTCACGCCAGGGCGGTCTATCCGGTCAACGGCGCCGCCAACATCCGGCAGGACATCACGCTCGAGTGGATCGCGGGCGAGAAAGCTGCAAGCCACCAGATCTACTTCGGCGAGGACGCCGAGGCCGTGGCCAACGCCACCCCGGCGACCGCAGGCGTCTACGTCGGCCAGCAGAACCTGGGGAATACCACCTACGATCCGGGTGAGCTGGACTGGAACACGACGTATTACTGGCGCGTCGACGAGGTCAATCCCGCCGAGGCGGACAGCCCGTGGACGGGCGCCGTGTGGTCTTTCACCACGGCCGACTATATCGTGGTCGACGATATGGAGAGCTATGATGATGACATAGACGCCGGAACGACCATCTGGCAGACCTGGACTGACGACCTGGCTGACGGCGTCATCGGCTCGCAGGTCGGATACATGGACGCCGCCAATGGAACATTCGGCGAGCGGACGATCGTCCACGGCGGAACGCAGTCCATGCCGATGGACTATAACAACGTCAACACGCCGTACCTAAGCGAGATCGAACGCGAATTCGGCTCCGTGCAGAACTGGACCGTCAACGGCGTCTCCGATCTGACCCTCTGGGTCCGCGGTTACCCGGCGCGCTTCCTCGAGACCTCGCCCGGTCAGTATACCATCAGCTCCAACACCGCGGACATCTGGGGCACGAGCGACAACTTCCGGTTCGTCTACAAGACGCTCAACGGCGACGGGGCGATTTCCGCCAAGGTCATCAGCGTGACCGGCGGCTCCGAGACCTGGGCAAAACCCGGCGTGATGATCCGCGAAAGCCTGGACCCGTCTTCCGCCTATGCGTTGATGCACCCCACACCGGACGGCCGGCGGGCCTTCCAGAACCGTCCGTCCACCGCAGCCAGCGCCATCTCCAACCATAGCGCCACCGGCGCCATCACCTTCCCGGTCTGGGTGAAGGTGGAGCGAAAGGGCAGCCAGCTCACCGGCTACTATTCGCTGGACGGCAATACCTGGATCCAGCAGCCGGCCAACGAGAACGTTGACGGCGGCTCGACGAATCCTCAGACCATCGTCATGGGCAGCCCGATCTACATCGGTCTGGCCGTAACCAGCAACAACGGTGCGGGCGGCTTCTGCTTTGCCGAGTTCTCCGATGTGGTCGCCACCGGCGGCGTCACCGGTAGCTGGAAAGTCGCCAACGTCGGGGTGAATCCGGGCAACGACCCGGCGCCGCTGT
>DCUI01000094.1 GCA_002327785.1 Phycisphaerales bacterium UBA2218
AGTACGCAAAAACCGGATGAGCCAAGAAAGTCAAGATAGACCAGAAGCCGGTGATGGCTCTGACCACACAACAGGTACAGGCTCTACTCTCAGCTACAAGCCGATATCCAACTATGCGTCTGCGGGTACTTCTGGCCGTGACGACGGGGCTGCGCCGCGGTGACATAGAAGCCATCCGCATCGGTGATATTCACTTCGACCGAAACACCATCACCACGCAGAATCGTAAGGCAGGGAAGGCTATGGCAGAGCCTCCCATCCCCGAATCGATCATGACGGAACTGTCAAATCACGTAGCCACACTCCCAGATGGACAAGAAAGGCTCTTCAATGATAGGTTCAGCCCGAAGAAGTGGGAGAGAGTTCGGAAGGCCATCAATATGCCGGGGCTGAAGTTCCATGACTTGCGAAAGACCTTCGCTTCCCTGCTGGCTCAGAGGGGTGTATCGACCGCTGTGACTCAGAGACTGCTGGAGCATTCCAGCCCACAGCTTACCAATGCCGTGTACACCAACGTAGATCCGGTGCTGCGCCAGGCAATCAATCAACTTCCTGTGGCGGATTGGCTATAGGGTACACACTCCGGCATCAGTCCCAAAGTACGGGTGCGGCAATTCGTTCGTTTGTCGTCAAGGCACCGCCGAGGCTGATTGGAGTGGGCTTCATAATCTTCGGCCACGATGTCTTGCGGAGACCTATCCGTCGGTTCTCTCGATCCCGGCCTGTGGCGAGCTCTTGCCGGTGTGCTGCGTCAGCCGCATTTGCTCTCCGACTTTCTTGTAGTGCGTCAACGCGCTGTCCTTGTCGTCGAAGTCTTTCTGAGTGAACATCAGCAGCGTCGTTCCGATCGAGATCATGTCACCTTCGGACAGCCGCGTCTTCTCCGTTATCTTCCTGTTGTTGATATACACGCCGTTGTGGCTGCCCATGTCCTCGGCGAAGTAGTCTCCTGTTTGCTCATCGAACTTTATCCGAAGGTGCTTGCGGGAGATCAGGTCGTCCCGGATCTGTAACGGAAGGTTCTCGGCTCTGCCGATCACGCTGGTTCGACGACCCAGAGGCAAGAACTCGCCCTTTTGATCTCCTGTGGTTACGATGACCGAAGGCATGTGGTGGCTCCTTTCAATTCTCACTATTGCGCTGGGGTTCGGTGTCGGCTGGGGCGCGGGCTCCTGCAGCGGAATCCACGGCGGCCAATTCGGGTCCTGGTCCATCCTCTTGAGGAACGGTCGGCTCCATTGAAGCGAGAATGAGCCTGCCGCGAGAGACTTCTGGAAGTGCTCGCGGGTGCCGGCCCGGTCCCCCTGGCTCAGTCGGTCGAGGGCCACGTAGAAATGCGCCTCGCATTCATTCCCCCTCGACCCGGCTTCCGCCTCCAGGAAGTCCCCCTCGGAGATGTCACCTCCCAAGTACTTGAGGATCCGCAAATTGTGCTCGCTATTGAGGCTCGTCAATCGCTCTGGGTGGGTGAGGAGTTCTCTACTGGCATCCATCGCTTCCTTTCTCTTGCCCAGGAACAGAAGCGTGGCCAGGTTGGAGATGACAGCAGATCCTTCCGTGAACCGCTTACAGTTTCCCCTATAAGCCTCCAGGGCACGGGAGGGGCCATCCGGCAGCTCCGCGAGGATGAAGGGCCGCACCCAGTGGACCGCGCCGGCCGACTTCGCCTCGCGACTGGAGATCTCTGTGGTGCCTGCCACACGCTCGATCACCTCCAAGGCCTTCTTGAAATCACGCTGTTCGTAGAGCGAAACCACATAGATATTGCGAGTCACAGCGTTCTCGGCTTCTTCGTAACCCTTGCAGGCCACTTCGTAAGCTGCCGGCTCTTGCCCGGTAAAGCTGAGGTACAGGTAGCGACCAGCGTAACTCCAGGGGATGGCAGGAAACTGATCGAGTTCCCGGGCATCCCTTTCAGCCTGGCGTAAGGATGCATCCGCGCGATCTTTCTCTCCCGCATCTCTAAAGACCACCGCGCCGGCGAGATGGGTCAAGAGGTCCGTCAAGATGGCATAGGGGTATCCAGGCATCATATTCTTGGCAGCGCTCGCGTCGTCAATGGCTGACTGGGCCAGGTCGACATTGCCGATATCCAGGGCCAAGTTACTGCGGACAGAGGCACGGAGGACGCGGGCGATGGACGAGTTCGGCCACCGGCGGATCGCCTCATTGACGTCCTCCAGGCCCCGGGCCGGATCCCATGACGACTCGACATCTCCCTTGAACAGATAGTCCTCCGGAGTGACGGCGGTCAGTTTCTCAATGTGGCCTCTGAAGATGGTTTCCGCACGGTCCCCCTGATTGTCAGCCTGGTAGGCCCCGGCGAGCAGCGAGTAGGCGGCCACGCTGCTGGGGAGGAGTTTCACCGCCTGCTCCAGGTGCTCGATGGCGTTGCGGGTATCGCCCCGGTGAAGGGCGAGCAGGCCGCGGATCATGCGGACCGAACCAAGCGAGGCGCCCAGGACTTCGGCCTCAGCAATGGCCTTCTCGGCTCCATCGAGATCGCCGCTCATGGCGATGAGCATCGCCCGCTCGACCGCATGCTGCCGCTTCTCCTCCAGCCCTCGCTGCTCAGAGCGGTGCTCGCGATAGGCGAAGACCCCGGCCATCAGGCCCAGCAGCAGCAAGCCACAAAGCGCCGCCGCAGTCGCCCTGTTCCGCTTGGCCCAGCGCACGACCCTTCCCACCGGCCCAATCCGCCGCGCCGAGATCGCGAAGCGGTTCACGTACCGCCGCAGGTCCTGTGCCACGCTGCCCGCCGTCTGGTAGCGCTTGTCCGGGTCCTTCTCCATCATCTTCAGGCAGATCGTCTCCAAGTCCGGTGGAATCCTGTGGTTGATCGCCCGCGGCGGCTTGGGCTCTTTGCCGATGATCTGCGCGATCACCTGGTCCCGACGCACTCCTTGGAATGGCGGCTGCAAGGTCAATATCTCGTACAGTGTCGCCCCCAGGGAGTAGATATCCGTGCGATGGTCCAGCGGCGCTCGGCCTGCCGCGATTTGCTCCGGCGACATGTACATCGGCGAGCCGACAAACTCGCCCGAGACCGTCATCCCCGGCTGCTCCAGCATCCGCGCCAGCCCGAAGTCGTTCATGCTCAAGCGCCCCACCGGCGACAGCAGTAGGTTTGAGGGCTTGATGTCGCGATGGATCACTCCCTGGGCATGAGCATAGTCCAGCGCATCGGCCACTTCGGCCACCATCCGGGCGACCGTGTCGAAGTATCCTGTCCCGCTGGAGAGAGTGCTGGAACTGGCACTGTGAGCCTCGGGCGTAGCGGCGGCGTCGGGTTGCGGGAAGTCCATGGTTCGGGAGACCCAATCGACATGGGCAGGCGTGCCGCTGGCCGTGGCAGCGCTCGGGGAAATGGCCCGTACCCCATCGCCCTGCGAGGCGAACTTCTGCATCTCGCGAATCTGGCTGATGACTTGGTCCAGCCCCGGTCCTTCGATCAGTTCCATGGCGTAGTAATGCGCGCCATCCTGTTCTCCGGTGGCGTAGATGGGCACGATGTTGGTGTGGTGGAGCTTGGCGGCGGCCTCGGCCTCGCGTTGGAAACGGATCACGGCCTTGGTGGTCAGGCCCAAAGAGCCGCTGAGCACCTTGAGAGCCACCTTGCGGTTCAAGGAGACCTGCCTGGCTTCGTAGACGATGCCCATGCCCCCGCGGCCCAATTCACGAACGATCTCGAAATCCCCGAGCCGCCGGATGGGTTTGGGACCAGTCAGTGATTCGTCCATGGCTCACCTTGCTCCAGAAGCAGCAGAAGACGTCATCGATTTCTTCCCGGTGGCACGAGGCGTCGTACCTCTTCGAACCAGTTTTGGACAAGGACCATTTCCGTCAAAGGTTGGGGCTTCCTTTCTTCGAGTTGCACCATCAGGAATCGCTTCCCGTCAGGCGATCTGTCCCACGCGCGAATTGGATCACTACCACCATACCCCAATTGACCTTCCGGCTGCCGAAATAACAGCCGGGGCTTGCTGGGAGAAAGATCGGACCCGGTTTGAACATCGACGACCCAGACTTCATTTCTGGCTTCCGCTCCCACCCAATCTGGCCCCCGCCGATAGAATAGCTGTTTGCCGTCATGCGACCAGAGAGGCTCGGTGCCCCCGTTATTCGATATCTGCTTCTTGTTCCCGACCACCGGGAAGGTCTGGACATAGACTTCGTAGCGTCCCGACTCAGTAGATTGGTAGGCCATCCACCTTCCGTCGGGCGAGATCTCGGGATAGGCTTCCCAATAGGGGGAGTTCAGATACGGCGTGCCCCTCAAGTTGCCGACGTCCAGCAGAAGAATGTCGTGGTTGTGATTCGGGCCGTCCTCCACAAAAGCCAGGGTTTTGCCATCCGGAGACCAGGGCCCAAGGAATTGATTGTGCTCACTCTTGGTGAGTTGTTCCATGGGCGAGCGTCCGTCCGCAGGCCGCCAATAGATATTCCGGGCCCCCGTCGTGACGCAGTCGAAAGCCACTTGGCGCCCATCGGGGGACCATGTCATCTAACCTGCCCCGGGTTCAGACGTTAACCTCGTGGTCGTCCCGCGATTCAAATCATAGACCCAGATGCAGCCCCCGCTCCAGTAGGCGATCTGCTGGCCGTCGGGCGACAGCCGTGGACCGAAGAAGGGACCTTGGTCCGCGGTAACCGGCTCGGCCTTCCCCTCATGATCCACCCAAACGAAGGAATTCTGCCTGTCCGGGAGGATTCCACCCGCTGCATAGACCAAAGACCCGCTGGCGGAAATACAGTACTGGCCGGCGCCGCTGAATTGAGTGCTGTTTCCCGCGAGGGTCTGCGCGATATTCGCCACGGCCGGAGCGGCCTCACCGGCTATCTGAAGCCTCTCCTGATCAAAAGGGACCACGTATAGCATTCCCCGTCGGAGGAACGCTAAGTGCCCGGTGGGGACATAACGGCCATCCGCAGCGTCATCAAGTAGCACTTGCCATTTTCGCGTCGTGAGGTCCAGGACGGCAAGTTTGGGGTATGTGTCCCAACTGTGGCGCACTATGGTAAACACAATTCCCTTTCTGCCAGGCAGGCAACAGGGCAGGCGGTGACCGTATTCTCCCTTGGCCTGGTCGGGCGCTGTCAGGGCCTCTACCTCCCCGCCGGTGGCGGAGACTCTGGAGAGTCCGGAATTCCAGGACGAGGCGAAGATGATCCTGTTGTCATCTCCCCAACTGACACCGAAGGCGCCCCCCACATTGGTCAAAGCCGTGGGAATTCCCCCTTCCACGGCGACCTTCATCAGCTTGCCGGCCCTTAAGAACCCGACCCAGCGATTATCCGGCGAAAGGAGGGGACAGTAACCGCCTTCGGTTCCGGCGATGGGCTTGGCTTCGAGTTCGTCGATTCTGCGCAGATAGAGCCAGCGTTTGTCCTGCACACCGGGATTCTCTTTGATCGCGCTATAGACGAGGAAGCGGCCGTTGCGAGAGAGGGCCATCGCAGTTCGAGTTGGACGGTAGTCAAAGCTTCCTCCATCAAGCCAGTGTCCAGCCTCCAACCGGACGAAGGACTGCACGACGGGCTGCGCCATCTTGGAGGCACGGGGCTTTGAGTACTTCATCGCCAGGCCGCCCAGTAACAGCCCGAGGCCGAAGGCGGCCAGGCCGGTGCCGATCAACGAACCTCGCGAAAGCCGGGGTGGCACGTGCTGGGGCTCGGTCGGTAGCGCCGTTTGCTCCTCCAACTCGATCCGGGCATCGGCGATGTCGTGCAAACGGTGCCGGGGGTCTTTCTGCAGGCAGCGGCGCACCAGAACTCGAATGTTCGGCGGCGTGGCCTGAGGCAGCGCACTCCAGTCCGGCTCGCGTTCCAGAATCCCGGCCAGCATGTCGGAAACCGTCGCGCCCTCGAATGGGAGTTTGCCGGTCAGCATTTCGTACAACACGCAGCCGAAGGACCAGATGTCGCAGCGCTTATCGGTCTCCAGGCCGCGGGCCTGCTCGGGGGACATATAGGCAGGCGTACCGATCACCCGGCCCGGCTCCGTGATGGTGTTCTGCCCATCCACTGCCTCGCCGCCGAGGGCCTTGGCCAAGCCGAAGTCCAGGACCTTCACTTTGCCTTCCGGCGTGATCTTGATATTGCCGGGCTTGAGGTCCCGGTGGATGACCTCATGCTCATGCGCCGCGGCAACCGCTTCGGCTATCTGCTGAGCAATTGCCAAAGCCTCTTGTGGCTTGAGCCGTGTGCCGGCGATCCATTCGGCCAAGGTCTGGCCGGGCACGTACTCAAGAACCAGATAGCCAGCGCCCTCGGCCTCTTGCAGTTCATCGTAAATGGCAGCGATGTTCGGATGATTCAAAGCGGCCAGAACCCGTGCCTCGCGAGCAAACCGCGTCCGGGCTTGAGGACTTTCCATCAACTCTACCGGAAGGCTCTTGATGGCCACCGAACGATCCAGCTTGGTGTCGTGGGCCAGATACACCACGCCCGCCCCTCCCCGGCCCAGCTCTCGCTCAATCCGGAACGGACCTATCTGCCCGCCCGGTCCCAACACGGAGCCGTGAAAAGACCAGGTGGGGCCCGCCCCTTCACCATCGGGCGGCTGGTTGGTTTGTTCCTTGGCTTCGCTCATCGGCATTCCCCGGTGCAGACTTCCTCTCGGACGACGCCTGCAAAGAATGACAGAAATGGCGAACGCATGAGAACACAGACGGCGCGTTGAAATGATGATATGCCCCGCTCCACGCCGCCGCAACTGTAATATTCGCCCGATTCTCGCAGGGGAAAAGGGGCTCGCCGAGACGACTATTTCTTCCATATGCCGTACTGGGCTCCAGGAGTTTGATTGCCGAGAATTTCTCTCGACTGATTTCGGTTTTTCATGGCGGCCCGATGGGCTTTCTTGTGGTAGAATCGGCATCCTGAATGGGGATATGGCAGAGAAGGTTCTTATGAGCCAGAACGATGACCATATCGGACAAGAGGACGAGGATCCCTCTCGGACCCTGGATGCCGGTAAGCCCCTCTATGAGCTGGGCAGCCACATCGGAAACTATAAACTCCTGAGGATCCTGGGCGAGGGGGGTTTTGGGGTCGTCTATCTGGCCGAGCAGCAGCGGCCGATGAAACGCCAAGTGGCGCTGAAGATCATCAAGCCCGGCATGGACTCGGCCCAAGTCATCCGACGCTTCGAGGCCGAGCGGCAGGCGCTGGCCCAGTGATACGGGCCGTCGGCCCGGTGGAACTTGTAGTCGAACCAATGCAGGTATAGATTCGCCAAGAGGGGCGTGATCACGCCTCAGACAATGTTGCAAAACATCCGATAACACTGGAGGCAGTCATATCCAGAGTCCAACTGCGAGCCCCTTATGGACGAGGCTTCGGCAGGAGCGGTTAGGTGCCGTCGCTATGAGAGACTCGTTCCCATCCGCCGGATGCCTCTGTGTCAGGAACCGCAGAGTAAAAAGTATGAGGTTGCGGAGAAATACCTATGTGCGCTATAGTGAACTTTCGTACTTTTCACGAT
>DCUI01000278.1 GCA_002327785.1 Phycisphaerales bacterium UBA2218
CGAGGCGGATGTCGGCGGAGTTCTTGCCCGACTGCCGCACGTGGGGGATCTCGATCATCTCGAACGACGCCTCGTGCATCGCGGCCTTGAACTCCTTGTACCGCTCCCAGTCGCAATAGGCCTTCTTCACGACGATATTGCCCTTGAGCAGGAGCCGCTCGATCACCTTGGAGATGTCGAACTGCGCGTAATGCGCATCGCGGACGCCCAGCGCGATATTCTCAAAATCGCAGAACAAGGCCATGTTCTTCGTGTCAGCCCGATTGCTCATAACGCGGCTCCTTCCACAGACAGCCTTTGTACCGGAGTTCCCTATTGATCGTCGTGGCATCGATGCGATCAGGCAACCCCAGGAATCGTATCGGCGATATCCTAACAGAAGCACGACCGCGATTCCACCTTACTTTGGCAAGAATCACCCCACTGGCGATATGTCTGAGGGCCTCTTCTGTGGGCACATCGTCAGGTTCCGCCAGCCTCAGTGGCGTTTTGCACTGCCCGCTGTGTCGAAGTGGCCAATGTGACCCACGACTATCCGGCAGGTGTCGTTCTGCCTGAAAGGACAGTAGTAAGCTCGCGTTGTGCTGGCGTCGAATTTGACATGAGGTGTTATGTCAATCTCCTGGCCCATGAACGTGTCTCTGCGTTGGGCCATCTTTCTATTGTCCTGTTTTGTAAGCTTCCGCTCGGTCATTGCCAATTCTATACCAGTCTCATCACGGAAGGTCCTCGGTATGTCCTTGGAGTTCCGTTGAAAGTGCAAGTCATAGAGGGTCGTAGCCATTGCCCAAAGGATCTTCCACGCTCTGTGGACATCGTCGAACTTGCTCTCACCAGCCGATTTAATGGCTTTCTCAGTGAACACGATTCGTTCTGCGTGGATTGCCTCGATCAGGCGCACCGTCTCAGGAAGTGTTTTGGGGAGTTCCGTCAAGTTCTCCAGAACGGCGTCCAACCTTGAGCTGTTTGGCGTGACAGACTGTCTGAGGTTGGCTTTCAGGGAATCATTCTCGTGTTCTACTCTCCGTAATCTATCACTGAGTTCTTCCATGCATTCTTCCAGGTGATCAGCCTCGGCTTCGAGCTGAGCCTTATCCTTGGCAAGGGTCTCGTTGTCCTTCTCAAGGACTTGTATCCATTCATCTCTTGACGTGCTGTCTTGTTCCTCGCGCAACTGAGCTAACCGGCGCTGTCTGCCGACCGCTTCCACGTCAAGCGGAGTTAAGACTCCCTTGGGTCGTGTACTCCGCCGCGCAATGCACCTGACAACGTTCTCGATGGTGGCGGCATGGCCCCATGAGTCTATTTCGTTCTTGAGGATGAACCGATGGCGCCTCTCGTCTCCTTGTCGGTCAAAATTCAGACCAGGCATGTATATACGAAGCATGCCATTCCAGCAACTGAATCGCCTGCCGAGCAAATACTCCAACTCGGTGTCTACCTCAGAACTTTCAGATTGAAAGACTATTGCTGTTCCTGCCAAGAGCCTCGCGAGTTCTGTTGGATTGATCGCATAGCCCTTGTCACGGTATGTCTGGGAAACGAGAACAACAGGGCAGGTTCTCTCAGTGTGGGCGGCAAGGTCCTTGAAAAGGTCTCCGTCTCCAACCCGAAGAATACGAGCGGAACCAGACAATTCTTCAGGGCCAGCAGTGCATCTCCAGTAACTCGATCTCAGAAGGGTCGTAATGAGCCCTGGAGGAGAAGGTAATGGATCTGCCGGTTCAGGGCCAAGATACCCTGACCGCATATCATATAGCGTCTGGAAGTTGAGATGGAACTGATTAAGATCGAACTGCTCGACCCCAATGTGGACTCGCCAGAATCGGCAACCCGGAAACTCATCGCATGGGTGTTCGTATTCTGCAGCCCAACAGGCAGGGTTCTGGCGAGTCCGATCACCGGTGCAGTTTCGGGTCAGGACTCGAATCCCTGCATGAGTCTGTGATCTCCACTGCCCACCCTGAAAGAACCATGCTTTCCAGAAGTCATCACCTGGGTCAGGATTCGGACGTTTGCTGATCCATTTCCTCACTGTTTTGAGCAGCGTCTCCATGGAACGTTCAGGCGTTTTGCTGGTCAAATCGAATGAACACCGGAAATGCAGGGTACTCATAGAATCCTCCGCGGTCTTGTTTCACCATCTCTTGTCTCGTTCACATCGCTCACCTATCAGGGGCGAAGGTGATAGCCTTGTCAATGGCCCCTCATTCGCTGAAATGCCGACATCGTACGCATGAATCTATCGGATAATCAACGGTTCGCCTGAATCGTCTCACGCTTTCCGCAACGGTGTTCGTGAACGCCTTGTGCAATGGTCTGATAACGCCCTGTGGGTGGACAACATTACATCTCCGAGTTGTTGGTTCCCACGGGCAAAGAGACGAGCGTTTATCGGATTGAAGGGTGCCGGCGGAGAGGGGAGAAGGCCTGGTATGATCCCGGGCCCCCTCCGCCGTATACCCACCGGCCTCGGCGCTCGGGTCGCTCGCCAGCGTTGCCCTGTCTTGCGAGCTGGCACGGATAGTCTACTCGCTGTGACGCGGCAGGACAATCCCTCCGCTGGTACCCCGAAGGCGATAAACGCGATAGGGCAGTTCTTGCGGCATTTTCAGCTTCTTTCGGGGTGAGTTTACCGGTAGAATCCCGTCCGGCTGCGGAAGGTGTTGAGGGGACGGACGGTTGCCATTGGGATTTGTAGGGATACAGAGGGCAGTATGGGCAAGACGTTCGGGAGTGTGAACGACGTTCTGGATTTTGCGATCGCCCGGGAGATCGAGGCCAGCGAGTTCTACACGGGCCTGGCGGCGAAGGCGGACGTACCGGCCATGAAGCAGGTGTTTGCCGATTTCGCGAAGGAAGAACAGGGGCACCGGGCCAGGCTGGAGGCCGTCAAACGGGGCGAGTACTCGTTCGGGGCCGGGGCCAAGCAGTTGATGGGACTCGGCCTGGCCGACTATCTCGTCGCGGAGAAGCCGACGGCACAGATGGACTATGCCCAGGCGCTTGTTCTGGCGATGAAGAAGGAGAAGGCCGCGTTCAAGCTGTACGCGGATCTGGCCTCAGCGGCCGAGGACGGTACGCTCAGAGAGCTGTTCCTCTCGCTGGCGGCCGAGGAGGCCAAGCACAAGCTGCGGT
The DNA here is from genome assembly GCA_002327785.1 of Phycisphaerales bacterium UBA2218. Taxonomy (GTDB): domain Bacteria; phylum Planctomycetota; class Phycisphaerae; order Sedimentisphaerales; family Anaerobacaceae; genus PLanc-01. The sequence continues at coordinate 3,139 of DCUI01000278.1, forward strand.
TCGAGGTGGAATACGACGATTATGTCCTGAAGGAAGACTAACCGTCGCGGCCGGCCGCGACGGAAATCCGAAATTCGAAACTCGACCCCGCTCTCGCTGGGTCGAGTTTTGTGCTTCAGATTTCTATTTCTTGTCGGAGGAATACCATGAGAATGTGGATAGTGTTTGCGGTTGCCGCGGTCTGCATGGGGGGAGTTGTGCATGCGGTTGTGCCGGTCTCCCCAGGGGCGGAGTGGGCGACGAAATCGCCCGAAGAGGTGGGGCTCTCGCCGGAGCGGCTCAAGGCGTTCAGCGACTTCGCGGGCGGGTTCGGTTGCGTGGTCCGGCATGGCTACATGGTCTATTCCTGGGGCGATCCGGGCCGGCGGATGGACGTTGCCTCGGCGGCGAAGCCCGTTTATGCCCATTTCCTGTTCAAGGCGGTCGAGGACGGCCGAATCTTCAGTCTCGACGAACCGGTGTGCAAGTGGGAGCCGAGGCTCAAGCAGATCAATCCGGCCCTGGCGTACAAGGATTCCCGCATTACCTGGCGGCATATGGCCAACCAGATCTCGTGTTATGGCCTCGTTGAGGAGCCCGGCACGGCCTATGCCTACAACGATTGGCAGATGAGCCTGTTCTTCGACACGCTGTTCACGAAAGTTTATGGGGCCACCCACGCGACCATCGATTCGCAGGTTCTGCACCCGTTGCTGACGGACCTGATCGGCTGCCAGGACGCCCCGACGGTCCTGGCCTTTGGAGAGGACGACCGCCCGGGCCGACTGGGGATCTCGCCCCGCGACTTTGCACGCTTCGGCCTGCTCTACCTTCGTGGCGGCCGGTGGGGCGGCAGGCAACTGCTCAGTCCCGAATACGCGAGGATGGCCGTGACCAGTCCGCTGCCCAACTTGATCCCGCGAGCGGGGGACAAGGCTGCCGAGATGATCCCGGACCAAAGGAGCATCGGCTCGCGACAGGTCCCCGACAACCAGACGGACCATTTCGGCAGCTATAGCTGGCTGTGGTGGATCAACGGCGTGGACCGCCAAGGCAACCGGCACTGGCCCGATGCCCCAACGGATACGTTCGGCTGCTTCGGCCACGGCGGTATCCGCGCGATGGTCGTCCTGCCGAGCCTTGACTTGATCGTGAGCTGGAATGGGACCGGGATCGAGGGGCATGAGAAAGAGATGGAGGCAATGCGACTCTTCGTCGCTTCGGTGGTCGAGCCGCAAGACCGTGCTGATGTCTCTACGACACCCGCACGGTCCGGGCGTTCGCAGTTGTTCCTGTGTGGGCCGGGGGATCCCGAGGGATTCCTCTACCGGGGGACGCTGAATCCCGACGGCACGCGGGCCGGCGATCAAATGCAACTGATCGAGAAACTCGCACCCACCGGCGCCAACTGCATCTACCTGATGGCTGTCCGTTCACACGGCGGCGACGGCGACGCGACACACAACCCGTTTGTGGACCACGACCCCGCCAAGGGCGTGAATGCCAAGGTGCTGGACCAGTGGGAGCAGTGGTTCACCGAGATGGATCGCTACCGGATTGTTGTCTACTTCTTCCTCTACGACGACAGCGCCCTCGTGTGGGACACCGGCGACGAAGTCGGCGGCCCGGAACGGGAATTCCTTCGCGCACTCGTGAATCGGTTCAAGCATCACGAGCACCTGGTCTGGTGTGTCGCGGAGGAGTATGGCGAGAAACTCAGTGCCGAGCGGGTTCGACGGATCGCGGGGCTGATCCGGGCCGAGGATGATCGCGGTCACTCCATCGCCGTTCACAAGAACGACGGCCTGGACTTCTCCGAGTTCGCCGACGATCCCTGCATCGACCAGTTCGCGATTCAGTACAATGTCAAGACGGTAGAGGAACTGCACGCCGGCGTGGCTCAGGCCCGGCGGGAGGCGAAGGGGCGGTACAGTGTGACCCTCTCCGAGGCCGCCGACTGGGGCATCGGCGCCGAATCGAGACGCAAGTGTTGGGCCTGCGCGATGGGCGGCGCGTCGGTGATGATCCTCGGGATGGACGTCGCGAGCACGGCCACCAGCGATCTAAAGGACTGCGGCACGGTGGTCCGGTTCTTTCAGGCGGTGGGGGACCTGTCTTCCATAAAGCCGCGTGATGATCTGGCGTACGCCGGAACGCAATACGTGCTGGCTGGACGGGGCGAGCGCTATGTGATCTACACCTCGAAACCCGGGTCACAGGTGGGCCTCAAGGGCGTAAAGACCGGGAAATACTCGTTTCGATGGCTCGACTGTGCGAGTAGCAAGACCGTGGTTCAGGAGTCGGTGCCAGTGGCTGGCGGCGACCAGGCTTGGGCGAGACCCGAGGGCATTGGGGATGAGGCGGCTGTCTATGTCCGTCGGATCGGCGAGTGAGCGGGCCTCAGTGTGCAGCAAGGCCAGGCTCTCGGACTACTGCGACAAGATTGTCTGGTTCTATATCTGGAGGGCTGGCTGACCCGCTTGCCGAGAGGAGATGTGTCATCTCCAAACACTCCATGAGAAGTACAGCGGCAAGGGCCTCGTCATCCTGGGCTTCAACTGCTCCGACGGCAAGGAGATTGCCCTCCAATTCATCCGCGAGAGCAGAGCGACGTTCCCCACGATCCTGGATTCTTCCGAGACAGCGACCAAGAGCGGGTTCAGGGACTACAAGATGGGTGGCGTGCCGCTGAATTACGTCATCGACCACCAGGGCAAGGTCGTAGATGAATGGTATGGGTACGAGGAGGGCCACAAACGGGCCCTCGCGGCCCTGGAGAAGGCCGGCCTCGGATCATCTCGGACAATGGCCCGCAGTTCATCGCGGACACGGAAGAGTTGGT
>DCUI01000185.1 GCA_002327785.1 Phycisphaerales bacterium UBA2218
TAGACTTCGCCGAACTGGCCGGCGCCGCCGGTCTGTTTCTTGTGGCGATAGTGGCCCTCGGCCTTCATCGTGATCGTTTCCTTATAGGGGATCTTCGGCTCCTTCGTGTTCACCGCCAGCTTGAAGCGATTCTGCATCTTCTCGATCATGATCCGCAGGTGCAGGTCGCCGAGGCCCTGGGCGACGAGTTCCTTGGTCTGGGCGTCGCGGGTGGTCTTGAAGCAGGGGTCCTCCTCGCGGAGCTTGTCGAGGGCGCCGCCGATCTTCTGCTCGTCGCCGCGGGAGGCCGGCTCCATCGCCAGGGCGAACATGGGCTCCGGGAAGGGCGGCATTTTGTACTTGCCGTGGACCCGGCCGTCGTGGATGAGGTCGCCGATGCTGAGCTCTTCGAGCTTGGCCAGCACGATGATATCGCCTGCGACGCCGACATCGACCTCTTTCGTGTCGCCGCCCTGGGGTTTGAGAAGGTGCCCGGGCCGGAGGCCTTTCTTCTCATCATTGTGCATCATGTTCGTATCGGACTTGAGCGTGCCGCTGAAGATGCGGATGCTGGAATACTTCATGTTCGATCTCGGGTCGAACGCGACGCGGAAGACCACGCCCATGAGCGGGCCGGCGGGATCGGCCTTCAACTCGGTCACTTTCTCGCCGTCCACGAGCCTGGCCGGCTCGGCTTCGGCGGGCGAGGGGGTGTACTTGGTGATCAGGTTCAGCAACTCTTTGACGCCGATTTCCTGGCGGGCCTCCGTGAAGACGATCGGGATCAGCGTGCCGGACCGCAGCGCCTTGACGAACGCCGTGGCGATCTCCGCCGCCGGGATCTCCTCGCCGCCCAGATATCGCTCCATCAGGGCGTCGTCCGCCTCGACCACGTTCTCGATGAGCTGGGTATGGGCTTCTCCGACGTCCATCACGGGTGAGTTGCCGCTGGTGTTCTCGATACAATCGATGACGGATTTCCTGTCCGCCGCCGGCAGATTCGCACAGCGACACTGGGAGCCGAAGGTTTCCTGGATGTTCTTGATCAGCTCCGGTATATCCACGTTCTCGGCGCCGATTTTGTTGATGACGATCACTCGCGGCTTGCCCTGCTCGCCGGCGAGACGGAAAAGCTTTCGGGTGTTGGTTTCGATTCCCGCTGCGGCGTTGATCACGACGATGGCGGTTTCCGCGGCGGGCATCGCTGCGATGGCCGGGCCCACGAAGTCCGGCGAGCCGGGGGCGTCGATGATATTAATCAGTTTGCCGTTATGCTGTGCGTGAACGACGGCCGCAAGAATCGAGTGCTGATGCTCCTTCTCTTCATCGTAGTAGTCGCTGACGGAGGTCTTCTCGTCGACGCTCCCCAGCCGGCTGATGGCGCCGGCCGTATGCAGCATTGCCTCGGTGAGCGAGGTCTTTCCGCTGCCGCCATGCCCCAAGAGAATCACGTTTCGAATGTCGCCCGTTGCCGTCACTTTCGAACCTCCAACAGCGCTTTCATCGTTTAACTCTTTTACCCATTATGAAACTCACCATCATACACAGCTTATAGGGCCGACCTCAAGAGCTTTTTTTTCGGATTTGCGGGGGAATCGTGGGGCCGCTCGCACATTTTTTTCAGGACGCTGCAACGGAATTCGCGCATCGGATTTTATGGGACAATCGGGCGGGGCCCTGGGAGGTCGTTAGGCGGCGGCCCTACGCGTAGTGGCTCTTGACAGACGAGATATTGTATATGGTGTATCCGGTTATGGGGCGTTGCCCCGAACTCGGTCCGGGGGCTAAAGGAAACACCAACCTGCGGCCGATATGCTCCACGTCGTTTGGGAACAAACGTGGCGTGCCTGTGAGGACTACTGCAGATGGATAAGATCGAGCTGATAGAATGCATCCGGGAGATCAATAAGACCGCCAAGCCCGAGTTCCTTGCCAGATTTCGCGAGGAGGAGCTGAACGCCTATCTGGAGCATCTCATGGAACTGGATCTGGAAGAGGCGGCTGCTTCGTCGTGACGGCTGCACGCCCCCTTGTCGTCGGCCCGATGGCCGGCCGGTGACCATCCTCCGGTGTGGGCCGTCTCGTGAAGGAACGCACAGCCCCTCCCAGGCCGCTCGCATCCCATCTATCTATCCAAACGAACAGACCTGCCGCCGGTCAATTCTCTTCCCCTACATCGCCGGTTACGCTGCGACTGATATCGCTGAGCCCGCGTTGTTTCTGTCGATTGGGGGGGGGCGGTGTTTGCCCCGGTTCCGCCGACTGGTCGGCAGGGGGCGCGGACCGTGGGGCTGCCTGCGGAGCCGAGGACCCGAAGGGGATAGGCTGCGGGGCGTCCTCCGCGGCGGCGGGCGTCGAAACCCGTGCGACGTTGTTTCGTTTGAACTCGATCAGGACCGGAGTCAGGTTCGTCGGGACATGGAACGCAAGATCCATCGTCAGCTTGTCGCCGGGGACCTTGGCGGGATCGACCGTGATCACCTCGGCCAGGGATTTCGTCTCCAACCGGCCGCCCGAGCCGATGTATCCGATGGGATATACGGCTTCGCCCTTGGCGGCGAGCGGATGGGTGGCACCGGTCCTGGGGCCGCAGACCAGCCGCAACTGCGCGAGTGTGAACTTTGACGCATCCTTCATCGCGTTCTTGGGGATCTCGACGCGGACGAGCATGAGGTTTTTGCCCGCCTGGACCGGCACCGGCTTGCCCTCCAAATCCCGCAGGTTGTCCGGGGCGTCCCAGACACCGTCTTTGCGAGGCACGTCGATGGCCGTCTTTTCCGTCATCAGGGAGACATCCTTGCTCTTGAGGCGATTGAGATGGAGTTGGTCGAGGAACCCGGCGTGCAGCATCGCGAAGCTCTTCGGCTCGCCCAATGGGCTGAGGCTGCCCGTGCTGACGGTCCCGAACAGGCCGGCCACGAAACCATCCGGGCTCAGCAGCGCCTTGCTCGGATTGGATGGATTGGGATTACGCTCGTCGAATCGCGGATAGGGGTACTCGCTTGGAATGGGCGCCATGGCCGCTGCAACGAGCAGGTGCCCGGTGATGATGTAGCCGAGAATGACGCCGGCGACGGGCCTGCCGATTTGTTCGGGCAGCTTGCCGAAATCGATTTTCTCCTTACTGATCTGCATGGCGACGGCCTGGAGGATTGCGAAGACCAGGACGAACAGCAGCAGGAAGCAGATCATGGGCGCCCACACGACAACGCCGGGCGAGTATTTGACCAGGTAGTTGGCCAGCCACTCATAGAACCCGAACGCCGCGAAGCTGGCGATCAGGGCGTTGCAGATCATCGTGACCCCTTGCGCCAGTGTTCCTTTGAGGAACAGGTATACTGCACATCCTGCCATGACGACGAGCATTGCTAAACTGACCATGACACGTTCTCCGATTTATCCTGTTGCGCCGCCAATGGCGACCTGCGTCCTGTCGTCTCCACCCACTCACTGGGCGGCCGGAGCGCCCTCTTTCTTCGCGGGGGCCAGCACGCGAAGCATCTCGTTGATCGCCGTCGTGCCGGCGATGACCTTGCGGAGGGCCTGTTCCTGCATGTAGAGCATCTTGGCTTTGCGGAACTGAACGCCGAGTTCGGGCAGTTGCTTGACGGTCTTGACGGCCTTCCTCAAATCGTCGTCGAGGAGGATCATTTCAAATACGCCGGTGCGGCCGATGAAACCGGTGCCCTGGCAGTCCTCGCACATGGACGGCTTGCCGCGTTTGTCGAAGACCTCCTTGCCGGGCCGGAACAAGACCTTGGCTTTTTCCGCCGGCAGGTTGAATTTCTTGAGCAGCTCTTTGTTGGGGGTGTAGCCCTGCTTGCACGTTTCGCACAGCCTGCGGAGCATGCGCTGATTGCTGATCCCGACGAGGGTCTCGGCCACGAGCTTGCGGTCCTCCACCATCTTGAGCCATTTGCCGAAGGCCTGGAGCACGCTGCCGGACTCCATGGCGACATAGACGATCTTGCCGTCTTTGGCTGCGGCGCTGGCGATCTTGGCGGTTTCGGCATCCTCGCATTCGCCGACGCCGATGATGTCCGCGCCCATTCGGACGATGGACTGCAGCTTCTTGGCGTACGTGGTCGTCCCCGTGTCCGTGAGGGAAAAGATCGTCTGGGTGACGTTGAGCAACTGGCCGGTCGGCTGTTTCTCGATCGTGTTGATGCTGTTCAGGAACGCATCGTGGTTGCGCACGAGGGCGTACATCGTCGTCGTGACGCCGCTGCCCTTCGGACCCGTGACGAGGAACAGGCCCTGTTTCTTTTCCTTGAACTGGTCCAGTTGTGCGAATTGGTCCTGCGTCAGACCAACGTCGCTCAACCGCAGGGCGCTTTCCTTGGTGATGCGTTTGAGCCGGACCTGCTCGCCGGCGGTCGAGCCCGCGGTCTGCACCTCCCAATCCGTGTTGACTTTAACCTGGCGGGTGCGAAACTTGCCCTTTTGTGGCTTGCGTTTCTCCTTCGCGTCAAGGCCGGCCACCTCTTTGATGAAGTGAATCAGGTACTCCATCTGATCTCGCGGCAGCGGCGGCTGTTTCGTCGCCGCGCCGTCGATATTGTAGACCACCTCGTAGGTGTCCCCCTTGGGCGCGAAGCTGATCGTGCTCGTCCGTCGCCACATGGCGTCCGTGAGCACATCGTAGGCGGTGCGATAGCCGAAGAACGTGGGGGTACGGGGCTCGGGCGGTGGGACCTCATTGTTGTTGGCCGTGATGAACATGAAGTTTTCCATCGCATGGAGCTTTTCCGACTTGGAGACCATGCTCTTGATATGGTCGATCGTCAGGACCTTGTCGAAGTCCAACACACGAGTGTTGCGGTGCTTGATATAGGCCAGGGCCGTGCCTCCGACGGCGATGGCGTAGACCAGCAATCCCACAATGAAAATGGGGATCAACCACCAGATCAGGATGCCCGCGACGCCCGCCCCGAGCAGGACGCCGATCCAGAGTGGGACGTTGGTGCCCACTCCCTTGGCGTCCTTGTGCGCCCAGCCGAGGAGCAAGAGCCAGGGGAAATAGCAGGCCAGGAACAGCGCCAGCTTCACGATCGAAATGTAGCCGCCATACTCGACGGCCATCAGCAGCGAATTCGTCATTCAGTGCTCCATTCTGTTGGATTCTTACAGGATCCCCTCTGCGGTTGTTCGGATGCCCTTGAGGGCCATCTTGAGCTCTTCCGCATTGGGGGCGTACTTGTATGCATCCTTCGGATCGATCCAGCCTTCCTGCACGAGTCTGCACAGGTTGTCCGTGAGGTCCTGCATGCCTTCGCGTTGCGAGGCCCGGATCACGGCGGGCAGATCGGCTTCGCGTCCTTCGCTGATCAGCTTTCGGACGGGCGCCGTGGCCAGCAGGACCTCCACGGCCGGGATACGATCCACCTCTTCGCGGATCGAGGGCAACAGGACCTGGCTGACAATGGCCCGAATGGAAATCGCCAGCGCCTGGCGGACCAGCTCGCGTTCATTCGTGGGGAACAGATCGAGGAGCCGGTGAACCGCCTGGGAGGCGTTGGACGAGTGCATTGTTCCCATCACCATGTGGCCGGTCTCGGCGGCTCGCATGCCGGCCGTCACCGTCCGCGAATCGCGCATCTCGCCAACGAAGACCACGTCCGGGTCCTGACGCATCAGGTACGTCAGCGCATCCTCGAAACTCGGTACATCGATCCCGATCTCTCGCTGGGAGACGATGGCCTTGTTGTCATTGTACAGGTATTCGATCGGGTCCTCGACGGTCACGATATGGCACGACCGCGTCCGCGTGACGTAATCGAGCATGGCCGCGATCGTCGTCGTCTTGCCGCAGCCGGTGGCGCCGACCACCAGCACCAGTCCCTGCCGGGATTCGGCGATCTTCTCCAGGATCGGAGGCAGGTGCAGGCTCTCGAACGACGGGACATGCGCGCTGACGCGCCGGGCCACGAGGCTGATCATCCCTCGCTGGCGGAACACATTAACGCGGAACCGGTGTTCCCGGCCCACCTCATGGGCGAAGTCCAGCGTCCCGTTGCCGATGAAGAACTCCTTCTGCGCGGGGGTCATGATCTCGTAGACCAGTTCCTCCATCCGCTCGACGGTCAGGATCTCCCCCGTGGTGTTCTTCAACTCCCCGTACAACCGCAGCTTCGGCGGCTGTCCGACCTTCAGATGGAGGTCGTTGGCCTGCGTCTTGATCGCGGCCTTGAAGTACTTGTTCAACTGGGGTTCCTTGTCCCGTACCAGATGCGCATCGAGTGGATGTTCCGTGCTCATACTCCTGCGGACTCCATTTGCAAACAACCTGCCCTTGTCACTCAATCACGATTCGTGACCGAGCCTTCAGAATTCTTACCCGCCACGGGCGTTCCACAGCGAAACACCACCACACGAAGCACCATAAGGCTTGCGGAAACAAACCCTTATGACAACATATTATAAGGCAATCCCGTGGATTGTCAAGCTCGATACTTTTGCCGCAAAGGGGGCTCTTCGCCTCTCTTAACACGCATCGTCGAATCACCGCTCGCCGGCAAGACGTATGGGGGCCGCCTTCGTGCGATGGGCTCCGCCGCGAGGCCTCACATCGCAGGTCTTGCCGCTTGCTTGGATGGACGCGCGATTTTGCCGGAAATCTCTTCTTTTCTGTTGACATATATGAGGGGGCGTCCAGTATAGTATACGAGGCTTCGATGAGTTGAGGAAGGCATCCTTGGCGAAGCGAAGCGATTTTCGACCTTACAGCGGCGAGCAAGGGGTCGTTTGTGCGAGTGCAGAGAAGCTCTTCCGGGGGAAAGGAGCGAATGCGATGGGCTGCAAGGAGAGGCACGGAGGGCGTTGGAGGGCGAGCGGGTGTCCGCCGGAGCGATGTGCCGGTCCAACCATGCATCATCCATTATCCTCCGTTGATTCCCACGCTTTCACGCTGATCGAGCTGTTGGTTGTCATCTCAATCGTCGCGCTGCTGATGGCGGTGCTGCTGCCGGCGCTGTCGCGAGCCCGCAAGCAGGCGAAGGCCATCGTATGCCAAGCTAACCTGCGACAATGGAGCACCGCCTATTGTGTCTATCTCACCGAGTACGAGGGCAAGATCTTTGAAGACTCCGTGTCTGCGAAAACGGACAATGTGTTCACCTACCTGCAATGCTATCTCGCAGACTGTAACGAGAGGCCAACCTGTCCAGCGGCCCCTCGCGAATCGGAGGATGCAGATATGGTGAGTCAAGTCAATGGCAGCGACCTATGTTTTTCCCCGATCGGTGGGTATGGGCACAACTGGTATCTTCTGGGGAAGACCTACGACCGTCTGACGGGGTGGTCTCGCTTCCCTGTGTTCTTTGACTGCGGTCTCAACAGTGTCTTTCCGAGGCATACCGACCCTCCCCCCGAGTACGACGGCGACTTCTGGCTGACACGCGGTGTTTACGAGACCATGAAGATGGTATGCGTCAATCGTCACAGTGGGCGAATCAACATGCTCTTCCTGGACTGGTCGGTGCGTCCCGTGGGCCTGAAGGAGATCTGGACGCTCCCATGGGGTTCTTCCTTCGATACCGCCGGACCCTGGACGAAGGCAGGAGGGGTGCAGCCGGAGGATTGGCCCCAGTGGATGAGAAGCTTCAGAGACTATTGAGCGGTGCGGTCAGGCCGTTCGGTTGCCAATAGGCAAGGACTTTGAATCGATACTTAGCTCGATTCTGGCGATCACCGTGCAGAATCGCACGCCCGCCGCGAACCAGGAAGGGATGATGGAAGCACGGCGGTTCTTCCAGGGAGTCAGAGACCATAGTCGTCTCAAGCATACCGCTGAACGTCCGCCTGTGGACGCGACTGCCGATGCGCTGGTTGGCGGATAGGCGAAGGGTGATGCCACGATTCTCGATCGACTCCCATTCGGCCGAGCATACTCCAGGAAGATGGGCCAGGAGGGCTCCGTTGTTTGGCGCATGACCAAGGCCGGCATGCCCATGGAAAGAGTAAGGGTGACAATCAGACCTGCGGCACTGCACAAACGCGTCGGTGAGGTCCGAGATCGACGACCCGAATACACTCGGACGATGGTCTGCGGTGCCGGAGGTGTATCGCCAGTACCGGTCGCTGAGGGATCGAAGCATCAGCTTGCGACGCTAGCCGGATATCGCTGACGCGCAGCAGCTTGATGTGGACATCACCTCCGCCTTGCGAGGGACGCTGCCGGACGATGTAAATGCGCCGTTGCGGGATCGCTGCGATTGACGATTTCCTGTTTGCGGCTTACTATGGGATCATGGCTTGTGACGTGTTCCACGCTCGGATTCAGCCTGTGGGCCGAATAGAAATTGTCAGCCGGAGACGCCTTATGCGTATGAGGGCCAGCCTCTTTTGACGTGTATGACTGATAATCTGTTCTACAACCTGGGCAGAAAGATGGGTCCGAAGCTCCGCAAGGCCCGTTGGCTGTGGACGTCCGCGACGGGGACCGAGGCCGACACGGTCCGGCTGGAGCACGGCGTAGGGTTGGACCTGGCTCACGAGGCGAAGAAGCAACTCCAGATGGACGCCGAGCAGCGGACGAGGGAGACCCTTGATGAGATCGGTCCTCGCCTGGCAGGCTGCGTGGCCAACAAGCTTCGCACATTCCACTTCGACGCCTTCCACTGCGGCGAGCCAAACGCCTTCGCCTTGCCCGGCGGTTTCATCTTCATCAGTCGTCCCATCCTGGAACTGTGCGGCTGGAACGAGCACGAGATCGCCTTCATCCTGGCCCATGAGATGGGCCACGTCCTTCGGGGCCACGCCATCGACCGGATCATGACCAACTCCGCCGTGGCGGCCGCCTCCCGAGCAGCCCCCGTGCAAGGTCCGCTCGGCGCCTGGCTACGAAACGTGGGCGTACGGTTCCTCGAAACCGCTTACTCCCGGGACAACGAGCTGGAGGCCGACAAGCTGGGCGTTCGTCTGGCCGTCGCCGCGGGCTACGATCCGCAGGGCGCGATCCGCCTGCTCACCCGCCTGGGCCAACTGCACCCATCCCCCGATCCGCTGACTCTGGGTGAGTATTTCTCCACCCATCCAACCGCCGAAGTCCGCATCCAGGCCATCCGTCGCTACATAGGCAACCCGACCAGGTGACAGAAAGCAGGCCGAACAGTCTCTTTCTGCATGCTCGACTGTTTTGACCTTGCGATCAGCCCAACTCGGTGTACTTGTCCGCGCGGCCTTTGGCTTTGTGGACGGGGTATTTGGCCTTGTTCTGCTCGATCTTGCGGCCGGCGGCACCCACGATGTCGATATCCAGCTTGTCCGCCAAGTTCAGCAGACACAGGGTCACGTCACCGATCTCTTCCTCCACGGCGGCCCTTTTGTCCGGGGGCAGATCGCGGCTCTGCTGCTCCGTCAGCCACTGGAAGTGCTCGATCAGTTCACCCACCTCGGCGGCCAGGGCCATCACGAGATTCTTGGGCGAGTGGTACTGTTCCCAGGCCCGCTCTTGGTTGAAGTCCCGGATTTGTTTGATGATCCCCTCCACGGAGAACCCCCCATTCATTTATGATTTACGATTGAGACCAAAGCGTCCATGGCTCTGGAACTGACGTTCGTTGCGGCCTTACTCCGAAAGCAAGGCCCGATGGGCGCCAATCATAAATAGAAAATCGTCAAAGTAAATGCCCAATGGCCGTTCCCGGCCCTGCCGGCAAGAGAATTCCCTCGATTCGCGGCTGCGGATTTGCTATACTAACACCGATGTGCTCAATCCTGTGGACAATCTTTGGTGTTCTGATGTTTGGGCCGGGGTTGGCCCGTGCGCAGGTTGTGATCAACGAGGTGATGGCCTCCAACGCGAAGTCCTTCGCGGACCCGCAGGGCGATTTCGACGACTGGATCGAGCTCTATAATGCAGGCGCCGCCGCTGTGGACCTGGGCGGGATGTACCTGAGCGATGATCCCAAGGAGCCCACCAAGTGGCAGATTCCATTGGACGCTCAGGGGGCCACGAGGATCCCGGGCGGCGGGTACCTGCTCATCTGGGCGGATGGAGAACCAGACGATTACGTGCCGGTCGAGCAGTCGGGCGCTCGGACGGTGGGACCACCGGCTTGCGGCTTTCATGCGAGCTTTCGGCTGGACGCCGACGGCGACGAAATCCACCTGTTCGACACCGACGGCGTGACGCGAATTGACAGCCTGGTCTTCGGCGAGCAGACGCCGGATGTGTCCTATGGCCGCCATCCCGATGGCGGTGATGTGCTGCGGTTCTTCGGCGTGCCGACGCCGGGAGGCCGGAATAATGAGGGCTATCTCGGCGAGGTCGCGCCGCTGAAGTTCAGCCATGAGCGGGGGTTCTACAGTGCGGATGTAACTCGTGTCGGCGGCGTGCCGGGCTTCGATCTGACGATCACCACGGCCACGCCGGACGTTCGTATCATCTATACCCTGGATGGGAAAGCCCCGAATGCGTCCGGCTATCGTATGTTGCCGGGCCGGGACTACACCGGGCCGATACGCATTGCCAACACGGTCTGCCTCCGTGCGATGGCCCTCAAGGATGGCTACAAACCCACAAAGATCCACACCCAAACCTATGTCTTCGACAAGCGCCAGCAAATACAGTCTTTGCCCGCCCTCTCGCTCGTGGGAGATCCGGGCAACACCTTTTATGAGCCCAATGGGGTCATGGCGATCGTCGGCGGCACATACAGCGGCGGCGTGTGGGCCTCCTCCGGACCCAACAGCTACAACAACATCCTGAATCGCGAATTGGAGCGCCCTGTCTCGGCGGAATGGATTGTGCCGGGCGACGACGAGGACTTTCAGATCGATTGCGGCCTGCGGGTCCACGGCAGCCCTTACATTCGGCCTCGCTACGTCCGCCAGAACGGCCAGTGGTCGGGCAACGGCAAGATCAGTCTGCGGCTGTACTTCCGGGGCGGTTACGGCCAGAGCCGGCTCGAGTACCCCCTCTTTCCATTGTCGCAAGCAGAGCAATTCGCGACTGTCGTGCTCCGCGCCGGCCACAACGACCAAGCCAACCCGTTCATCAAGGATGAGCTGCTTCGCCGGCTTCACCGGGACATGGGCCAGGTCGCTTGCACGGGCGCCTTCGCCAATCTGTTTATCAATGGCGAGTACAAGGGCTACTACAACCCTACCGAGCACGTCAAAGAGGAATCCTGCCAGCAATGGTTCGGCAGCGACAAACCCTGGGACGTGATGACCATGAACGGCATCCGCGACGGCGATTCGCGATCCTGGGACGCCATGATCAGCTACGCCCGCAATCACAACATGGCTGATCCGGCGTCCTACGCCGAGCTGTGCAAGAAACTCGATGTCGTCTGCTTCATCGACTACCTGATCATTCGCCTGTGGCCCAACGACTGGGACTGGCCCCAGAACAACTGGTCGGCTGCCTGCGAGCGATCCGAGACGGGCAAGTGGAAGTTCTTCGTCTGGGATGCGGAGGGCACCTTCGAGTCCGGGGACTTGCAGGCGAACCGGTTCAACGAGCTGAATGGCCAGAGCAATGGGAACGCGTATCTCTACCGATCGCTCAAGGCGAGCAAGGACTTCCGGTTGCTCTTCGCGGATCGCGTCTACAAGCACTTCTTCAACGGCGGGGCGCTGACCCAGGAGAACGTCAGCCGGCGGTTCAACGAGATGAAGGGGGAGCTGAAGAGCGTTATCCCGAGCATGAGCACCTACATTATCGATACCTGGGCGCCGAACCGTCGCGATGTCTTCCTGAATGCCTGCGTCCGTGAGGGCATGTACACGTTCGCGGGTCCCCAGTTCACCGTCGGGGGCCTGTCTCGGTACGGCGGGAACGTCAGCTCCGGAGAATCGCTCCAGATTGCCTCCCCGATTGCGGGGACGCCGGTTTACTACACGCTCGACGGAAGCGATCCGGCTCCATCCACCTCCTCGCAATCGTCCGTTGTGACTACGCTGGTGGCTGTCGATGCACCGAAGCGGATCCTGATCCCGACGAGCCCGAACGTCGGCGACTGGCGGTCCGTGCGTTCGTATGATGATTCCGGCTGGCTGCTCTCGTCCGGCGCTCCCGGCGGCATCGGCTTCGAGCGAAGCACCGGCTATGAAAGCTACATCAACACCGATCTGGGCAGCCTGATGTACAACATCAACGGCTCGTGCTACATTCGCATTCGTTTCCCGTTCGGCGGGGATCGAGGCGTTCTCGATGTCATGACGCTGAAGATGCAGTATGACGACGGATTCATCGCTTATCTAAACGGCATGGAGGTGGCTCGCCGTAACTTCGAGGGCGATCCCACGTGGAATTCCGTGGCGAGCGCCGGCCACGACGACGCGGCGGCGGTCCTCTTCGAATCCATCGATTTGTCCGAGCATATCAACAAACTGCGGCAGGGCGACAACATCCTGGCCATCCAGGGCCTGAACGCCGGGACGACAAGCTCTGATTTCCTGATCGGCGTCGAACTCACCGCAAGCCGAGAGGCGGAACCCACGAACGAGGATGTCCCCGGCGCACAAGCGTATTCCGCCCCCATCACGTTGACGAAGAGCACCAGGGTCAAAGCCCGCGCCCAGAACGGCAATATGTGGAGCGCACTGGCTGACGCGGTGTTCGCGGTGGGGCCGGTGCGAGAGAATCTCCGTATCAGCGAGATCCTGTTCCACCCGGCGGATGCCGACGACCCCAACAGCGAGTACATCGAGCTGACAAACGTGGGCGCCCAGACGATCAATCTGAACTTCGTGCGATTCACCAAAGGCATCGATTTCATGTTCCCAAGCGTAGAATTGGCGCCCGGGGCCTTTTGCCTGGTGGTCAAGCATCGCGAAGCCTTCGAGGCCCGGTACGGCCCGGGTCGTCCCATTGCAGGCCAATATATGGGCAGCCTGGGCGACGCCGGTGAACGCGTCGAATTGTGCGATGCCTCGGGTGCGATTATCCATAGCTTTCGGTATCGGGATGACTGGTTCGACATCACCGATGGCTTCGGGTTCTCTTTGACAGCGGTCGATCCGGCCGGAACGGACCTCGACCTGTGGGACGGCCGCAACGCATGGCGGCCCAGTGCGGCGTCGGGCGGGTCGCCCGGCCTGGACGACAGCGACGAGGTCCCCGCCCCGGGTGTGGTCGTCATCAATGAGTTGCTGGCCAATTCCACCGGCGTCGGCCCGGACTGGATCGAGCTGCACAACACCATGGATGAGCCGCTGGACATCGGAGGATGGTTCCTGAGTGACGACGGCGACGATCTCACCAAATACCGGATCGCGGCGGGGACGGTCATTCCGCCGCAGGGGTACCTCGTTCTTCGCGAGAACGAACACTTCGGCAACGTCGATGATCCCGGCTGTCGCAAGCCGTTCGCTCTGAGTGCGACCGGCGAGACCGTGCACCTGCACTCGGGCGATCCGGCGGGACTCACGGGCTACAGCGAACGGGCGCAATTCGGCGCGTCCGAGTCGGGAGTCACCTTCGGTCGCTATGAGGGCGATGCCACCGGCGCGAGTCTTGTCCTGTTGACCGAGCCCACTCCGGGCCAGGCGAACGCCGATCCGATCGTGGGTCCCATCGTCATCAACGAGATCATGTATCACCTTGGTGGTTCGAGCGATGTCGAGTACGTCGAGTTATACAACATCAGCGACGCCAACGTGGTGCTCTACGATCCACACAAGGATGCGCCGTGGCGATTCACCGATGACCCGCAATCCCCAGGCATCGACCTGCTGTTTCCCGTCGATCCGCCGATCACCCTGGGGCCGCAGGAGTGCATGCTGCTTGTGAAGGACTTGTCGCTCTTCCAGGGTTGGTTCTCAGTCCCGGCCTCCGTGCAGATCCTGCCTTGGGGGGCAGGCAAACTGAGCAATTCCGGCGAGACGATCCAACTGAGCCGGCCGGGGGATCTCGACGGCCAGGGCGTTCCGAGCTGGATCGCAGTGGATCGCATTCACTACAGTGATGGCTCGCGGCACCAGGATTTCCCCATCGGTCTGGACCTTTGGCCGGCCCAGGCGGACGGTCAGGGCCTTGCGTTAACGCGAACATTTCCCGATCGATACGGAAATGATCCTTTGAATTGGCGGGCCTTGACGCCGTCGCCCGGGATCGCCAAGCTGCCTTCCGTTCGTTGACGCCCATGTCTGACGAGAATCCGCTCGCGATAGAACACAGAGAGCCGCAGGATCAGATCTTGCGATGTAAAGTCTTGCCACGGCACGTTTTATATCGGTAGCATCGACCGCCGCAAGGCGCGCCGCGAATGTAGCTGTGCCGTCGGACGTGCTTCTCTCGGCCCGATGGTTGTCGGCCGGTCTTCCCCAAAATCGTTATCCCCTTCCCAATTTCCTGTAACGGCGGTATACTTTCCGGCCACTTATCCATGAAACGGCGTTCTTCTCGTCCCGATGGACCGGTGCGAGCGAACATTTGTATGCAATGAACTGGGTT
>DCUI01000126.1 GCA_002327785.1 Phycisphaerales bacterium UBA2218
CGGGTCGGCGGCACTCAACCAGCTTGCCCCATTGAGCAGATAGTAGCGAGATTCGATCGTGTCGTAGAACACGTCCCAGTTCGTGTTGATCGCGAACATCAACTCCGGCCGGTTCGGGTCCACCGGCTGTAGCTCCGGTTCGCCCATGAACATGACCAGCAGGGCAGGCTTGCCGCTGTAGAAGATCTTCGGCGGCTGGATGTTGACCTCCACGGCGGGCTGAACCTGGTGTTCTTCCGGGTTGAGGCAGGCCAGCACGCGGTCGAGGGAGAGAATCGTCGCCTGGCCCAGCGGCGCCAGCTCGTCCACCACCTTGCGCAGGGAGGCCGCTTCCGAGTCGGACAGATTGGGGAAACGCAGGTCCCGCTTCCAAGCCACCAGCGCTACCACGCGGGCCTCGTGGTCAACGACCGTCTTGGCATCCGCCTCGACGATGCCATATTTCTCCTGCTTCGACGAACCCGTCTTGACTGCGATAGCGGCGCGGTAATGGATGTCCGTGTAGTCCTTCCAATAGTCGACCTGGGGTTGATAGACAGTGAGTTCCTTGCCGCTCTTCTTGAACACACGCGGCCAGCCGGGGTCGCTGGGCGAAGTTGTAGCCGCAGGTGCAATCGCGGCGGATGACCCCAAGATGAAAAGGAAGGCCGAGATCAGCCAATAGGGTCGGGATCGCATAATCATCTCCTTCATTTTGGATGAGCACTCGTTCATCGTTCTCCGTACGTTCACCGGCCGTGATTACCCGGCCGGAATCGTCACCAGCGGCGCTCTGGATGGTCCGCCGGTTTCCGCCAGACTGAACAGAATCATCAGGAAAGACAGCATCCCCTTGGAACGCGGGTCGCGATCGTCGATCCAGAACCTCTGGCCGCGGTACTTCACAGCGACAAACGCATCATTCGGCGCACGGGCGCCGCTGTGGACGAGAATCTCGGGCCGAGTCTGTTCCGCAGTGGTCTGCACCAGGACGGGCATTACGCGGCCTTCATCGAGATCCGCCTGAGGGACGTCAACCCCCGAGCCGATCTCCAGCAGGATTTGCAGCATCGACCGGCTCAGGATCGCCACCTCGTTGGGGCTCGTGGGCAGACGCCCGTAGACCAGTTCATACTCGCTGGTGCCGGGGCTCATGCCGAGCAGGGTTTGGACCAGATTGACGTCGTCCTTGATGGAACCATCGGCCCCGGACTGGAAGACCATGATTGTGGCCGTTCGGTTGTCCTTCTTCTGGACGCGGATACTCACACCGCCCGCCTGCTGAATGCGTCGCAATGCCGCAATGAGGCGGTAGAAGTCCGGGTTCCCCTGGCGACTCAGGGCCATCATGCTGGTCCCGTTGTCGAGACCGTTGACGGACTGGACGCACATCAAAAACACGCGATCCACCGGCCAGCCGGCCTGGATGATGGAGCACAAGGATGCCGGCGGAATGGGCGTCATCAGACTGCGGGTGAACTCTTCGCCCCGCAGGGGACTGTAGGTGATGGTGGGCCGGTCCGTGTATCGCCCGGTCGCCCCCAGCGACTGGCTGTTACCAGGGAGTATCGCGTCCCATGTGGCCCCGAGGCTGAGACTCGTCTCCACAGAATACTGAGAGATGATCGAAGAGACCTCCAGGAAGGTCGGCGCGTCGTTATAGCGCAGTTTGACGAGATTCAACAGCATTTGCCTCTTCCAGGAATCCGAGACGGCGGCGGTGTAGTCGAACTGGTCCCGCGACATTGTTCGGGGACCTATCGTGCCGCATCCTGCAATACACTGGCAGGTGAGAATGACCGATGCCAGACGCGTGAATCTACTTCTCATGTGATTCTCCCTCCCCTGCAGACAGTTGGTCAGGCGCCTTTTCCACAGCCGGGGAGATGAAGACTTGGCCCTCCTGTACACAATCGATGGCGGCGAACAGGTCCGTACCCATGCACCGTTTGAGAACGAAGCCGGAGGCGCCGCTTTCGATGATCGACCGAGCCGTGCACGAATCATCGTAAATGCTCAGAATGATGAACTTCAAGTCGGGATAGCGACGCTTGAGTTCCCGTGTGACGTCCGTATCCGCGCGAGGTCTCAGCGACAGATCGACCACCGCCAGTTCAGGTCGGACTCGATCCACCGCTTCGAACAGGGATTCCTTGTCCGCCACCATCATGACGGTCTCAAAGATCGCTTCGAGCAATCCGCGCACCCCCTCGAGGGTATCCTGGTGGCTGTCTGCCAGAACGACGCATCGATTCTTGCCGATCGGCATACCCCTGTTCCTTCCAAGCCGTTTCACACGGCAACATGGTCCTGCCCGATAGGATTCCCCACCGGATCGGTGGGCAAACGCTACCAAGCAGAGCAACCTCGTACAGAGGCTAACCGACTGCTATTGTCCAGGAATCTGGAGGTGGGGATATCCGTAAAACTACGGAGCCTGGGAATGAAGAATTACGTAGGGATCGGCTATATGGAGATGATGCCCTGCTTGATCGCGAAGTGAATGAGTTCGGCGTTGGTGGTGATGCGTAACTCCTGCATCATGGCGTACTTATGAGATTCCACCGTCCTGGTGGAAATCTGGAGAAGATTGGCCACTTCTTTGGCGGATCGCCCTTCGGCCAGGAGCCGAAGAACATCCCGCTGCCGCGCCGTCAACTGACTGTAAGCGGTTGGCTCCCGATCCGGCTCTTCCTTGTACAGATGCATCAGATCACCCGCGATTACCGGACTCACAAACGTGTTGCCCCGCAAGGCTTCATGCATGCTCGTAATCAGTTCGGACGATGCAGAATGCTTGAGAACGAAGCCGGAGGCGCCGGCATCGAAGGCTTCTCTTGCATAGGTCGCATCCCGGTGCATGGTCAGAACGATGATCTTCGCCCTGGCGCCAATCTTGGCGAGATGGCGGATGGCGTCGATCCCGTTGAGCAGAGGCATGGTGATGTCGACTACGATGATATCCGGATGCATGTTCTCGACTTGACTGAGGAGCTCACGACCATCGTTGGCGATACCCACGATCTCAAATTCAGCCTGCAAGAGGCCCTTGAGACCTTCCAACACGATCGTATGGTCGTCAGCCAGGATAACGGTGGGCTTACTCATTTCTGCACTCCAGATCGTGGAGCCACAACCGTGATCGTGGTCCCCTTTCCAGGTGTAGATTCTATCATGAACTCCCCGCGAATCAAGTGCATACGTTCTTTCATGCTCGTGAGGCCCAGTGCAGGCCGAGCAGCCGGCTGGGTCACGCCAAACCCAACGCCTGCGTCCTGGATCGTGAGGATGATACGATCCTCGGCGCCCGTGAGGCTGACATTCGCTTCCTTCACCTTCGCGTGTTTGGCAATGTTCCTCAGGCCCTCCTGGACGACTCGGAACAGACATACCGCTGTGTCGATCGGTATGGCGGCAGGAACATCCTTCGATTTGTAGCGGACCCGTATCCCCTCCCGCTGCGTGAAACTGGCGCATTCGGATTGGATCGCCCGGTCCAACCCGAGATCCTCAATGATCGAAGGATGAAGCTGACGCGAGATATCGTGAACGTCTGAAGACAGGTCGATCACGCGTTCTCGTATTTCCTTCAACTGCGTCACGACTTCGTCGGGCACCGATCCCGATAGTCGCTCCAGCTTTCCTATGCCGATGCTGATGATCGCCAACCGTTGCGACAGGTCATCGTGCAGTTCCCTCGCCAGCAGTCGGCGCTCCTCTTCCTGGGCCGAGAGCAATCGTCCGGCCAGCGATTGAAATGCTTCGCCGCTTTCTCTGAGTTCTTCCTCCGCTCGCTTGCGCGTCAAGGCGTTCGCAAGAGCCTCGGTCAGCAGGCGCAGCCGCGGGATACAATGCTCCGGCCATATCCGTTCGGCCTTTACAGACGAGACTGAGATGATGAACGCGAGGGTTTCCGCGATGAACACCGGGATCAACAGAATTGACTGAATGCCCAACGCCTGGTAGTTCCTCCGATCGATCTGGGCCTCGGGCGGCAGTTCATCCAGGGAGTTGACCACGATCGGCTCACGCTCTGCGACCAGCGTGCCAACACTCCATGGCAGAAGACCGGCCATGTCGATGTCTGACGGCAAGGGCTGCACCGGCTCCTCGCGGACCACACCGATAGCCTTGACCATGTTCCTCTCGAAGAAGACACGCCACAACGTGCAACGATCGGCGCGGTAGAACTCCAGCATTTGGTGGAGCACCCACCCAGTCTCCCGGTCAAGCTCGCCGGAGGGCAGACTCACTAATACCACAGCGCGAGATAGGC
>DCUI01000150.1 GCA_002327785.1 Phycisphaerales bacterium UBA2218
GGGCGGCAAGGCCCTCAAGTTCTACTGCTCCGTCCGGATCGACCTGCGAAGGCTCAGCACGCTGACGGACAGCACCGGCGCGATCGGCTCACGGGTCCGCGGACGCGTCGTCAAGAACAAGATCGCGCCGCCTTTCCGCGAGACCGAGTTTGATATCATGTTCGACAGCGGAATCAGCTACGAGGGCGACCTGCTGGACCTCGGGCTGGCCGCGGACATCGTCCAGCGTAGCGGCGCCTGGATCAATTACGGCAGCGTCCGCCTCGGCCAGGGCCGCGAGAACGCCAAGAAGTATCTCGTGGACAATCCCGAGCTGACCGCCGAGATCAAGAACAAGATTCTCGTCGCCAAGGGATTGGTGCAGGCCTGAGCGCACGAGGACAGAAAGCAGAAAGAGGTCGAGAAATATGAGAGAATCGAGGAAACCGTCCGGAACAATCCTGCGGTGGCTGCTGCTGTCCGTCGCTCTGACCGTGATGAGCCCGGCACGGGCCGGCCAGGCCGAGCAGCGATGGTGGAAGGGCAACCTGCACACCCATACGTTCTGGAGCGACGGGGATGACTTCCCCGAGATGGTGGCGCAATGGTACAAGGAGCACAGCTATCATTTCCTGGCCCTGTCCGACCACAACCGCCTGTCGCAGGGACGGCGTTGGATGGCGGTGACGGATAAGCAACAGGCCGCTTTCGAAGCGTACCTCGCCCGGTTCGGAGCATGCTGGGTCGAAACACGTAAGAACGAAGAGGGACAAACCATGGTTCGGCTCAAGCCGCTCTCCGAGTGTCGCTGCCTCTTCGAAGAGCCCGGCCGCTTTCTGCTGATCCAGGCCGAGGAAATCACCGAGAAGGCTCACCTCAACGGCATCAACCTCCTGGAGCTAATCCCGCCGCAGGGTGGGCAGACCATCCCGGAAATCCTGCAAAACAACGTCAATGCGGTGTTGGCGCAACAGGAAAAGACCGGGCAGCCCATGCTGGTCCATATCAACCACCCCAATTTCCAGTGGGCCTTGACGGCCGAGGACATGGTAGGAGTGAAAGGGGCTCGGTTCTTCGAGGTCTACAACGCCCACGGTTACGTCAACAACGAAGGCGACAGCCTCCGGGCCGGCACTGAGCGGATGTGGGATATCATCCTGGCCAAACGACTAGCCGAGGCGCAGGCGGAAATCATGTACGCGGTCGCCACGGACGACGCCCACAACTATCACAAGTTTGAGCCCCGCGCCGCCAATCCCGGCCAGGCGTGGATTGTCGTTCGTGCCGACCGATTGACGCCGGAGTCAATCATCCACGCGATGAACGCCGGCGATTTCTACTGCTCCACCGGCGTGGAGCTAAAGGACGTCGCGTTCCAGGACGATACCTTGACGGTCCAGGTCGCCTTGGTCCCCGGCGTGACGTATACGATCCGTTTCATCGGCACGCGACGCGGCTTCGATCCGGCCGGCCGCGAGGTGACGGATACCGAAGGCAAGGCTGTCCGAACGACGTGTGTCTACAGCCCCCAGATCGGCGCCGTGCTGGCGGAAAGCCAGGGCACAACGGCCCGTTACACACTCAAAGGCAATGAACTGTACGTGCGAGCCAAGGTCATCTCGTCGCGCAGGAATGAAAAGTCGCACGTCCCCGATGAGTATGAATCCGCCTGGGTGCAGCCAATCGTTGTGAAGTAGCAGAAGTCTCAAGAGAAACAGACAAGAGGTACAAACATTGTGTTGACCGCTCGCGCGATTCGTCAGAGTTTTATCGATTTCTTTCTGGAGAAAGAACACACCTTCGTGCCCAGTTCCCCCATCGTGCCGCACGGCGACGAAACACTGCTCTTCGCCAACGCCGGTATGAACCAGTTCAAGGATATTTTTCTCGGACTGCGGACCTCGGAGTGCAAGCGGGCGGTCAACAGCCAAAAGTGCCTCCGCGTCAGCGGCAAGCACAACGACCTNNTTCGAGATGCTCGGCAACTGGTCGTTCAACGACTACTTCAAGGCCGAGTCGATCTCCTGGGCTTGGGAGCTGCTCACGAAGGTCTGGGGCATCAATCCCGATCAGCTTTGGGCGACGGTCTTTGTCGGCGATGAGAAGGACGGCCTGCCTCGCGACGACGAGGCCGCCGGACTGTGGACGAAGCTGACGCCGATCCCCGCCGAGCGGGTCGTGGCCTTCGGCAAGAAGGAAAACTTCTGGGAGATGGGCGAGACCGGCCCGTGCGGGCCGTGCAGCGAGATTCATATCGACCTGGGCCCCGACCGCTGCGATAAGAAAGGCGTCCCCGGCCACACGTGCCAGGTCAATGGCGACTGCGCGCGGTACATCGAGCTGTGGAACCTCGTGTTCATCCAGTACAACCGCCAGCCTTCGGGCAACCTCGTACCGCTCTCGGCCAGGTACATCGATACCGGCGCGGGGCTCGAACGAGTGGTCCGCGTCCTCCAGAACAAAGAGAGCAACTACGACACCGACCTGTTCATGCCGATCATCGAGGCGACCGCCAAGCTGAGCGGCCACAAGTACACCTCGCAGCTCGGCAACAAGACCGACAATGCGTTCCGCGTCATCGCAGACCACAGCCGGACGCTCGTCTTCGCCATCACCGACGGGGCGACGCCCTCGAATGACGGTCGCGGCTACGTGATCCGCCGCATCCTCCGCCGGGCGGCGAGGTTCGGACGCGAGCTCGATCTGCACGAGCCCTTCCTGTACAAGCTGGTCCCGGTGGTCGCGGAGTGCCTGGGCGACGCCTTCCCTGAGATTCGCGAGCGCGCCGAGTACGTCACGACGGTGATCCAATCGGAAGAGACCGGCTTCGGCCGGACGCTCGACCGCGGGC
>DCUI01000226.1 GCA_002327785.1 Phycisphaerales bacterium UBA2218
CCGGCCAGAAACTCAACTTCACCGGAGAAAGGACTCTTGCGCTCCTGGCCTGAAAAAGGGCCGGAGGTGCTATGGACTGTTCGTGTTGGCAGAGGCTATGGCGGACCCGTCATCAAAGAAGGCAAGGTCTATCTGCTCGACCGGGATGATAAGGTGGGCGAGAGCCTTCGGTGCTTCGATCTCTCCAACGGCAACGAACTCTGGAAGTGTGCTTATGACGCTCCCGGATCTGTGATGTTCCCCGGCTCGCGCAGCGTGCCGACCGTTGACGGCAACCATATCTATTCGTGCGGCCACAACGGGGACCTGTATTGCATCGATATCAACACCCACAAGCCCGTCTGGAACAAGAACGTGTGGACGGACTTCGGCGGCAAACCTGCAAGCGGCACGTCAGGTGGATTCAGATCACGCGAACCCGGCAGTTTTCCCATCTGGGCCATTACGCAGTGCCCCTTGGTTTACGGCGATTTGCTTATCGTTGCCTCGCAGGCTCCTGAGGCCGGCGTCGTGGCCTATGACAAACTCACAGGTAACGTGAAATGGAAAACGCCCAATCTCGGCAATGAATCCTATGCCAGTCCTTCCGTCGCAAGAATAGACGGAACAGACCATGTTGTCATGGTCATTTCGTCTACGAATCCTTTTGGAAACCCAGGATTGCCACGAACTCTGGGCAGCGTTGTGGGAATAGAACCCCTTACGGGAAAGATCCTCTGGCAGTATGACAAGTGGAATTGTCACATTTCGGTGCCGAGTGCTGTGGGTGCCGGTGACAACAAGGTGCTTGTTGTTGGGGGATACGAACTCGGCGCCACGATGATCAAGGTCGAGAAGAAGCCAGACGGCAGCTACGGCACGACCGAACTCTTTACCACGGAGGAATTCGGTGATCACACAAAACCGCCCATACTGCATAACGGCCATTTCTACGCTCAGTACGGAACCAATAACCGGCGGGACGGCCTGGTATGTATGGGGATGGATGGCCAGATCCTGTGGAAGACAAAACGCTCACCGGACTTCAACAAGGGCAGCATGATTCTGGTCGACGGCCTGATTCTGGCCACCGACGGAGCCAAGTCGTTGTATCTCATTGAGCCTGATCCGTCGCAGTTCAAGCCGCTTGCCTCAGCCGAACTACTGGGAGAAGCAGGCACAGACAGCGAAGGGATCGCTCGGCAGATCGGGGGTTCAACTCAGAACTGGGCGCCTTTGGCACTTTCCGACGGCAAGCTCCTGATCCGAGACCACAACCAGATGAAGTGCGTCAAAATCGCTGAATGAAAGATTGTATCTATGACGCCTGCTTTGAAGGTCCGGGCCAGAAGACGGGTCATTGCCCACGGCATGGGACTGGTGTTGATGTCACTTGTCCTTCAGGCCGGCGCTGAAATCGCAGCCGATCAACTCACCGATCCGAACATCGCAAGAAACCCAACTTCTTCGCAGGACATTCTAAGGAACTGGACCGGTTTCCGGGGCCCGGGCGCCACCGGACACGCCGCTTACGCAAATCCGCCATTGAACTGGAGTGCAGAAGACGGCAGGAATGTTCTCTGGAATGCCAAGATACCCAAGCACGGTATGAGTTCCCCCGTAATCTGGGGGAATCGGCTCTTCCTGACCGGTGCTGACGATGCAACGCGCCAGGTCTATTGCTTTGACACAGACACGGGCAAGTTGCTCTGGCAGCACGATGTGCATGGCATTCCCGGATCTCCTCCTGACGGCAAGTTGCCCGATGTGCTGGACGAAACCGGATTCGCAGCGCCCACTGCGACAACGAACGGTCGATATGTCGCGGCTGTCTTTGGAACCGGCGAGCTCGTGTGTGTGAATATGACGGGGGAGCGAATCTGGGCCAGACATCTGGGGATTCCGAAGAACCACTACGGTCATGCTTCCTCTCTGATAGGTCATGGGAGTCTGCTGTTCGTCCAATACGATCAGACAGAGGATTCACGACTGCTGGCATTTGATCTGGCGTCGGGCAATCCTGCCTGGCAAGTCACACGAGGCGCCGTTTCGTGGTCGTCTCCCATCCTCGTTGACAACAAAGGGAGGATCGAACTGATCCTGACCAACTGCAAAGCCGTTGATAGTTACGATCCGAGGAATGGAAAGCGTCTCTGGCATGTGGAGTGTCTTGCCGGGGAAGTCGCTCCGTCAGCGGCCTATGCGGATGGCGTCGTGTTTGTCGCCAATGACGGTGCGGTTGCCTCAGCTATTGATGTCGGCACTCACGGTTCGGAACCGAAGATTCTCTGGCAGTGGGACGAGGCCCTACCCGATGCGGCCAGCCTTCTTGCCAACGACGATTACTTGATTGTGCCAACAGGGTTTGGAGTCGTCAGTTGTCTCGATGGGAAGACGGGAAAGCGGCTGTGGGAGCAGGAGTTTGACAACGGTTTCTACAGCTCTCCCATCCTGGTGAACGATCGCGTCTATATCATCGACCTTTCCGGGACCATGCAGATCTTCAGGATGGGCGACACGTTCGAACGGCTTGGGACTTCCACAATAGGGGAAGATGCCTACGCGACACCGGCCTTTGTTGGCGACAGGATCTACATAAGAGGTGTGAGGCATCTGTTCTGCATTGGGCAGCGGAAGTGAAACGCAGTGTAGTATATTTACGGCATGAGCCATCGCGGCGAGGAGGAGGTCGTCTGGGCCCTGTCCGAAATCGAGGGCAAGGAACTCTGGGTAACCCGCCTCGGCCCGGCGTTTGCCCAGTGAACATCGCAGTCGAAGGAGGGGCCGGGATGTACGCCGACCATCGACGGCGAGCGCCTCTACGTCGAGGGCATGGGCGGCAGCGTGGCGTGTCTGCAGGCCGAAGACGGCAAGATCGTCTGGCATAATCGGATACGCCGTGTCGGCACATTTCTTGAGTGTGTTGGGAGTAAGCACGGTGTGGCTACAAGCCATCGAAAGGAGGAACGGGATGCTACGTTATATTGTCTGTTTGAGTGTGTTGACGGTCTGCAATGCGGCCGTGAGAGCGTCAGACGTTGCGGCCAACATTACGATCAAGAATGCTTCCTTTGAAGCCCCGACGATCGATCCGAACGCCTTTCCGGCCTGGCCTGCCATTGATGACTGGATCGAGCCGGACCTCGACGCGGGATCTCAGAATACGGGTGTCTTCGCCAATACGGCGACGGGCAGCGAGGATCACGTAGCCAACGCCGACGGTGCTCAACTGGCTTTCCTGGGATCCCAGCGGGGCAATGCCCTGGAGCAGGACTTGGCGGCGATCTACAGGGCTGGTTGTGAATACCGGCTGACCGTGGCGGTCGGCGTCTCCGCGCAGTTCCCACCCTCGGATGTCAGGCCGGTGGATACAATCGATCTGGTCCTTTACTATCTCGATGTCAATCAACCCATGGACATCGTATGCCTGACGATTGGGGCGAAGGGGCAATCCTCGACCCGATTGCAGGACTACACGGCAGTGCTGGCAACCGTGCGGCCCGGCGACGCTTGGGCGGGCAAGACCATCGGCGTGGCGATCCGGGCCACGGGGACCGCCGGCGGATTCTGGGACCTCGACAACGTCCGTCTGATCGAGTTGATGTCTGAATTGGACGCGATTGTGAACCCCTCTTTTGAGTCTCCGGCCATCGATCTGACCGGTTTTCCAGTCCTGCCCTACATGGATGGCTGGCGGGAGCTCGACCTGGACACCCTGGGGAGCACGAATACCGGCATCTTTGCCAATACGCCGGCGGACAGTTGGGACCACATGGCCAATGCGGACGGGACCCAACTGGCGTTCCTGGCCTCGGCCACAGGCAACGGTCTGGAGCAGGACCTGGTGGCGGTGTACCGGGAAGGTTGCAGTTATCGGCTGACGGCGGCGGTCGGCACATCGAGCCGATACCCGCCCTCGGCAGAACCGCCGGCCGACACGCTCGTATTGGCCCTCTACTACTTGGATAACAATGTCCCGGTGGATATCGTGTCGCAAACGATCGAGCCGGCGGGTCTGTTTTCAAGGCGGTTGCAGGACTTCTCGGTGTACCTGCCACCGGTGCAGGCTGACATCGTCTGGGCCGGAAAGCCTATCGGGATCGCCTTGCGGTCAGTTGGTGAAGCGGGCGGATTCTGGGATCTGGACAACGTCCGCCTGGCTGAGTCGTTGCCGCTGATCCAGGAGTGAACGCACTGATTGACTTGTGGTGTCGGATTGATGAATCGACAAGAGACAAGTGAGATTCGAACCGCCAAGAGCGGCTTCACCCTGATCGAGTTGCTGGTGGTGGTTGCCATCCTGGCCTTGCTGCTGGCGATCCTCTCGCCCGCTCTGACCGAGGCCCGGCACCGAGCCCGCCGGATCGCCTGCGCCGCGAACCTCCGCCAGGTGGGCGTGGCGATTCATCTTTACGCCCACGACTTTGACGACTCGATTCCATTCGGGCCGGCGGGCCGACCAGTCACGGGCTCCAATTTCTACACCGTCACTGGAGACGTCACCAGCCTGCTGTCGCTCGAAGACGGCGCACCGGTCGGATTGGGACTGCTGTTGAAGGACTACCTGTCCCGCCAGCCGCTGGTGTTGTTCTGCCCCGGCGCCGATCAACCGTCGGAAGCCAAGGAGCAACTGGCCCGAGTAGGGTCGGCGCAGGCCCAGAGCGATTACTACTATCGCCATGCCTCGGTGGCTTTGCTGACGGGCAAGCCGCAGAGCTTCCACATTCGGCTAAGCAATCTGGGCCGTAACAGCAAGGGCCAACCGATCGCCGCGCTGGTGGCCGACGTGCAGTTCCTCGCACACTCCTCGTTGGCGGCTTTTCAGGTGAAGACCCGCACGAGCCACCAGCGGGAGGCCTGCAACATCCTTTTCGCGGGCGGCAACGTGTCTACCCTCCCCAACCGCGACGATGCCTTCACGGTGAACATCGGGACGGCGCCCTACGATGCCCTCGAACGAATACTCACTATGTTTGAACATGCGGATGAACACGATTGACAGGAATTCCCACACAAGCCGGTACCCTGATGTACAAGAAGACCCGTGCGACCAGGCGAATCCACTGGGTAAGCGCAACACGGACGCAGAAAAGACATCGCGAGTCAGATCCGGTAGTTTGAAGTGGTTGAAGACGGGGTCCCAGTAGTGACCCGAAAGAACTCCGATACACAGGAATAGCTACAGCGATAGAAAAGGAGCAAGAAATGAAGGCGAAGGCAGCGTTAACAGCCATCGTTGTGATCGTGACGGCTTGCAGCAGTCCGGCCGCGGATTGGCCGCAGTGGCAGGGTCCCAATCGCGATGGCAAGTCCGCAGACACAGGCCTCCTCAAGCAATGGCCTGAGAATGGTCCCCCGCTTGCCTGGAGAATAAACAAACTCGGCGGGGGTGACGGCGGTCCGGCCATTGCCGCCGGGCGGGTTTTCGTCATGAGCAATCGCGGCGAGGAGGAAGTCGTCTGGGCCCTGTCCGAGAAGGACGGAAGTGAAATCTGGGTAACGCCCCTTGGGACGGCCTTTCGGCAGCGGGCATCCCAGGGCAGAGAGGGGCCGGGATGCACGCCGACGGTCGATGGCGAACGCCTCTATGTCGAGGGATTGGGGGGCAACGTGGCTTGTCTGCAGGTCAATGACGGCAAGATCGTCTGGCAGCGCAGCCTGACAGAGGATTTCGGCGGGCGCGTACCCATGTGGAGTTACCGCGAATCGCCCCTCATTGATGGCGACAAAGTAATCGTTACCCCCGGCGGTGCCGATGCCATCCTGGTGGTCTTGAACAAGCTGACCGGCGAGACGATCTGGAAGGCCAAGATGCCCGACAGTCCGGCCGGTGTTTCCGAAGCACCGGCTGGCCCTGGCGACGGTCGAGGCGGCCCCGGTGGCCAGGGTAATGCCGGCGGCCCCGGCGGTGGTCGAGGTGGTTCCGGCGGAGCCGGCGGTGGTTCGGCTGCGGGGGTCACCGGAACCAAGGATCCGGGCCTGTTTTCAAGCGAGCATTTTTCGATGACTGCTTTCTCCTGCAAAATCCCCAACGGCAAGTACGTCGCGAAGCTCTACTTTGCGGAGACGTACCAGGGCATCACCGGCCCGGGCCAGCGCGTCTTTTCCTTCAATGTCCAGGGGAAGGAAGTCAAGGACTTTGACGTTTGGGTCAAGGCCGGCGGTCCTAATCGCGCCTATATCGAAACCGTGCCCGTGGAAGTGACCAATGGAGAATTCCGAGTTGTCTTCACGCCCAAGGTCGAGAACCCGGCCATTAAGGCGATTGAGATCATTCCACAGACAGAGGGTACGGCGTCCGCTGCAACAACCGTCCGGATCAAGGCCGGTTCGGCTGCGGCATTCACGGATTCGAGCGGCAATGTCTGGCAGCCGGATCAGGGGTTTGAGGGGGGCATGACGAACCCGATGGCCGTTGGTTCAGGGGCCGGCGGCTTTGGCGGTTTTCCCGGCGGTGGCCAAGGCGGTCGAGGGGGTCCTGGCGGTTTCGGAGGTCTCGGAGGTGGTGGAGCGGCCTACGCCTCGCCGATCGCCATCGACTTCGACGGGCAGCGTCAGTATGTGCAAATGACTGCAAGGGCACTGATCGGAGTCGCGGCATCGGACGGCAAGTTCCTCTGGCGGTATGACAAACCCGCCAATCGCATGAGCATCAATTGTTCGACGCCGCTGTTCCATGACGGTATGGTATTCGCTTCCTCCGCCTATGGCGCAGGAGCCGGGTTGGTCAAGCTGAGCAAGGATGCGAATGGCGCTGTCCAGGCCGAGGAAGTCTATGCCACCACGGACATGCAGAACCACCACGGCGGCATGATCCTCGTCGACGGCTATCTCTACGGCGCCAGCGGCGGCAATGAGGGCGGCGCACTCGTCTGTCTTGAATTCAAGA
This sequence comes from Phycisphaerales bacterium UBA2218, assembly GCA_002327785.1. Classification (GTDB taxonomy): domain Bacteria; phylum Planctomycetota; class Phycisphaerae; order Sedimentisphaerales; family Anaerobacaceae; genus PLanc-01. The sequence goes on from DCUI01000226.1 coordinate 6,869, forward strand.
CCGGCAAAGTCATGTGGGATCAGCGAACCGTAGTAGGTCGTCGGGCAAAGGGTTCGCTGGCCCTGGCGGACGGCCGACTTTACTATCGCATGGAGGACGGGACCGTGCTCCTGATTGAGCCGAATCCGCAGCAATATGTCGAGCGGGGTCGCTTCGAACAGCCTGATCGTACCAGGTTGCCGGCCTGGGCGCACCCGGTCGTTGCCAACGGAAGACTGTACATCCGCGATCAGGATGCATTGTTCTGCTACGACGTCAAGGCGAAGTGAAAGTCAGCCAATTACCATGGTCATGTAAGGCGTGAATTTGCCTCCACGGGTGTTGCCGGCGCGGTCGTATCTCGATCGGTGTGATCGGAAACGCCGCGTCGGCACAATTCTTGAGTGTTTTATGAGTAAACATGGTGCGACGATCAAAGAGAGGGTGCCGACCGTGGGCAAAATGATGGGAAGAAGTCTCGTACTCGCGAACTGTTTGGTCCTGATGATTGCGATTTGTGTTCCGGCTCAGGAAGGTTCGCCTATCTCACTCATCATCAACGAGGTGATGGCGTCCAATAGCTCGACGAAAGCCGATCCACAGGGTCAGTATGATGATTGGATCGAGATCTACAACCATGGAAGCGTGTCCGTCGATGCGGGCGGTCTGTACCTGACGGACGATCCGGAGAAGCCCGCCAAGTGGCGGATCCCCACGACCGATCCGACCCTGACGACCATTGCTCCCGGCGGCTATCTGCTGATCTGGGCGGACGGAGACACCGAGGCTCCGGGGTTGCACGCGAGCTTCAAGCTCAGTGCCGGCGGAGAAGAATTGCGTCTCTTGGACGCTGACGCCGCGACCCCAATCGACAGCATGGCCTTTCCGGAACTTCCCACGGATATTTCGCAGCGCGGCCTTCGGCCGCAACCAAACAGTTGATGAGGCTGGCGCCCCGCCCGGGGTCCTGATTTCGGATGTCTGGACGACGGTGCTGCCCCGTCGCTGCTCCTGGGTGTGCACCTCCCACGTCTCGGTCTGGCGGGAAACGTTGAGCCCGCCGGTGTGGATCGACAAAGGATCGTTCAGGCCGTAGAGTTGTCTCACGAAAACGTCCACGCCCAATGGCTTCGGGATCTCCAGTACCTTCAATTGGATCGCCTCGAAATCCCAGGGATCCACGTCAGGGTAAACCTGGTTGATGAAATGCCCCTGATCCGCAACGAACAGCGTGACCGGCCCTCTGTCGGGGATTTTTCCGCGGAAGACCTTGAGAAATCGCTCTCGGGCTGTCGTCATGGCGGCTCCTTCCAACGGGTTTCACATCTCGGATTACAGACCGTTCTCTGATTGATCGAGCACAAAGGCCTCTGTCGCCTGTTCGCTGTTGACATTCCGCCCGCTGCTGCGGAAGCAGCCGTGGCAAGAGCGGCCAGCAGCGACCCGGAA
>DCUI01000035.1 GCA_002327785.1 Phycisphaerales bacterium UBA2218
GCATCCAGCCCATGTTCCACTTCATTCCGAAGCCCAGGCCCCCGGTCTCGACGGGCTTGGTCACCATGGGCCAGGCCGTCGATTCCTCTGCGATCGACTGGATGTGCGGGAAATCTCTGTAGACCATCTCATTGAAACGGCGCAGGAAATTGATGGCTTCGATGTTCTCCCGGCCGCCGTATGGGTTGGGAATCCATTCGCCTTCCTTGCGGGAGTAGTCCAGGTAGAGCATCGACGCGACGGCGTCGACCCGCAGAGCGTCCGCGTGATACTTGTCCAGCCAGAACATGGCGCTGCTGATGAGATAGGACCGGACCTCGTGCCGGCCGTAGTTGAACACGGCGCTCTTCCAATCCGGGTGAAAGCCCAGCCGGGGGTCGCAGTGCTCGTAGAGATGCGTGCCGTCGAAGTAGCCCAGGCCATACTCGTCCGTCGGGAAATGGGACGGGACCCAGTCGAGGATCACGCCGATTTCGTTGCGGTGGAGATGGTCGATGAGGTGCATCAGGTCCTGCGGAGAGCCGTAGCGGCTTGTCGGCGCGAAGTAGCCCAGCGTCTGATAACCCCAGGACGGATAGAACGGGTGCTCCATGACGGGAAGAAACTCGACGTGCGTGAATCCCATGTCCTTGACGTACTCGGCCAGCGGCTGGGCGATCTCGTTGTAGCTGAGCAGCCTTCCCGGGTTGCCGGGGTCCCGCCGCCAGGAGCCCAGGTGGACCTCGTAAATGCTTAGCGGGGCGTTCAGCGAGTTATGCTCGGCCTGCTTCTGTCGCCAGGCATCATCGCCCCAGTGATACTCAAGGTCCCAGACCATCGAAGCGGTCCGGGGCGGCATCTCCCAGAAAAAGGCGAATGGATCGCCCTTGTTGACGCGGTAGTGGTTGTGATTCGAGACGATGTGGTATTTGTACAGGGTGCCTTTTCCGACGTTCGGGATGAAGCCCTCCCAGATTCCGGAGTGATCCCATCTCGCCGCGAGCGGGTGCGTCTGTGGGTCCCATTGGTTGAAGTCGCCGACGACGGAGACGTTTGCGGCGTTGGGCGCCCAGACGGCGAACAGCACCCCGCGCACACCGTCCTTTTCGACGAGGTGGGCTCCGAGCTTGTCGTACAGGCGGAAGTGGTTGCCCTCCTTGTACAGGTAAATGTCATGATCCGTCAGCAGGCTGAACTCCGTCAACACCCGGTTCTGATCCTTCATGTAACCTCCATGCAGTATCGTGAAGCGGGCCCCGTGAAGCGCAAACATCCACTTCACGCTTCACGCTTCACATTCTCAACATCTGTTCGATGCCTCGGACAGGTATCCTCAACCAGTCCGGGCGATTGTTCCATTCATAGCCCAGCTCGTAGACCGCCTTTTCCAGCAGGAACACCTGAAGCAACGTCATGCGCTCCCCGGTGTCCTTCGGAGTCACCGGGCTGTCGGCCACGGTTTTGAAATACGCGTGCAGGAATATCCCGCTGACGTAATGGTACCACAAGTCGGCCCAATGGCTCAGGTAGTCGATGTCGGCTCCTAACTTGGCGGCCCGGAGGATGAGGTTGCCGCAGGCCGCATAGTGAAACGAGCGAATCATCCCGGCCACGTCACGCAAGGCCGGCTGTTTCAGCCGTCGCTCCGTCATGGGACGCGTCGGCTCACCTTCGAAATCAATAATAACAAAATCCTTGCCCGTGTAAAGGACCCGGCCAAGATGGTAATTGCCGTGTGTGCGAATCTTCACGGCCGCGATCTTCTTCTCGATGATTGGGGTCAATCGGCTCAGGATTGTCTTCTTGCCTGCGAGGACTCCGCAGAGGCACTCGGCGGTCGCCGGATCGAGAGTCTTGAGATTGCTCTCCACCTCGCCGAACACCTTGAGCACCAATCCCCGAATCGATTGGTACAGCGATTTCTGGTAGAGCAGGGAAAAAGGCTCCGGCGCGACGTCGCGACTCTGGGAAAGAGACGCCAGGGCCAGGTGCAATTCTCCGGTTCGCCGCCCGAGCAGGCCGACCATTTCCGCATACACAGATCCGATAAAATCCCGCACCATGGAAGATATGGCGTCGGGCTCGATCGGTGCGATGGTGTTCGGCACCGGCGGCGGCGCGTCCAGTTTGCCCCGGAGGGCCAGTGCATGACCATACGAACGATCGAGATTATCCAGTGTGAAGGACCACGCATCCCCCGGGTGCGGCACGAACTGCAGCAGCAGGGCCAGGCTCACGGCGCCGCCGCGCGCGCGCCGCCATTCGATGGAACCGGCGTATGCGGGAGCATTCGGGAAGCCCGTCTCGTCCGTCAGATGGCACAACAACTCGGAATCCGGGTTCATCCCCGCCTCGACGTAGCGGTAGAGCTTCAGGAAGAAGGTGTCCTGGCAGATGACGGACGTGTTGGACCGCTCGGTTTTCAGGACATGGGATGCCAGGGGCAGCGGTCTGCCCGCGAGGATCGTGGCGAAGCGGTCCCCGCGCCGAACGACGAGGTGGCCTCCGTTCATCTTTCGGCTCCGCCCTCGTGAGATGATTTCCAGCAAGGCCTGGTGCAGGTCTTCGGCGGCCGCCGCATCGTAGAGGATGCCCTCCCGCTTTGTGAGCCGCAGTTGTGCGATAATCGTCTCCGGCGATTCCTGCCGGATCCTGGTCTGCCGGTCCTCGGCGGCGAAGCCGAGGGGTACGATATAGCTGCCCTTGTCTCCATTGTTGTCGGTGGTCTCCAGCAGGAGGAGATGCACGGGCTCGTGACGTGTCGGGACGATCAGGTGATCCACGATGCCCACCTTGCGGGGGAGCTTGCCGCCGAACCACCGCGCACGCCCGAGGTACGCCTGCGTCGCGGTGAGGAGTTGCGGCACGGCCTCGCTATCGAGGATCTCGTCCCATGTCGCATCGGTCTGGATGTCCATGCCGCGGTCCGTCTCGATGCGGACCGGCTCGACGGGCTGTTGTAACGTGAACCAATAGAAGGCATGCGGCGTCAGCGTCACGGGATACGAGGCCTCGGTGACACGCGGAAAGTCGTTGTCGCTGAAGATCTCCTTCACCCAAAAACCTTTGTGGGCGGGCATCCGGATGTTCACCGCCTGGCAGTACCGCGACAGGTTGGCGACAACCAGGATGTGCTCGTCGCCGTGCATCCTGAGGAACGTGAGCACCTTGCCGTTGTCCGATTGCAGGAATTGCATGTTGCCGCGTCCGAATGCCTTGAACCGCTTTCGCATGGAGATGATCCGTCGCATGAACCACAGCAACGAGGAGAGATTGCGGCTCTGGTTCTCCACGTTGATCGTCGTGAAGTGGTATTCCGGGTCGATAATGACGGGCAGGTAGAGCTGCTGAGGATTGGCCTTGGAGAACCCTGCGTTCATGTCGGCGGACCATTGCATGGGCGTTCGGACGCCGTCGCGGTCGCCGAGGTGGTAGTTGTCGCCCATGCCGATCTCATCGCCATAGTACAGAATCGGGGTCCCAGGCAGCGACAGCAACAGGCTGTTGAGCAGCTCGATCCGCCGGCGGCTGCTGTCCAGGAGGGGGGCCAGACGCCGGCGAATCCCGACGTTGATGCGGGCTCGTGGGTCCTGGGCGTAGGCTTTGTACATGTAATCCCGCTCCTCGTCTGTGACCATCTCCAGCGTCAGCTCATCGTGATTGCGCAGGAACATGCCCCACTGGCAGTTGGCCGGAATGTTGAGGCTCTGGTCGACGATGTCGATGATCGGAAAGCGGTCCTCCATTCGCAGGGCCATGAACAGTCGCGGCATGATGGGAAAGTGGAACGCCATGTGGCACTCATCACCTTGGCCGAAGTAGGCGGCGGCATCTTCCGGCCACTGGTTTGCCTCGGCCAGGAGCATCCGATCCTTGAACCTCTTGTCCACGTGGGTCCGCAGTTCCCTGAGAAAAGCGTGGGTCTCGGGCAGGTTCTCACAGTTGGTGCCTTCCCGCTCGAACAGATAAGGCACCGCATCGAGGCGCATGCCGTCGACGCCCAGGTTGAACCAGTAGTCCAACACGCGGAAGATCTCGCGGCGGACTTGCGGCGTATCGTAGTTCAAGTCGGGCTGATGGCCGTAGAACCGGTGCCAGTAGTAGGCTTGGGCGACCGGGTCCCAGGCCCAGTTGGAGGTCTCGGAGTCCGTGAAGATGATTCGAGCGTCGCGGTATTTGTCCGTCGTATCGCTCCAGACGTAGAAGTCGCGTGTGGTCGAGCCCGGCTCGGATCGCCTGGATCGCTGGAACCATGCGTGCTGGTTCGATGTGTGGTTGATGACGAGCTCGATGATCACGCGGATGCCCCGTTTGTGGGCCTCGCGGAGAAGCCGCTTGAAGTCGGCCAGCGTGCCGTAATCCGGATTGACGCGACGGTAGTCGGCGATGTCGTACCCGTCGTCGAGCAGGGGCGAAGGGTAGAAAGGCAGCAGCCACAGGGCCGTCACACCCAACTCCTGGAGGTAGTCCATCTTGTGGATTACGCCTCCGAGATCGCCGATCCCGTCGCCGTTGCTGTCGAAGAAGGACTTGATGTGCAGTTCGTAGATGATGGCGTCCTTGTACCAGAGGGGCTCACCTGTTTGTTTCTGCCGGTCGGCCAACTGTCGTAACCTTCCCAATTCACAGCAATTCAGGTCATCGCGCCCCGTGGACGCGCCTCAGCGAGCTCTTCCAGCGACCATACCAAATACAGCCGCCGCTCGCAAAGGTTTTGACAAATTGGCATTGCTGCGACCGATGCGGTGAGGTACGACCTTCGACGTAAATGCGGCAGGATCTACTGGCGGAAATGCAGAAAGGAGGTCAGAATGGCGCCTCGCTCTCGACACAGGAGACTGCAAATCTCGCTGCTATTTGGCGCATTCGTGATTCTGGGGCGGACTGAGACGGGTATTGCGGCGGAGGAGTTCTAATTCGAAGCAGCGCCGTCCGCCCCTCCTACGGGGGCTGGGGCGCCCGCTACGTTCTGCACCAGTGCTATGGTGAGGTCCGCCCGATCTGGACCACCGTGGATGACGCCCGCGACACGGTCGTGGCCGATTCCCGAGAAAAGGCGAATCATAACCCGGAGGCGGTCGGTTCCACGAGTTGTGGCAGAATGAGTCCGATAAGTCGAATCGCAAGTCAAGGGAGCGTAATGGCCGGCCGATATCTTCCTATGTCCTGAGTGCAAGGGAGTATCCGCATCACGAGATTGGCCGAGGCAGCAGAGAATGAGAAGTGCATTCTCCCTCACCGAATTGGTGATTGTCGCCGCCATCATTGGAATCCTGGCGGCGCTGGCAATACCCTATTTCCAGAGTGAAACGATGGAAGCGAAGGAAGCTGCGGCCAAGGACAACCTGCGGTTGCTCCGGGGGGCGATCGAGTTGTACGCCGCCAGGCACGCAGGGGTCTTACCCGGATACACGGGCGGTACTCCCAGCGGCGATCTGGACGCCATCTGCTTTGTCCGGCAGATCGTCTACGACGACGCCTGGCTGCGAAGGATGCCCGAAAACCCATACAACCATCTGGATACGATTCTCATGATCGGCAACGGCGAACCGTTTCCCACCAAGGCCACAGGCAAGTACGGATGGATCTACCAGCCGGCCACGAAAACCATGTGCCTGGACTGGCCCGGCTCCGACCCGGACGGCGTGCGGTACATGGACTACTGATTGTCCCACCCCGGCGGGCGCGATATCGCCCGTCGGGGTCTCTCATCTGCTTGTCCGCATTCGAAATCCCCGCTATACTCCTCTCTGACTCGCATTGTTTAGGAATGCTATACTCATGGGCAAATCCAAGGAATTGGTGCGGATGCTCGTGCCGAGCGCGACCGTGTTCTTCTCCAGTGGCTGTATCATGATCCTGGAACTGGTCGCCTCCCGGCTGGTCGCTCGTGATCTCGGGTCGTCGCTGTACACCTGGACCTCCATCATCGGCGTCGTGCTGGCGGGCATCGCGGCGGGCAACTATCTCGGCGGACGGATCGCGGATCGTCACCACGCCCGACGGGCCCTGGCTGTCCTGTTCGGACTTGCCTCGGCCGCCTGCGTCGGCATCATCGTCGTGAACAACGCCGTCGGCGACTGGATGTGGCTGTGGCGGCTGAACTGGCCGGCCCATGTGTTCGTTCACGTGTTCCTGGTCTTCTTCATATCTTCGACGCTCCTCGGAACTATCAGTCCCGTGGTCGCCAAAATGGCCCTGGATCGCGGTCTGGCGACCGGTCGCACGATTGGCGACATATACGCCTGGGGGGCTGCCGGAAGTATCGCGGGGACCTTCCTGGCCGGCTTCTACCTGATTTCCACCTTCGGCACCGTGGCGGTCATCTGGGGCATCGGGGCGGCCATGCTGGCCATGGCGATCCTCTACTGGACCAGTTGCTGGGTGATGTACCTCTGGGCGATGGTCTTCGGCGGGCTGATCACGATGGGAATGGCGCCGGCCGACTGGGCCCAGGACGCCGGGACCACGGCGCTGCTCAGGAAACCCGTCGACCCAAACGTCATCTACGAAGACGAAACGGCGTACTGCCATATCGCGGTGCGTCAAACCTCCAAGCGTCCCGACCGGCGTGCCTTCATGCAGGACAAGCTCATGCACAGCGAGGTGATCATGGGCGACGCGACAAACCTCCAGTACTTTTACACGAGGATCTACGCCGCTGTGACGCACGGCTTGTGCGGGGACAAAAGGGCCCCGTCCATGATGGTCATCGGGGGTGGCGGCTACGCCTTCCCCCGGTATCTACAGGCCACCTGGCCGAGCAGCCACGTGGAGGTGGTCGAGATCGATCCCGGCGTGACCGAGGCGGCCATGGCGGCGTTCGGACTCGACCGGAATACCCCCATCCGGACGATCAACCTGGACGCCAGGAACTATGTAGACCAGCTTCTGCGGGGCGGCGGGGACAGACCCGAACGGCGCTACGATTTCATCTACGAAGACGCCATCAACGATTACTCCGTGCCGTTCCAATTGGTGACACAGGAGTTCAACGACAAGATCATCCGCCTGCTTGCCGACGACGGCGTGTACATGGTCAATCTGATCGACACATACGACAACGGTCGGTTTCTCGGCGCCGTTGTGAACACGGCGCAGCAGACGTTCCCGCACGTCTACGTCCTCACCAGCGAGATCGGCCTGCCTTCGCTGCGGGATACGTTCGTGGTCGTCGCGACCAGGCGGCAGATCGATCTCCGAGCGATCCTTTCCGACTATAACGAGCACCTGAAGTTTTGGCTCCTGAGCGATTCGGAAATCGTCGACCTTCTGGAGCGGGCCGGCCGGATTGTCCTCACGGATGACTTCTCGCCGGTCGAGCACATGCTGACGCCGGTAGTCCGGCAAAGCGCCACGGAGATTCTCGCCCGCAAATACCTCCGGGAAGCGATGCAGCTCCAGGTCGCCGGCCGACACGAGCCGAGCATCCGGAGGTACGAGGAGGCCGTTGGCTTGAATCCGTCGATGGCCCTGAAGGCCTACAATGAGATCGGCCTGATGCACGTGGCGCTGGACCGGTCCCAGCAGGCCGTCGAGGCCTTTGAGAAGGCCATCGAGGCCCAACGGGGAGCCGGTGGCAAGCAGACTGCCGTCGCCTCGGTGTACATGAACCTGGGCATCCTTCTGGATCGCATGAAGAGGCCAACGGAGTCCAAAGAGCGGCTCGCCAGGGCGGCGGAGTGGTTCCGGATCGAGCTGGATGAGAATCCGGGGTCCGTCGTCGCTTGGGACTGGCTCGGGGACACGCTGGCGATGATGGGCGAGTTTGAGCAGGCGTCCGATGCGTTTGCCAAGGCGCTGGCCCTGGAGCCGGGGAATCCCGGTCACTACCAGAAGCTGGCCCGCGCCCTGGAGTTCCAGAAACGCTACGACGAGGCGATCTCCGTTGTGCGAAAACACATCCAACTCATGCAGGAGCAGGGCAACCGGGACATGGCCGGACAGCTCCGCCAATACGTGGAGCTGCTCGAGTATAGAAGGGTCAAACAGTCCAGGTAGGGGGGAACGAACACTCGGCAATTGTGTAGGAGCGGCGAGGCCGGCCGTGGAAGGAATAGCTACCGTTTGTCGGGGAGCTGCGGTACAATGACAACATTGGTGGGTAGAAGTGCCTGGGCCGCCGTCCCGGAGGTCGGGGGATCACAATCATCGGATAGAAAGGATCATCATGAAGCAATGTGTGCGACGAGGTCGCCGACATGTTCTGACAGCCCTGATCTGCAACGCTCTTCTCGTGGCTGCCGGCTACGCGGGCGATCAGCCGCAATGGGGGCAGGCGTGGACTCGGAATATGGTCTCCGGCGAGACCGGGCTGATCGAGGATTTCGACCCGGCCACCGGCCGGAACGTGAAGTGGGTGGCTTTGCTCGGGAGCGAGACCTGGGCCACGCCGGTGGTCTCGCAGGGGCGGATATTCCTCGGGACGAACAATGATCCGCCTCGCGACCCGCGACACAAGGGCGACCGCTCGCTGCTTCTGTGCCTCGATGAGAAAGACGGCGGTCTGCTGTGGCAATTGGTTGTGACCAAGCTTGGGTCCGACCCGTACCTCGACTGGCCCAAGGCCGGGATCGTCTCGCCCGCGACGGTCGAGGGCGACCGCGTGTACGTCATCACGAATCGCGGCGAGGCGGTCTGTCTCGACATCGAGGGCCAGCGCAACGGCAACGACGGCCCGTACCAGGAGGAGGGCCGGCACATGGTCCCCGACAACGGCGAGCCGCTCGCGGTCACGGACATCGACGCGGACATCATCTGGCTGTTCGACATCCCGAACCAGGCGGGGACCTGGCCGCACGACGGCGCCCACGGCTCGATCCTCATCGACGGCGATTTCCTGTACGTCAACACCAGCAACGGCGTGGACAACACCCACCGCGTGATCCGCCGGCCCGAGGGGCCCAGCCTGATCGTGCTGGATAAAAAGACCGGCCGGCTCCTCGCGCGGGACAACGAAGGGATCGGCCCGCGGATCTTCCATTCGACGTGGTCGTCGCCCGCGATGGGCGTCTTCAACGGCCGCAAGCTGGTCTTTTTCTGCGGCGGCGACGGGGTGGTGTACGCCTTCGAGCCGTTACAGGCCGCACCGTCCGGGGGAAAGGTTGAGATGCTCAAGCGGGTGTGGCGGTTTGATCCCGATCCCTCGGCCCCGAAAGAGAACGTCAGCGAGTACCTGCGCAATCGCGAGGTGAGCCCGAGCAACGTCAAGAGCACGCCGGTGTTCTTCGAGAACCACCTGTACGTGACGCACGGCGGGGACATCTGGTGGGGCAAGAACCAGGCGTGGCTCAAGCGCATCGACGCCACGAAGACGGGCGATGTCACCGACTCGGCGCTGGTCTGGTCCTGCGAGCTGAAAGAGCATTGCTGCTCGACGCCTTCGGTTCACGACGGACTTATTTACGTGGCGGATTGCGGGCGGATGGTCCACTGTATCGACGCCGGAACGGGCGAGACATGCTGGACCCATGAGACGAAAGGAGAGATCTGGGCCTCGACCCTGGTCGCCGACGGCAAGGTGTACGTGGGCACGCAGCGGCGGGATTTCTGGGTCCTGGCCGCCGGTCGCGAAAAGAAGGTCCTCAGCACGGTCCCGTTGGACAGCGCGATAGCCGCCACGCCGGTCGCCGCCAACGGCGTCCTTTACGTGACCACGATGAAGAAGCTGTACGCACTGCAGAAGCCGCAGTGACGTGGTTGTGTGGACCATGCACTCTCTTCGCTGTTCCGGACCAGACAGTGGGTCTCTTTCACGGGTAGGATGTCCGTTCTGCTTTTCGGACGTGATCTCGGCAATCGCAGCCGGGAGGAGCATACCGGCGGCATTGCCGGGCATCGGCGTGGTGGGAATGTGAAACCCTTGGTCTTTCTTTGAGGAGTGTCGGGCTATGGCGCATCAGGGTTCTTCTCGACGTGAGTTCCTTCGCGATACGGTGTTGGCCGCGGGGCTGGCGGCGATGCCTGGGGTGATGACCTCGCTGGCAAGGGCGGGAGCGGGCAAGCTGCACGTGGCGTGCAATCAGTACCCGTGGGCCGTGTACTACCAGCGGGAGGGCCGGGATTTCGGCGCTTCGCTCGATTCGGGTCTGGCGGAGGTCAAGGCCAGCGGGCTCGACGGGTTCGAGCCGGGAGTGGGAGGGATGGAGCAGATCGTGCGGATGGCGCCGCTGCTGAAGAAACACGGGCTCGAAATGCGATCATTGTACGTCAACAGCACGCTGCACGACGCCGGACAGGCGGATAAGAGTATTGAGGAGGTCGTTGCCGCCGCTGCGAAGGCGAAGGAATCACTCGGCACGTGGATCATCGTGACCAATCCCAGTCCGATCCGGTGGGGCGGGCAGGAGAACAAGACCGATGACCATCTCAAGACC
>DCUI01000103.1 GCA_002327785.1 Phycisphaerales bacterium UBA2218
ATGGTCCCTTCCGGGGGGTTGTCCGCATTGTAAATGTAGAGGTGCGGCATAGTGTCGATGCCGATGTCGGGAAAACATCCGGAGGAAAGTCCTGTCGCTTTTCCGGGAAGGAATTCGAGGTTCCCGTGCGTGCCCACGTGGACGATGGCGTCCGCGCCGAATTGCCGCGACAGCCATTTATAGGTCGCGACGTACTGGTGCGGAGGCGGAACATCGGGATCATGGAGAATCTTGCAGACCTNNAGACCTGGCCGTCGCAGCGCGCACCCGCGCAGCCCCGCTTGGGCTGGACGCAGACCACGGCATTGCCGTATCGCACGCCGGTAATCAAAATTCGACCGTCGTAAACCATCGCCGCCGGGACGCCGTCTTTTTCTTCCCCCGGCGGTCGCCCCCACGCCTCGCTCATTCTTTGCTGCACGCGCTCCGGCAATTCGTGAAACCAGTGAAGATAGGTCTCCAGGTCTACGAGATCCAGTGCACCGCCTTTCTCTACAATCTCCTCAACGGTCGTCCAGCGGAATTCCGAAACGGCCTTGCGGCTCATGATGTCGTCGATCAAGGCCTTGCCGTTTTCCGGAGGCTCTACGTCATAGCCTTCTGCCGCCATCCGCTTCAGGATATCGGCCACGCTTTCGAGGCTGTCCAGATGCGCCCCACCGCCGACGGTCGCCTCGACGGAGGCACAGGGATTGTTGTGAAGAATGAAGGCCACCTTCTTGTCTCGGTTGGGCTTCGTCGAGAGCGCAATCCAGCGGGCCACGCGATCCGCCAGCCGCTCGATGCGCTCCGCCAGCGGTTCATAGGTCTCCTCGCCCGGCACGGCAATCCCGCGGGCCGCACCGACGACCATCGGTTCGATCACGCCTTCGAACTCGGGCATGGCGATGCTCCAGGCCGCCTGCGATCCCAGACCCTGAGGATCTTCAAGCCACTGATTCGGATCTTTGTAATAGGAAATAACGGGATTGACGAGAGGGATATTGAGCCTCTTCAAGAGCGCCGTGCCGGACGCCGCATCTCTTTCCTTGACGAGGTCACCGTCTCTTGAGGTGCCGAGAAAGAACGAGGTCAGCTTGACGATGCCGTCCACGATGGGTTTCCCGTCTTTCATCAGGAAGGTCTCAATCACCTCAACGCCGCTCAAATTCCCCAGATTTTCATCCTTCAGGGAATAAAAGAAGACCGGAATGACGGCGATCTGACGACCCTCCAGCTCCCGGATGACGCCTTTCTCGATTTCGAGATTGTGCGTCGCCCAGTCGGATCGGGAGTAGAGAAGCCCGACCGTACCTTTAGGGGTGAACGGCAACTTCGATCGGTAGGCGGACAGGTAGGCCTCCGTGCCGGAAAACACCTCGTCCATTTCCGCCAAGTCAGGATGATAAATGCCCTGCCAGGGGACCTCCTTCGGCGTTTCGTATCCGATGGGCTGCCGAAAGAAATGATGCATCAGAAAACGCAGCAGGTTGACGATGTTCCCGCGGCCGTTAAAGAGGATATACTGATAAACGGCGGCAACGATCTCGGGATTGACCGTTGACTTGACCCAGTGGGAAGGATCGCCGCCGACGACAATGACGGGGATGCGCCCTCGCACATCCTCCAGAATCGCGTCGACCTCTTCCCAGAATGCATCGTTGGTCCGGTAGAGCAGAATCAAATCCGCATCGTGCATCTCCCGGGACAGATTGTTCAGGACTTCCGGCTCCAGGTTGATCTGCTTGGTCGAATAAGCCTTCAGCCGTAGATCGAGAACATCCGCGGCCTCCTTTAGAAGCAGCAGATAACTGGACCACATAATCGTCAATATTTTCATGCTTCGCATCCTCTATTCACTGTACCCCTTGATAAGTTTCGATCCGTAAACGAAAAAGGCCGCGGCATAGACCGTCAATATCCCCAGCGAAACCCATCCCTCGGCATCCATCTGCGTCTTGCGGATGAGGATATTCGTATGGGTCAGCGGCAATACATAAATGACGGTCTTAATCAAAAGCGGAATTTTATCGATCGGGAAAAACGTGCCACTGAAAAACGCCATAGGCATAATAAAGAAGTTGGAATAAGTCGCTGTGTCCTCGTGTGACTTCGCCCGCATACCCACAATCACGCCTAGGTTGGCAAAGAGAAAGCAGTTGAGCAGCAGGGTTAGAGCAAAAATCGATGTTACGGCAAATTCACGGGAGGAAACAAATCCGACGCCGATAATGAGCGAAGCCGCGAAAAGCCCTTTCGCCACGCCGGCCAGGACCTCGCCCGCCATGATAGAGGACGGATGAACAGGGGCCTGCACCAGCACCTGGAAGGTCTTGAAGTAAAGCCGACTCAGGTTAAGGGAATTGCAGACCCAGGTATAGGAGTTGTTCATGGAACTCATGGCNNTGCCGGTGATCTGCACGCGTCCCCCCAGGCAGAAACCGAAGGCCAATAGATAGATAATCGGGATGACCATCGCGGAGAAGAGATAGCCGAGTTTGAGAAGCTTCCGGCGAAAGAGCAGCATCTCTTTAAGAAAGACGGGATACCAACCGAAACGGCTCATTCGATGCGNNATGAAGACGTCTTCCAGATTGGTCTTCCGGATGGTGACGCCGTTGCGCTCCCGCTTCGCCGCCTCGTGCGCCTCTTCGCGGCTCCGGCAGATCCGCTGTACAAGACGACCTTCGCCGTCGACATGCTCGACGATATATTCGCCGACGCTGTGCTTGAGTCGATCAGGTGTGTCCAGCGCGATTAAGGTTCCTTTCGCCAGGATGCCCACCCGATCGCACAAAGCCTCCGCCTCCTCGATGTAATGGGTGGTGATGACGACCGTCCTTCCGTCCATTCTTGTCTTTCGGATAATATCCCAGAGCTGTCTCCTGATCTGCGGATCAAGTCCGATGGACGGCTCGTCCAGAAACAGGATGGAAGGAGCCGGAAGCAGAGAACGGGCCAGCAGCAGACGCCGCTGCATGCCGCCCGAAAAGCCCGAAACGACGGAATCCCGCCGGTCCCACAGATCGACCATCCGCAGGTATTCTTCGATCCGGCGCTGCCGGTCCTCGACGCGGTGAAGCATGGCGTAAAGCAGAAGGTTCTCATACGCCGTTAGTTCCCGTTCGAGGTTGTTTTCCTGCGGAACCACGCCGATCCGCGTTTTGATCTCTCCGGCATTCCGCACGACATCGAAACCGTGAATTCGGCAGCATCCGGCGTCCGGACGGCTCAGCGCGGTCAGCATTTTGATGGTCGTCGTCTTGCCGGCTCCATTGGGTCCGAGCAGACCGAAGACCTCGCCGTCGCCGATCGCAAAGGACAGATCGTTGACGGCACGGATCTTTCCATAGACTTTTGTCAGGCCTTCAAGTTCGATCATTGCGCATTACCCGAGGATGTATAATATGGGTCCCATCATAAGAGATAACGGAAACGTCAAGGGAGTACATCCGCCGCAGATTTTCCCGCGTCAATACGACCGCGGGAGCGCCCTGCGCCATCACTCGACCATCCTCCATCATGACGACCCGGTCGGAAAACTGCATGGCCGCGTTAGGATCATGCAGGGTCATGAGAACCGTCAAGCCTTTCAGGCGAGCAATATCCCGCACCTTCGTCAATATCAGGATCTGGTTTCGGAAATCCAGGTGCGACGTCGGCTCGTCCAGGATCAGGATCGGCGTTTCTTGGGCAATAGCCCGTGCAATCAGCACCAGTTGTCTTTCGCCGCCGCTGATTCGGGTATAGGGTCGATCCCGTAATCGGCCGATGCCGATCTGCTCGATGGCTTCGTCCGCCGCAAGACGGTCTTTTTGCGTCGGCAGAGAAAATATCGACACGCGGGATGCCCGTCCCATCAGCACAATATCGGCAACGGTATAGGGAAATGGAGGGTCGTGCTCCTGGGGCACGACGGCAATGAGCCCGGCCCGCTCCGCATATGACAGTTTCAACAGATCCCGGTCGCCGAGCAGAATGCTTCCCCGGCGGGGGTGCCATAGGCCGGTGATACATTTGAAAAGGGTCGTCTTGCCGCAACCGTTCGGACCCAGAAGGGTCGTGATGCGTCCTTCCGATACGCTGAAGGCCGCGCCTTTCAAGATATCCTCCGATGCATGGGAATGCCGAAAATATAGATTACGGATCGTCAACATAGCATTTCTCCTCACTTCCCCCAACTCTCTTTTCCGCCCCGCCTCATCAGATAGACGAAGAACGGAGTGCCGACGACGGCCGTAATAATACCTACCGGAATATCGACGTGGGCGAGGCTGCGCGCCGCCGTATCCGCAAAGATCATGAACGCGGCGGCGCCCGCCATGCTGAGCGGAACGAGGCTGCGATGGTCGGGGCCGGTCATCATCCGGATGAGATGGGGCACCATCA
>DCUI01000068.1:0-26621 GCA_002327785.1 Phycisphaerales bacterium UBA2218
GGAGGCCCTCGAAAGCATCCATTTCAATGTCACGCCGGACAGGCTGCCGGTGGCGACCGTCGGTCGGCTCGTGGACTGTGAGCACTTCACGGTGGATAAGGGCCATCGATCCGAGGGCGGCGAGGTGCTCCTCTCGCAAGGCCGCATGCGAACGCTTGTTTTCCTTACCGGCAGCGGCACGATCCTCTCGAAGATGGCCGGTCGGGCAAGGCAAGAATTCTGCCCTGGTATCCCCAGAAGGCTCATCCCAGTTTCCAGGATGCGTGGGCGAGTCTTCGGCGTCACCTGTGGAGCCGACGAATCATATCGATGTTCGGCAAACGATTCGGACTTGACAAAAAGACCGACACCCTTCTGGAAGCCCTCTCAAGGGCCGTATGATGCCTCATGAAAAGTACGAAAATTCACTGAGTAATGACCCCACGTTCGACCCGCTCCGCCATCGGCAAGCTCCGCTTGCCAATGCCATCCGGAATCGAATCGTCGCGTTGTGGCGATTCCGGATCTGGTGGATCACTCCTACTTCGCCGTTGTGATGGTGACTACTGCAGCGGACAGGGCCGGCAGATCGACCGTGGCCTTGGCGCCATCGGTTTGGACAACGAGCTTCTCGGGCTTCACCCGATTCGGTTCGGCGAGGGTGTTCCTCGCGTCGAGACTGCCTGGGGCCACGACTTGAGCGACAGCCGAAGACACGTTCGTCGGGAGGGAGAGCTCCAGGGAGACCTGCTCGCGACCGGGATTGACGACCTTCACAATGACCGCACGATCCGCAGGTCGGCGGGTGGCCGAGACGTTGAGCGAGCCGGCCTCGTCGGAAACCACGATCCGCTCGGGGGCGTAATGATCGCGCCAAAGCTTCATGACCACGTAGTTCGGGGCCGGAAACCATGCAGACTGGTCGAAGTTGATGAAGGCGTTGTCCCAGGCGGTCGCCGAGACGTGGCGGAGGAACAGGGCCGGACCGCCGATCTCCAGGATGTCGCCGCAGCGCTCGAAGGCGTTGAGCAGGCCGCCGCAATACAGGCCCGTCCGCCAGTCCGTGCTCTGTGCATTCCACTCGGAGACGTAGATCTTCAGATTCGGGTTGCTCGATTTCGCAATCAGCTCGCCGGTCTCGCGGAAGAAGGCCTCGTACCGGCTCGGGCCCTGGGCGAATCGGCCGGGATCCTCGTAGTGGTGGATGCTGATGTAGTCCAGGACGCCCGCGCAACGCTCGATCACCGTCCGGTTGTACGGCATTCCGTTGCGGTCGTTGCGGCCCAGGCCGCCACTGCCGCAGGCCGCCAGTTTGATCGAGGGGTCGGCCTTCTTCATCAACGGCGCAATCCGCAGGACCTGCTCGGCATACTGAGCCGCAGGCGTGTGCCAGGTCTCGTTGTCGATCTCCCAGTACTTCACGTTATAAGGCTCGCGATGGCCGTTGGCGGCGCGGACCTTGCCCCACTTGGAGTCGGCCGGACCGTTGCAGTACTCGATCCAATCGAGGACATCCTGCGTGTAGTCGTGCGTCTCCGAGTCGTTGTTCCAGGTCGCGAAGCCGACATTGACTACGATCAGCGGCTCGGCCCCCACGCGCCGGCACATCTCGATGAACTCGTCCGTGCCGTAGTTGTAAACATCGAGGTCGTCCCAGATCTCGCGCGGGTGCGGCAGGCGCTTATGTTGCGGCCCGATCCCCTGCTTCCACTGATACGACGACGCGAAGCACCCGCCCGGCCAGCGAATCACCGGCGGTCGAAGGTCCGCGACCGCTTGCAGCAGATCGGGACGGAAACCGCCCTTCTCGGCCCAACTCTTGGGCATCATGCTCACTTGGTCAATCCAGATCTCGCCCTTGCTTAGCGTGCCAACGCACAGCTTCGCATTGGCGCTGGACCAGTCCGGCTTGAGCGAGAACTTGAACTCCTTCCACTGCGACGACGGCGCTTCAAGCGTCTGGGAAGTCCTCTTGCCTTCATTGTCCTTGAGCTGAACCAGCAAGCCCTTCGCCGCGGCGCCGCGGACCCACATCGAGCCCTCGTACACCTCGCCGGCCCGGATGCACAAATCCGCTTGCTGCAGTCCGCCACCTGCCTCGGAATCGACGACAATTCTCTGCGAGGCGCTGCAATTGAGGGGATTCTCATGATCGATGTACACATTGGCTTCGCCGACCGGCGTCCAGAACATCGCGGCGTTCTGCGTCGTCAGGCTCTGCGGAAGCCCTTCGTACAGGACCTTGCCGTCGAGACTCGTCACCTTCAAATTGCGAAACGCAGCCTGAGTCGCCCAAGTCCCGATGCCGACGCTGCCCCACAGATGCGCTCGCTGATCATCCGTGAAGTCGATGATCCGCTCGTCGCCCAGCCAAATCTGGAAGTGCGGGCCCTCGCAGCGGACCTTGATCGTGTACCACTTGTCCGTCTCGATTCGCCCTCGCGGCTGCGGCCCGACGATGCCCCAGCGGTTCTGGTTCGCCAGTCCCCGCTCGATCGCGTGGCGCTCGTTGCCCCAGCCGCCCAGGTTGGCCCAGTAGAAGTCCTTCTCGCCCTGGACGCGGAACAGGATCAGAAAGCCCTCCTGGCCCGCGGTCTTCTTCGCTTCCAGCGTGTATTCATAGTCCTTCCAACCGGGGCCGACGACGGTCAGACGAATGTTCGTGCCCATCCCCTCCTGGACGATCTGGTCGCCCTGGACCGTCCACTGCCCGAACTGGTTCTGCTCGAAGCTGCGGTTCCAGACCAGATCGCCCCACAGTCCGCCGTTGCACGAGTGATAGATGTGCTCGAGGAAATGCCCGTAGATTTTCTCATCAACCTTGTTGACCACGACCCCGGGATTGACGGACAAACGAACCATCTGCTGCGCCTGGGCCGCGCTCGACAAAACGAGAATTGTAGCCGCCAATCTCACGATGTTCCGCATGTGATAACCTCCATTTCTGAAGAAAAAATCCGAAATCCGAAACAAATCCAAAGGACCGAAATTCAAATGACAGAAACGCTGACGCTGCATCGGACGATCCGTTTTGAATTCTGGGTTTTGGTCATTCGTGCTTGTTTCGGATTTCGTGCTTCGAATTTTGTGCTTTTCTTCATCTTGGTGCATGCCGCTTGCGATAGTCGCGCAGGCTCATTCCCGTCTCCTTGCGGAAGTAGCGGGCGATGTGCTCGACGCCGTCGAACCCCGTGTGCAGCGAGATCTCCGTGATGTTCATGTCCGTGCCGATGAGCAATTGAACGATGTTGTTGACGCGGACCCGGCGAATCTCCTGGTGCACGGACCGCCTCAGGATCGCCTTGAACCGCTTCTCCAAGACACGCCGGGACACGTTCGTCGCTTCGACCACGTCGTCCACCTGGATCAGCCGGTTCGGATTGCGGCGGATGAACTGCAACGCCGCGGACACGTCCGGATCGTTCATGGCCAGCACATCGGTCGACATCCGGGTCACGATGTGCGTGGGACTGACCCCAATCGCCTGGCCTGCCATCGGCTCGCCCTTCATCAGGCCGTCCAGCAGCCTGGCCGCTTCGTATCCCGCCCCTTCCGTATTCAACGAGATGCTCGAAATAGGCGGGTCCGCCAGATCGCAGACGAGCACGTCGTTGTCCACGCCGAGCACGGCCACCTGGTCGGGGACTTCACAGTCCGCCTGCTTGCACGCCTCAACCACCTGCAGGGCCCGGTCGTCGTTGCAGCACATCACGGCCACCGGCTTGGGCAACGACCGCAGCCAGTCGGCGATCAGGTTCTGCTCGTTTCTGTCGTTCCGGGCCGCTCGGCCCTCAGCCGCGTGCTGGTGATACAGGCTCATCTCGAAACCTGCCTGGGCGAGCCGCTGGCCGAAGTGATGTCCCCGCCCCCGCGACCAGGCAAAATCGTTCAGCCCGCAGTAGGCAAAATGCTGGAATCCACGGTCCAGAAAGTGCTCCGCCGCCATGTGCCCGATCGCCTCGCTGTCCGTAATGATCGCCGGAAACGGCGCGTAGCTCTCCTTGTTGTGTTGAGCGAAGACCACGGGGATCCCCGAATGGGCCAGGCCCTCCACCACGCCGACATCCCGCACGATCGCGCCGCTGATCTTCAGGTGCTTCCATTCCGGCAATGACGAATCCAGCGCCCCGGTCCACCGATAGACTCGCCAAGGCCCGTGCAGACGCGAGTACTTGGCGATCCCGTGGAGCAGCCCCCGCCCGAACTCGCGCGAGGTCTCCACAAACAGCAGCACGGAAGGCGTCTTCGCGGAATGGGACGACTTCGACCGCTTGTCCACAATCTCGTCGACCATACTGTACGCCTTATCCACGCATTTTTCCCATGCAGCCATCGTACGGCTCAGCCGTGCCGGCAGACATCCCAGCCCAGGTACCGGGTCAACGTCTCGGTGATCGGAGCCGCCGTCTGCGAGAGATTGACCGCCCCGTAGTGCGTATGCTCCACGGAGAGCGCCGCCGCCCCATAGCTCTTCCTCCTGAGCACATCGAGAATATCCTGTCGGCCTTCTTTGGCGAGGATGTCCGGGAAGAAACCCCGATTGTCCACGACCACCCCGAATGTCATAATGCCCACGTCCGTCTCCTCACAGTTGCGTACCCCCTTGGCCGTAGTAGGCGCCCCTGCCGTGCTTGCGGAGGTAGTGCCGATCCAGAAGAGCCTGGCTGATCCCCTGCTGCTGTGGGTTCACAAGGACCGTGCCGAACGCCATCTTCGCCACCTGCTCCAGGACCACCGCGTTCTCGACCGCCTTCTCAGGGCTGGGGCCCCAAGTGAACGGTCCATGATTGGCGACCAGCACGGCGGGGATCTGCGTCGGGTCCACGCCCGCAAATCGGCGAACGATGACCTTGCCGGTATTCTCTTCGTAGGGTCCGGCGATCTCCTCCTCGGTCATCGAATCGGTCACAGGGATCGGGCCGTAGAAACCATCCGCATGGGTCGTGCCGAAACACGGGATCGCACGACGGGCCTGCGCCCACATCGTCGCGTACATCGAATGCGTGTGGCAGACCCCGCCGACGCCCTCGAAACTCCTGTACAACTCGACGTGCGTGGCCGTGTCGGACGAGGGCTTCATCATCCCTTCCACGACCTGGCCCTTGAGGTTCACAATCACAATGTCCTCAGGGCGCATGTCCTCGTAGCGAACACCGCTGGGCTTGACGGCAATAATCCCCTCGGCGCGGTCGATCGCGCTGACGTTGCCCCAGGTCAGTATGATCAGGCCCTGGCGCTGCAGGTCCAGATTCGCCTCATACACGCGCTGTTTGAGCTTCTCGTACATGGCTGTCCGTCACGACTCCTTCACCAGGCGCACCTCGACACCAACCTTCGCGGACAACTCTGTCCGTGTCCGTCCCTGCCTGTTCGTGTGTGTCCGTGCAAACCCGTGTCGCGCGCCGAGCGATCACTCACCCATTGGCCTTCTCTTTGATCGCCAGCAAATCCTTCATCACGTCGCCCATGGCCAGGACCTTGCCCTTGATCCCGAAGCCGTCATGCAGTCGTTTGTAAAGCTTGTACAGTCTCTGATAGACCTTGTGATTGGCGGGGATCGGCTTGAACGTCTGCGATTTGATCCCGCACATGGCCGTCTGGGCCTTGTTGAAAGATGGATATGCGCCGCCGACGACCGACGCCGCGACGGCCGAGCCCAGCGCACATGTTTGCGCGGAGCGGCTGATCTTCATCTCCCGGCCCGTCACGTCGGCGTAGATCTGCATGAGCATGGCGTTCTTCTCCGCGATGCCGCCGCAATTGACGATCTCGGAGATCTTCACACCGAACTCCTCGAAGCGATTGATGATCGTCAGCGCCCCGAAGGCGGTCGCCTCGATCAGGGCCCGATAGATCTCCTCGGGTTTCGTGTGCAGGGTCTGGCCCACGAGGAGGCCCGTGAGCCGCTGATCGACGAGGATCGTGCGGTTTCCGTTGTTCCAATCGAGGGCGAGCAATCCGGATTGTCCGGGTCTCAATTTGGCAGCCTTCTCCGTGAGGGCCGCGTGGGAGCCGGCGTCCTTGCCGCCCGGCTGGAGGTAGTTCACGAACCAGTTGAAGATATCGCCCACGGCCGACTGGCCGGCCTCCAGGCCGTAGTAGCCCGGCAGGATCGAGCCATCGACGATCCCGCAGATGCCCGGAATGTCCGGCAGGCTCGCGTCGCTCGGCGACACCACCATGTCGCAGGTGCTCGTGCCGATGATCTTGACCAGCACGCCGCTCCTGATCCCCGAGCCGACCGCGCCCAGGTGAGCATCGAAGGCGCCCATCGCCACGGGAATCCCTGCCGGCAGGCCCAGCTTGCCCGCCCAGGCATTCGTGAGCTTTCCCGCAGACTGGTCCACCGCGCAGGTCTGATTGCTCAAGGTCCTTCGCAATTGGCCCAGCTTGAGATCGATCTGCGAGAGGAACTCCGCATCCGGGTATCCGCCCCAGGAGTCGTTGAACATGGCCTTGTGCCCCGCTGCACAGCGGCATCGTCGGATCTTGTCCGGGTGGTCGGTCCCCGTCAGCACCGCGGGCAACCAGTCCGCATGCTCGACCCAGGTGTACGCGGCGTCGTAGACCTTCGGGTCCGTCCGCAGGCAATGGAGGATCTTGCTGAAGAACCACTCGGAGGAATAAGTCCCGCCGCACTTGGCCAGATACTGCGGCCGTTCTTTTTTGGCAAGCTCGGTGATCTCGCCGGCCTCGGCGTAGCCCGTATGATCCTTCCAGAGCCACGCGTGGGCATTTGGATTGGCCTTGAACGCATCAAGCATCGCCAGGGGCTTGCCGTTGCGATCCACCGGCAGAGGCGTCGAGCCGGTCGTATCGACCCCGATGCCGACGATATCCTTTGGATTGAACGCCGGTTCCGCTTTCTTGGCCTCCGCAACGGCCCCGGCGACAGTGACTTCCACACCCTTGAGGTAATCGGCCGGGTTCTGCCGGGCAAGGTTATGGTCCGCCGGGTCCAGGAGGATGCCCGCCTGACCTGTCTCATACTCATAGACGCACGTCCCCAACTCGCGTCCGTTGGCCGCATCAACGATCAGACATCGCACGCTGTTCGTGCCGTAATCCAAACCAATTACATACTTCATACCGCAGCCCTCGCTATAAACCTCATAAAAACAGCCAATCATGGCTGTCCCACCTCGCGGGACTGACCACCGCCCCGCATCCCGGCATATCGGATTCAACCATGGTGCAGGCCGCCGGCCTTCGATCCGCACCTCAGGTCGCGGGACGAAACAGCATCCGCCAGAATCCGAACAGATTCTTAGTTACTCGCCCTGCTCACGAAATCAAAGACAATTTTGCGTTTCCTTTTCACCAAAACACGAATATCATCACATCACAGTCCAACCGCACTCCCCAGAAACCGCCTATCGACACGCCAGATACAACCTCGTTTTCGTTCGCAACTTGGTTAAACAAAAACGCAATTATGTATTGTTTCGAAATCTTCACCCGACGATAATGCACTGAGGTGGTCATGGGTCCGTATAATTTTATTAGAGTGTCGCCGTCTTGGCCGCACCCGGGCTTCAGCACTTGGCAGCACCAGAAGTAACAAGGCATTTCACAGACGAGGAAGGTTTGGGAGTGATGGTCATGCGGGCGAAAAGGCCGAACGGTTTTACGTTGATCGAGTTGCTTGTGGTCATCGCCGTCATCGCAATCCTTATGGCAATTCTCATGCCGGCCTTGAACCGGGCCAAGAACCAGGCACGAAAGGTCACCTGCGGCAACAACCTCAAACAGCTCGGCACCAGTCTCCACATGTACGGCAACGACTTCGACGGCAAGCTCCCCCTCAACTACGGCGGCTACTGGCTGTGGGACATCGCCTACAGCACGACCGACTACATCCTCGCCAGCGGCGGCGAACGCAGGACATTTTACTGCCCTTGCGACATCAGCAAGAACGGGGACATGGCGATCGTCTGGCAGTTCGGCAGCAATCCCCCGATCACGGCCGCAGTCGAGCAGGTAGTCGAACCCAAGGGAAAAGACGAGCGGCAGCGGATCTATCGAGTCACCAGCTACTTCTGGCTGATGGACACAGTGAACGGCAGAGCGGCGACGGATAGGCCGCTGGGGGTGCCGGACAACTGGAAATGGCCCAAGAGCATAACCGGCGTCAGGAACCCCTCGGGAACGGAACTCATCCTCGATGCCACGCTCAGCACGACGCAAGACCCCGAGACGGCCTCTTTCGTCGAGGTCCGCGGCGGCCTGTATGACCGATGGCAGAAGTTCGACCGCACCAATCACGTCACCAACGGAGACCGGCCCGAGGGCGCGAACATCATGTTCATCGACGGGCATCTCGATAGTCGTCCTTTCAGCCAGATGATCGTTCGACGCACCACCATTCCGATTCACTGGTGGTAGCAGGCAGGCGAGTCGTCTCGCTTTTTGCGAGGGCTAAGAGGCGGGCCTATTTCGGGCGGTAGGGCAAGGTTCCGCCGCCCAGAGACCGGCAGGGCCCGTTTGACACGGAGGCGGGGGCTATATTAGAGTGGATTTGAAGCTGGCTGGAGCCGGTGTAACTGGTCTGTGCAGCGTAGGCGTGTTCGATCCGGCGTCGCCGTACAATTGATGGTGGCTGGCGCGTCTGGCCCGGGACGACACACGACCGTGACGTAGAAAGCAGGTGGAGCAGCCTGTAAGACCGTCGTGCCTGAGAGGCACAGGTTCGCGGTAAGCTTTTCTGCGTGGGAGAAACGAATGTCCTGGCGTGCGACCAGGGCCAAACCACTTTTTTTGTGAGGAGAAGGGCCATGTCACATAGAAAAATCTTCTGCTGGGTCTCTGTCGTTCTGGTGATGATACTGGCTGGCGGCGCGTATGCGCAGAACAACTGGACGAATGCGACGGGCAACGGGCGCTGGATGGACCCGAACAACTGGTCTGCGGGCGCGGTGCCGGGACCCGGCACGGGCAATACCCGGATCAATCCTGACACCAATGCCGACCCCAATAATCTGGTGGGTCCGACGATCGGTCCTGGGGAGCTTGCCGTGACGGACGCCGCGGATGTCTGGGGTCCGGAGTTCGGCGCAATCAGCGTCAACATCGCGGGCGGAAGCTACACCAGCCCGGCCTTCGTGGGCATGGTCGCCGTGGGTACTGCCGAGGATGCTCGTCCCGTGATCAATCTGGGTGCTGAGGGCAGCGGCGGGTGGCTGGATGTCATGAACTTCCTCGTGGGCGACAGTTGGTGGTGGCATGGCGGGCCGTATGTCACCTATAACCAGTGGAGCGGTACGGCGATCGTCCGCGACTATGTCTGGCTGGGCGGCAAGATGAACCTCTTCGGAGGGATCATGTACATCTTCAACGGCTTCAACGTGGCGTCCGTCGGCCAGCCGCCGGAGTTGTGCATGCTGAACATCGAGCAAGGCATCCTTATGCTGCCACTAATTGCCACGGCCGATAATCCTGACACCCCTGAAGATGAGACCGTCAAATTCACTGCTGTTGTACAAGGCTGGATCGCGGGCGGCTACTGTGTTGCCTACGGCGGGACAGGCGAAATCGTCATTGAAGAGGTTGGCGGCAGGACCAAAGTGACGGCGGTTCCCGCGCAGGAGCCGGTAGAACCGTAGTCCTGCTGCGACTTGACTGGCCGCAATCGTATGATCGGGCCTCCGTCCGGGCATGTCCTGATCAGCGGTCAAAGGTCCAGAGCACAGGTTTTTGAGACTCCAGGTGGCAGCGTCAACGTCGAAGGCTTTGGCAATGGCTCCTGTGGACAGGCAGAAGACTATCGCCAAACTGCGCCTGACGCTGCCGCTCGGGGCGGGAAATCTGGACCGGTCGTCCCGGAATCAGCGGGAATGTACCTGCTGCGGGCAAGGAGAAGGACGATGTGTCGGAAGCTGCTTGGCCTGATCCCGGGGGTCTTCTCGCTGGTCTTGTTGGCGACTCCGGCCGGAGCGGGCTATGAAGTGCTCACGGGCGACTACGCCAGCCATGATCCGGTGATCGTGCGGCAGGGCGACACCTATTACAGCTTCAGCACGGGTCCCAGAATCCCCATCCGGGCATCCCGGGACATGCACGACTGGCAATTCATCGGCAACGCGCTCGCAGACATTCCTCCCTGGGTCCACACGGCGGTCCCGAAGTATGCCGCCAGCAGCGTGTGGGCCCCGGACGTCTCCCATTTCAATGGCAGGTACTATCTCTATTACTCCGCCTCCACCTTCGGCAGCAATGTCTCGGCCATCGGTCTGGCCATGAACACGACGCTCGATCCGTGCGACCCCGCCTACGCATGGGTGGACAGCGGCGGACCGGTCATTCGCTCTCGCTTGGACGACAGCTACAATGCGATCGACCCCGCCCTGTTCATCGACAATCAGGGCGAGACGACGCGGTACTGGCTGGCGTTCGGCTCGTTCTGGAGCGGCATCAAACTCACAGAAATCGATCCCGCCACAGGGTATCCCCTCTTCAATCCCCCGGTGCTTTACTCCCTGGCGTGGAACCACTCGATCGAGGCTCCTTTTCTCATCTCCCGGAATGGGTACTACTATCTCTTCGTATCGTTCGACACTTGCTGCCAGGGCGTTCGAAGCACCTATAACGTGCGGGTGGGCAGGGCTGCCAGTATCACCGGCCCGTACGGCGACCGCAGCGGCGTGTCGATGATGAACGCCGGGGGGACCAGGCTGACGTGGAATGACGAACGATGGAAAGGCCCGGGGCATCAGGCCGTCTTCCAGGATCATGACAACAGGTATTGGCTCATTCATCACGCCTACGACGCCGAGCATGACGGCCGGGCGTACTTGCGAATTCACGAGTTGTTCTGGACCCCCGATGGCTGGCCCACCCTGGAGCCGCCGGGCCCGGTCGACGTCAATGAGGCACTCGTCGCATGGTGGACGCTGGCTGACGGCGCCGGCGACGTCGCGATGGACTCCTCGGGCAATGGCTACGACGCAGTGGTCCTGGGTCCTGCCTGGGTTTCCGATGATCCCAACGGCGGTGCGGCCCTCCTCTTCGACGGCGTGGACGACTATGTCGACTTGCCTGATGGGTTCGCCGGCTTCGACGGTCTGACCATCTCGGTCTGGGCATGTCCCTCCGGTGCCGGCGACTCGCCTGCTTTTGTCGATCTCGGAAACGCCGATGCCAACGACACCATCTTCTTCGGACACAGCGGTACGACGCTGGTGTTTGCGGTGCTGAACGCGACCGACGATCTCGGCACAGTCACTGCCCGCCGGACAGTCAGCATGAACACATGGCAGCATCTGGCCGCCACCGTCGATGCCTGCGGCGGCGCGGTGCTCTACAAGAACGGCGCCCCGGTCAAGACGGGAACGACCCCGCCACCCTGGAACGCAACGCGGACCGACAACCATATGGGACGAGGCAACGGGTCGGCCGGCGACTGGTATCAGGGCCTCCTGGCTGATGTCCGCATCTACAGCAGGGCCCTGGACGCCAACGATATCAACTGCCTCTATGGAGAAGGAGACAGAGGGAGAAACACGCAGAATTAGAGTACTTTTGTAGCAGCTATGTGGAAGGGCAGGATTATGTGCAGACAATCGCGTTCTTTCGTCTCTCTTGTCGTGGTGCTGGGCCTGGCGGCGAGTGGGTTGGCCGCAGACAACTACTGGTGGACGAACGGCAGCGGAGACGGCACGTGGAACAAGAGTACGCCGCCGTACAACTGGGAGAGTGTGCCGGCATGGAATCCGACCGGACCGAGGGTTCCCTGTCCGCCGCCGGCCCACGGATCAGCCAGTATCTACATCTCCGGAAACCCCGCGACCCGCAGCACGCCGTTGGTGATACCCGCCGGATTTACTGCGGATTGCACCTATGGCGAAGAGTACGGCACGATCTTCGGCCCGGAGTGGGGACTGCACCTGGACATCTACGGCAGCCTGACCTACAGGTGGTACCTCGTTCTGGCGCAGGGATCGGGAGGGCTGATCAACCCCGCCGACCCCAACAACGACCCGAACCGCAGCGTCGTGAACATGTACGGCGGCTCGCGAATCCACGGGACGGCGGACAGCCCAGGCAGCGACAAGACCCGCGCCGAAGGCATTGCCATCGGCACCAACTGGTGGAACCCCCTGCCCTACGTGACGATGAACATGTACGAGGGCTCGGAGTGCCTGCTCAACTGGGTCTGGATCGGCGGCCATTTGAACATGTACGGCGGGACGTTTGACGTCTTGAGCGGTGTGAACATGGGGATTGGCACGCCGGAAAATGTGCCTGACAACCTGATTCGAGTGGATATATACGAGGGCAAGCTGATCCTGCCCGCCAGCTTCGGGGACACGGTGCAGGACTGGATTCGCAGAGGCATTCTCAAAGCCTATGGCACGACCCCGGGTCTGCCCGGGGGTTCGGCGATTGTCGTTGACACAGCCACCATACCGGGCAGAACGATCGTGACGGCGCTTCCCGTAGCCGGGCCGCAATCCTCGCAGCCGAATCCGGCCCGCGGCGACGTCAACATACCGATCAATCCCCTCCTCCGCTGGGCAGCGGGCATCTACGCCGATCAACACAACGTCTATCTCGGCGCCGACGCGAACGACGTGGAGAACGCCGGCGACGCAAATCACCCGAACGTCACATTGTCCCAGGTGGATGACAGCCGCTTCGACGCCGGATTTCTGCTGCCCAACACAACCTACTACTGGCGGGTCGATGAGGTCAACGACGCTCACCCCGACAAACAGTGGAAAGGCACGGTGTGGAGTTTCACGACGGGGGACTACGCAGTCGTGGACGATTTTGAAGGCTACACCGACGACGAGGGTCAGGCGATCTACCAGTACTGGCTCGACGGCTGGGACGACCTCGCCAACGGCTCCGTGGTCGGCTACATCGATCCCCCCTTCGCCGAGCAGGCGGTCGTGCGCAGCGGCAAGCAGGCCATGCCCATGGCCTACGACAACACCGGCGCCGCCGCCTATTCCGAGGCCAAGTTCACCTTCGATGCCGCCCAGGACTGGACCCAGCACGAACTCACGACGCTCGTCGTGCACTTCCACGGCCAGGCAGCCAATAGTCCGGCGCCCCTGTACCTCAAGATCAACGATACGAAACTCTCCTTCAACAACGGCGCCGCCGCCACGACGATGCCCTTGTGGAAGCAGTGGACGATCCCGCTGGCCGACACGGGCGTCAATCTCAAGAGCGTCAAGAACCTGACTCTCGGTATCGAGGGCAGCGGCAAAGGCAAGATGTTCTTCGACGACATCCGCCTGTACGCCGCGGCGCCCGAGGTCGTCGGCCCCGCCGATCCGGGCAATGCCGGACTGATCGCCCTCTACACGATGGACGGCAATCCCCAGGACACTTCCGGCAAGAACTATCACGGCGTCATCAGCGGCGACACCAGCTACGAGTCCGGCTACTCGGGCCAGGCCCTGGTCTTCAACGGCATCAACGGCTACGTGGACCTGCCCATCGGCCCGGCCATCGCCTCGATGACCGATGCGACCCTCGCCACGCATGCCTACATCGCAGGCGGCGGCGCCTGGCAGCGGATCTTCGATTTCGGCACGGACACGACCAACTACATGTTCCTGACCGCGTACACGGGCAACCGAACCATGCGGTTCGCCATCCGGACCCCCGCGGTGGACGAGCAAATGGTCACTGCCGCCCGCTCCGTGTCGACGGGTTGGCACCACGTGGCGGTCGTGATCGACAGCGCGAGCATGACGCTTCGGTTGTACGAGGACGGTGTGCCGGTGGCCGACGGCCCGACGACGCTGCTGCCTAAGGATTTGGGCGCCACGACCCAGAACTGGCTGGGTCGGTCGCAGTGGACGGCGGACCCGTTCTTCTTGGGCTTGCTCGATGACTTCCGCATCTACGATCGCGCCCTGTCGGAAGGCGAGGTGCGCTACCTGGCGGGCGACCGGTAGTCTCGCCTGACCTGTTGAATTCAGCGAAGATTCCCGGGGCCTGCACCGATCCGGTGCAGACCCCGACTGTTTCGGCCTCCCGCCACGACGGCGCGCGCCAACCCCCACGCCCACCCTACGTCTCCGCTCCGGCTTGTCACATATCACTTGTCACTTATCCCCTCCATTCCCCTCTCTCCGATTCCCCTTTGTCTTTCCGCCGCTCTGCCCGTACAATAGTCCCATGAAGCACAGGCCCTGGGACTATCGTGCTTCGCGAGATGGTGTCCGAAACGTAGCACGGGCGTGAGCGCCCGTGGAGCTTTGTGGCATCGGCATCCTGTCGATGATTCATGGGCTGGAAGCCCATGCCACGTGCCCCGGACCGCGTCTTCCGGAAGGTGAGGCATGGCGGATGCCTTCAAATTCGATGTCTTCCTGAGCTACAGCAGGTTTCTGCGATCAAATCCGAGGTACAAAGCTCCAAATCCCAAACGAATTGAAGATACGAAGTCTCAATGACAATGACGTAGGGTGCGTACCACGCACCATTTGATCTGAGGCTCGGCCTACCGTTTGCTCCCGATCACATCGTGACTACCTCCCTCGTTGGCGATGCCATCCACACGCTGCGCCACGATTCATATCCAAGGGGCGGGAACCTTCCTCGGAAGTCATCCTGGCAGTTTAGAATCACGCAAGACTCAGTACCACCGAATCTCGGACCTCTCAAGCCTCTGCCGACCATCTGCTCATATAGCACTCCGCTCACCGTCGGTCTGGCGACAACGATATGCGTCACGCGGGGAGCATCAAAACCCGTCGTCAGGACTTCACAATTGCAGAGAACACGTATCTTCCCCTGTTTGAATTCCGCAACCAGTTGTCGGCGTGTCACGTCTCTGGTACTCCCAGTGACCACGGCTGCAGGTATGTGTTTCCGCCGCAACAGAAAAGCCATGTGCTCAGCGTCGCGGACGCTGGGCCCGAAGTACAAGATTGAGTTGGCCTGCTCTCTGGCAAGAGGCAACAGATGCTCCAGGATCACGAGCCGTCGCTGCGTCTTATCTGTTGCCAGAGCCATACCCCGGTCTACACGTTCCATCTCCTCCTCACCGACGAATCCTTCCCTCCAAACGTCTGGCAGGTGTACAATGATGTGAGTACGGATCGTCTTCCAGTCGGGTCTTGCCAGAATCTCCTTCTCCTGCAGTCTCTCCAATCGCTCACGTGGATTGTTGCCGAGCGTCGTGATCGGTTCAATGAGCCTTTCGAAAATCTCCTTCAAGTCCCGAGTCCCTTCTTCCGGGTCTTCATTATCGTACTCCATACGGAATGGTGTCGCCGTCAGACCCGCTACTGAAACAGGGTGTTCAGACGGCAGTAGGTCCCTGAGAATACGGCGATAGGACGGCGCAGCCGCACGGTGTGCTTCGTCGATGAGAAGCACTCCGAGTGATTTCCTCAACCCTTCGATCACGCTCTCGCCTCCTTCCACACGACTATCCAGAAGATTGACAATGCGGTGAGGAGTCGAAATGAGCACGGTTGGATAGCTGGGTATTACCTCAACAACGCCACCATGCTTGACCATATCTCGGGTATAGTGGCCCCAGAAGCGGATAAGCAGCAGGGGGCAGACATTCTCCGAGTTGGTCCAGACTTGGCGGAAACAAGTGTGTGCCTGCTCGCACAGTTCCTCTGTATGTGCCAGCCACAAGACGACTGCCTGATTGGCAACTCTACCTGTGACATCATACCGTCCCGTGAGCAAATCGCGTATGCTCTCGACCGCGACGCGTGTCTTGCCGGCACCCGTGGGCAGGGTCACGATTGCCCGATCCCCCCGACTCTCCAGCACGTTATCCAACTGCGCTTTGACTTCCTTTTGGAAGTCTTCTAATGGCCGAAGATCGAACCTTCCTTCCAGATATTCGTAGTCGGGTAGACTGTCAGGTGTCGGAATGCCAGCAAGTTCGCGAGGAAAACCGGTTTGGGCGACGAATTCGACGGCTGCGCCTTTACCTGGATGCCATCTCTCGGGGGCGTCCACCTTACACGCAGCGCCGACACGTTTTCTGATGTCATGGTCACAGAACAAATCGGGGCCATGTTGAAGCACCAACGCTATTGCGAGATCCATCTTTGTGGTACTATCGATATGCGTTTCTCTTCTTCTCAGGTCACGTACAGCGAACCGAAGGTCTCCTATCAGAGTATTCAGGGCATCGCCTGTCAACAGTTCAGTAAGCCGTTCGACCGCTTGTTTTTCCCACTGTGTTCTCAATAGAGGTATTTCGTTTGAAAGTTTCTCTGGAATCCTTTGTCTCTCTTCCTGAAGCACGAAGCCGCCAGACTTTCTCGGACCCTTGCGAATGGAGCGGTCCGCAAGAATCTGTTCCTGCAGTTGGACGTACTTGTCTTCCGTCAGCCGGTAGGTCTCGACGATGTCACTCTTGCTCACGTGGCCTCGCTCGAACACTATGTCGCGAACCTCTCGCACTACGCTACGGTCAACCATGATCAAATCCTCTACCCGATGGCATCATCGCCAATCAAGACAAACAACTTGTCGGTCTCATCAAAGATGCAAGAACCTGCCGCTGCGCATTCTATCGGCCGGAATGAGAGACAGAATGAAAGAAAATGCAGCAAGAGAGAGGAGGTTTGTAGGATTTCCTCACGATGGCGTAATGTAGCCCAGGTCTCATGCTGCTGGCCCAAAGCGGAAAATGCCCAGGGGTCTGGGGACGGCGTCCCCAAAGAATTCAGGCCCTGCAGGTGGCCAGAGCAAATGCGTGTGCGTGTGGATGCGCCAGTCAGAAGCGCGGGCGAGACGCCCACGACAGTAGCATGGGCTTCCAGCCCATGAATCATCGGCAGGATGCCGATGCCACAAAATCTCGCGGCCAGGATGCCGGAGACTCGCGATTGCGAGGGCTTGTGGGATCAACGAACATGCATGTCCGCGAACCTGCGGGCAGATTCGGCGAGGAGGGGTTCGGCGTGGGTGATGGCGTGACCCAGGGTCATGGAGGTCGTCATGCAGGGTAAGGCGATTTCGATGCCAGAACGGCGGTAGACCGTCGGCGGGAGGAGGACTTGGCCGGCGAGGACCGCGACCCTGGCGCCGGCTTCGCGGGCGGAGCGGGCTACGCCGGAGACGACTTTGCCCCGCAGCGATTGATGATCGAACTTGCCTTCGCCTGTGATGACCCAGTCGGCGTCGGCGAGCTCTTCCCGCAAGCCGTTCTGGGCGATGACCTCGTCTACGCCGGAGACTAAGCGGCCGTCGAGGAAGGCGACCGCTCCAGCGGCCAGGCCCCCTGCTGCTCCTGCGCCCGGGATGTCCTTGATGCTTTGGCCGAGTTGATCCTTGATTCGCTCGGCCAAGTGCAGCAGGCCCGCGTCCAACGTTTCGACCATCTGGGGCGTCGCGCCCTTTTGCGGGCCGTAGACGCGGGCGGCGCCGTGCTCGCCGCAGAGCGGGTTGTCCACGTCGCATAGGACTTTGATCGGCGGAGGAGACACAGGACCTTCCCCTGTGTCGAGGGCGGGACGCCCTCGAATCGCGGGCAAGATGCCCGCGACACGTGGAACGCCGTACGGCTCCACTGGCGGGATGATTTGCTCGATTTCCGCCAGTTGGCCGCCACCGAGACCGATTTCGTTGCCGTCGGAATTCAGAAATCGCCAGCCGAGGGCCATCGCGGCCCCCACGCCGCCATCGACCGTCGCGCTGCCACCGATGGCGAGCAGGATTTGGTCGGCACCATGGTCGATGGCGGCTGCGATGAGTTGGCCTGTGCCGTAGGTGGTGGCCTTCAAGGGGTTGTACTGCTCCGCCCGGAGCAGGGGCAGGCCGCTGGCGGCCGCCATTTCCACAACCGCCGTATAAGTATCCGGCAGCCAGACGAAGCCAGCGTCCACCTGCATCTCGGGCAGTGGCCCCACGACCCTTGCCGAGACCCACTCGCCGCCGGCGGCGGCCATCAGGGTCGTTGCGGTGCCCTCGCCGCCGTCGGCCATTGGCTTGGTGACAACGACTGCTCCCGACGTCGTCGAGCGGATTGCCTCGGCAACGATGTCACAGGCTCGGACCGCAGTGAGCGAACCTTTGAACGAATCCATTGCGACGACGATCTTCATGGTTCTTCAGTTCCTGCTCGTAGTGTGCCCGTAAGGGCATCGTAGCACGGGCATCTTGCCCGGGATGAAAAATCCATGGGCGGGACGCCCATGCTACCAAACGCCTTACGGCGTCACTACGAGCGCGGTTGTCTGGGCTGGCGTCAGGCCGTCGCTGGAGGCGGTGACTTTCACCTGGCCGGCCAGGCCGGGCTTCGTCCGCAGGATCAGCATGGCCTTGCCGTAGAAGAGCTTGCGATAGTCCGCTTGGAACGGCTCGATCGAGAGCGGGTTGCCGTTGCCGGCGCCGGCGATCTCGGCGGGACCGTCAACCTTGAAACAAATCAGATTATCGGCCAGCGGGCAGAGCGTGCCTTTGTCATCCAGGGCTTCGACGAGGATATAGCACAAGTCCTCGCCTGTGGCGGCCAGTTCCTTGCGATCCGGCGTCAGGCGGATTCTCGCCGGGGCGCCGGCGGTACGCATGACCGCCTCGCCGATCTGCTTGCCGTCCTTGTAGGCGACGGCTTTTAGCTCGCCCGGTTGGTAGACGACGCCATTCCATCGCAGGCGGTACGCGTAGGTCGGCGCGTAGTAGTCGGATTCCGCCCGCTCGGGATAGGCTGCGAATTCGCGGATGCTCGCCCAGGCGTTGTCCTGTGTCGCCGTGAACTGGATGCGGAGGTAGCGGGCCTGTGCGTCCACGTCGTGGAAGATCTGGGTGGGACCCCCCCAGCGGGGGTTCCTGCTTGTGCTCTTGGTCACAATCGTCTGCCAAGTTGAGGCATCATCCGAGACCTTCATCTCGTACCCGTAGTTCTTCTCCTCTCGCTCGAACTCAATCGAGAGGTAGCGGATCATCTGGGCCTCACCCAGGTCCACTTGCCACCATTGATTCGGATCAGCCGATGCGGCGCACCAGCGGGAGTCCTTGGCTGCGTCATTTGCGTGTTGCGCCGGATGCCCATCCTGGCTGGAACTTGCGGTGGCAGGCTTGCCCTTGGCGAAGTTGGGCGGACCGGCGGGCACAACGCCCTTCTGACGACGGCCGAGGGATTTGCCGTTGAGGAACAGCTCGGCTGAGTCGCCGTTGGTGTAGACAAAGACCGGCACCTGCTGGCCAACGCGATCCGGCCAGTTCCAGTGCGGCAGGATATGCACGGTGGTCGCATCCGGCCGCCAGTAGCTGCGGTACAGGTAGAACCGGTCTTTCGGGATGCCGACCAAGTCCACGATCCCAAAGTAGGAACTTTTCGCCTCCTGGCTGAAGGGCGTCGGCTCGCCGAGGTAGTCGAAACCGGTCCAGACCATCTCTCCGGCCACGAAAGCATCGTCCTTCATCAGCTTGAACTCGACGTCGGGGATATCCGACCAGTCAGCCGCGTTCAGGTCATACGAATTCACCTGGAGTTGGCTGGAGTATTCGTTCTTGCGGTTGGGCAGCGGCAGCTCGTAGAACCCCCGCGTGCTAAGGGCCGAGGCCGACTCGCTGTAGATGATGGGCTTATCGGGGTATCGCTCGCGATAGATCGCGTAGCGGCGCATGTAGTTCCAGCCGGTCAGGTCCAGGGCGTCGAAGCTCGGCTGCCTCGCCATCTCGGGGATGTGGCAGCCCATGCCGACCGGGCGGGTTGGGTCGTACTTGCGGACGAAATCGCTCATGAACTTCACCCGCTCGGGGGTTACCCCGCTCCTGCCGCCCCCGCCAATCTCGTTGCCGATCGACCAGACCACGACGCTGGGGTGATTGCGGTCGCGCATGACCAGGTTGCGAATTTGCTTCTCACCGTACTCGTCGAGCGGCGGTTGGTCGCGGACGCGGTCGGCGGTGCCGTCCCATTTGTCGAAGGCCTCGTCCCACACGACGATGCCCATCCGGTCGCACAAATCCAGCACCTCCGGCGACGGTGGGTTGTGGCTGGTGCGAAGGGAATTGACCCCCATGTCCTGCATGATCTCGAGTTGCCGCTCCATGGCGCGGGTGTAGAAAGCGGCGCCGAGAGGCCCGTGGTCGTGGTGCAGGTTCACGCCGAAGAGCTGCACCCGCGGGCCGTTGAGGCGGAAACCGTCGTTGGCGGTGAACTCGAACGTCCGGACGCCAAACGTGACGACGTCGCGATCCATGACTTCGCCCCCCACCCGGACGATCACCTTGGTGGTATACAGTTTCGGGGTGGCGATGTCCCATCGCTGGGGGTTATCCAACGCAAACGACTGGTCGAACTCGCCCACACCGCCGGCCGGGATGGCAATCTGCGACTCCTTGAGGCCCGTGGTCACAAAGTTGCCCGCCGGGTCCAAAAGGGCTATTTCGACAGCCGCCTGTGCCTGCGTATCGAGATGATTCTCGATGGTCGAGCGGACCCGGACCGTGGCCGATGAGTCGCCGACCCTTGGCGTCGTCACAACCGTCCCCCAATGCGCCACATGCACGGGCTTGCAGGTCGTCATCGTCACCTTGCGGTAAATCCCCGCACCGGGATACCAGCGGGTGCCGTGGTTGCGGGTATCCATGTAGACCGCGATGACGTTGCTCTCGCCGAACTTCACGTACGGCGTCGCATCAACGCGAAATGACATATAGCCATAGTCCCACTGCCCGGCCAGTTGCCCGTTGACGTAGACCTTGGGGAAAGCCATCACGCCGTCGAAGTCGAAGTACACCCGCGAACCACTTGCGGCGTTGTCCAGCGCGAAGACCTTGCGATACCATCCCTCACCCCTCCAGGGCAGCTTGCCGGCGTAACCATTTTCATCCGGATTGAACGGCCCGGCGATAGCCCAGTCATGCGGCAAGCGGACCGCCTGCCAGGCGGAATCGTCGAAGTCCGCCTTCTCAGCCCCATCCTGGTTGCCTTTGGCGAACCTCCAATCGCCATTGAAGTTCACGACTCGGCGGCCTGCAAGGATTCCTGCCGATCGCCCTTGCACAACAAAAATCAATATCGCTGCAGTCGTACCTGCCACGACCGCTCGCCGTCGTCTGTCCATACGGTCGCTCCTCACCGGATGCCGCAAAGAAAAAGGCCCATGCTCATGGCATTGTACCTCGACGGCACATTTCCGCAAGCAAGGGCCTTTGAGCTTGTAGTGTGCCCGCAAGGGCATATCTTCCACGCAGAAGATAACGCCTCACGGCGTCAGTACAGACAGATTATTGCGGGCCGCGTCTCTGGCCCATCTGGCTCATTCGCTCCAGCATTTCCGGCGTGTACCCCATCGCCGCCATCTTGTCCTCGAACTGCTTCTGGCGATCGGCAATGAGTTTCTCGATCTTGGCGGCGGTCGCCGTGGCTTTCTCGCTCTGCGCCGAGGTCAAAAGCTCCTTCAACGGAGCGAGGGACTCCTGGTGCTCCACGATCAATTGCCTGCCGCCTTTGAGCGTGTCGATCTGCTTCTGCATCGCGGCCATGATCGCCTGCTGCTCTTCGCGCCTCCTGGTGAACTCCTCCCGCATCTTGGTACGTTCCTCGTCGGTCATGTCCTGGAAATTCCTGCCCTGCATCGCCTGCGGGGGTTGTTCCATCATGGCCTTGAATTTCGCCACCTGTTCCTGCAGTGCGGTCAGAGCGTTCTGCTGGGCTTCCCGCATTCGGCCAAACCCGCCACGTCCGCCTGCGGCCGGGGGCTGGGCGAGCGCCGTCCATGCCACGGTCATGGCCAACAAAACGCCAATGGTAAGGATAGATCGTTTCTTCATGGTGCTGTCCTCCAAGAATGGATATGTGTTTGAGCGACCGGCAAACTCCCACGATAGGAGCGACAATCCGGGTCCATGCCCATGCCCGTTCTAAGACGCTCGAGACCGAAATGATATTGCAGCAGCGAAAAAAGGTGGGAACGCCCTGAGCCGCGAGTAGAGCCCCGAAGACCGCGGAAAAGGGCTTTTCAATAACCAGAGCCCACCTGTTGCCGCCGGACACGGCGAATCCTTCCCCGGTATACAGGCGGTGTTTCTGATGGACAGTGCGCAGAACACGTCCTTTTCCGGATAGTGGCGAGATTCGGCGCGCGGTGACAGAGCATTTTGCTTTTTTTTCTCGTGCAATGGAAGTCCGCATCCGGCCGTCTTTCCCTTGCATCTTCTTGTCCGTTGGCGCGTGAACTACAATAGGCACGAGGCGTATAGCTCGTTGGCGCTTCACAGTCCGACAGCTTCTTATGGACGATAAACAACAACGCGAATAGGGAAAGAATGGCTCGCTGGTTGTTATACCTGTCATACCGAGGTCCATTCTTCTGGATTGTTGCCTGGCTTGCGCTGAGTGCCGGCGAGGCCCGAATCGCATCCGCCGCGGGGCTTGACGCCTGCCGCGAGCAGCTTCGAACGGGGCGGTATGCCGAGTGTCTCGAAGCCGCGCGCCAGGCCATCAGAGACGGCGCATATCAGTCGGACTGGCGGATTCTGGAGTTGGAGTCGATGCTGGCGCTGGGCCAGTACAAAGAGGCCGCCGACTACACCGAGAAGGCCCTGAGAGAATCCCGCGCGGACATCCGCCTGCTAAGGCTGGCGTACCTGGTGTATCAACACAATGGCCAGGTCCAGCAGGCATCCTCAATCCTGACGACCATAGGCCGGATCGCCTCGTACCGGCGGATCGAGTACCTGGGCAGCGAGGAAGCCGTAGCGTTGGGCCGATGCCTCCTGCTTCTCGGGGCCGAGCCTCGGCTGGTGCTGGAGCATTTCTACAACTGGGCCATGAAGAACGACCCGAATTGCCGCGAGGCGTACTTAGCCGCCGGCGCGCTGGCCCTGGCCAAGCAGGATTTCGAGCTGGCGGCGAACCAGTACCGGGAGGCCCTCAAACGATTCGGCAACGATCCGGACGCTCAGCATGGCCTGGCGCAGGCCTACTACTACAGCAGCCGCAACGAGATGATCGCCGCCCTGGACGCCGCCCTGCTCGTGAATCCCAGGCACGCACCGTCTCTCATCCTGCTCGCCGAGCACCAGATCGACTGCGAGATCTACCAGGCCGCGGCCGAATCCCTGGATCGTGTGCTTGCCGTCAATCCCTGGCACCCGCAGGCATGGGCTTACCGGACCGTTCTGGCCCATCTGAGCAACGACCCCAACACGGCCAACCGCCACCACGTCACAGCGATGAAGTTCCGGCCCGCCAATCCGGAGGTGGATTATCTGATCGGCCGAAAACTCTCGCAGAACTACCGTTTCACCGAAGGCGCCGCCTTCCAGCGCCGGGCGATCAAAGCCGACCCGGACTACCTGCCGGCCAGAATCCAACTGGCCCAGGATCTCCTGCGACTCGGCAACGAAGAACAGGGTTGGGTGCTGGCCGACGAAGTGAACAAGAAAGATCCCTACAACGTCGAGGCGTACAATCTCGTCCATCTTCGTGACACGCTCACGAAATTCCGCACGCTGGCGGCCGATGGGCTGGTCCTGAAGATGGAAGACCACGAGGCATCGGTTTACGGCGATCAGGTGATGGAACTGCTCAAGCAGGCCAAGACGGAGTTGTCCAAGAAGTACGGTTTCGAGCCGAATGATCCCATCACCGTCGAGCTGTTCCCCGATCAACAGGACTTTGCCGTCCGCACGTTCGGCATGCCCGGCGGCGACGGCTTCCTCGGCGTCTGCTTCGGCAACGTCATCACCGCCACCAGTCCGCAGCCCCAGAGACAAGCCAACTGGCAGGCCACGCTCTGGCACGAATTCGCCCA
Organism: Phycisphaerales bacterium UBA2218; assembly: GCA_002327785.1. Classification (GTDB taxonomy): domain Bacteria; phylum Planctomycetota; class Phycisphaerae; order Sedimentisphaerales; family Anaerobacaceae; genus PLanc-01. The sequence goes on from DCUI01000068.1 coordinate 23,682, forward strand.
CGTCGTGACGCTGAACCTCACGAACAACAAGATGCCTCGCTGGCTAAGCGAAGGCATCTCCGTCTACGAGGAGTTGCAGCGGGACCCCACGTGGGGACAACGGATGAATCCGCAATATCGCCGGATGATCCTGGCCGGCGAGATGACGCCGGTCGGCAGGCTCAGCACCGCGTTCATGAGCCCGCCCAGCCCGATACGCCTTCAGTTCGCGTATTACCAGTCCGCTCTCGTGGTCGAGTTCCTCGTCGAGCGCTTCGGCTTCGCGTCGATCAAGGCGATCCTGGCGGATTTGGGTAAGGGCGAAGAGATCAACGCCGCGATCGTCAAGCACGCCGGACGTCGTGGCATGGGCTTCCAGCCCATGCAGCATCGGCATCCTGCCGATGCCACGAAGGAGCGAGGGCAAGATGCCCGCGACACGCGAGAGCAAAATACCCTCGCTACAATTGAGAAGGAGTTCGATGCCTTTGCCCGAAAACGCGCCCAGGAGCTTGCACCAAGTGTGGACTGGGACCAGCCGGCGCGAGAGCAGCTCGATCCCTCCGACCCCCAGGCCGTGGACGAATGGCTTGTGCAACACCCTAACAGTTTCTGGGCATTGAACCTCCATGCCCGTAACCTGATTGCAGAGCAGAAGTGGAAGGAAGCCAAAGTTCCGCTGATGAAGCTGATTTCGCTGTACCCCGCGCACGTCGATGAGGACAATGCCTATCAGCTCCTGGCCCAGGTGCACCGTAACCTTGGCGAGACGCAACAAGAGACGCAGGTGCTCGCTGCACTTGCCAAGTTGTCGGCGGACGCCGCCGACGCATACAGTCGGCTGATGGAGATCGGTATGGAGCAGAAGGACTGGGAGCAAGTCGCCGAGAACGGGCACAGATACCTGGCGGTCTATCCCATGCTGCCCGCTGCATATTGGCGGTTGGGCCGGGCCGGCGAGGAGCTGGGCCGGGATGAATCGGCGATCGATGCCTACCGACGGTTGCTGCTGCTCGATCCCGGCGACCCGGTCGATATCCACTTTCGCCTCGCGAAGCTCCTCCGACCGCGTGACCCGGCCGCCGCCAAGAGACACGTCCTTGAGGCGCTGGCCGATGCCCCGCGATTCCGCGAGGGCCACCGATTCCTGCTGGCGATGCCCGAGAACAAAACTTCAACAGTACAGGCGACGCCACAATGATGAGAACACAACCGGTCATTCTATTCGCCGCGTTCGCCGTGGCCGCAACCGGCACAATGGCACAAAGATACCTCGACCGCTTCGACCGGGGCGATGTGCCCAACTGGGAGTTGGACAAAGAGTTCTCGAAGGATGCCTTCACATTTGTGCGAATCCGTTATTCCTCGGGCTACGGCAGACGCGGGAGCGACCGCGGCTTCTATGGTCGCGGCGGAGGCGGCTGGGCGACGGACTACCCCGACAGCGACCTGAACTTCTCCTGGCGTCTGCATCAGTTGACCTCGCTGCGAGTCAATCCGGAACCCATGGTTCTGGAATTGACAGACCCCGAACTGGTTAATTACCCGTTCATCTATCTCCTCGAACCCGGCCGGCTGGTCTTCGAAGAGGCAGAGGTCGAAGCCCTGCGAGGATACCTGCTCAACGGCGGGTTCCTCATGGTCGATGACTTCTGGGGCGAGGATGAATGGTACAACTTCTATCGCGAGATCAAACGGGTGTTCCCGGACCGCGAGCCGGTCGAGCTGCCTTTGTCGCATCCGATCTTCCATGCGGTCTTCGACCTGAAGGAGAAGCCCCAAGTTCCCAGCATCAACGTCGCTCTCGCCGGTCGAAGCCAGGGCATCACGTGGGAGCGCCCCGACGCCCGCGAGCCTCACTACAAAGGCATCTACGACGACAAGGGCCGGATGATGGTCATTATCTGTCACAACACCGACCTCGGCGACGGCTGGGAACGTGAGGGCGAAAACGAATGGTACTTTCACGAGTTCTCGGAGAAGAAAGCGTATCCGATGGGAATCAATATCGTGTCCTATGCGATGACGCATTGAATTTGCGATTTATCATTTCCGATTGAGCGACCGGCTCGTAGCTCCACAAAATCGTAAACAGCAAATCCGAAAGGATGGGGCCGTTGAACAACGAAGTCTACGAATCAGAGCGGCAGGCAGTCGAACAGATCAAAGGGGCGAGAGAGCGCATCGGGGCGGAACTCTCGAAGGTGATCGTCGGCCAGCAAGACGTGATCGAGCATCTGCTGATTGCCGTGCTTTCGGGGGGACACTGCCTGCTGACCGGCGCGCCGGGCCTGGCGAAGACCCTGCTGGTCAAATCGCTGGCGGAATTGTTCGATCTGAGGTTCCGGCGGATCCAGTTCACGCCGGACCTGATGCCCGCCGATATCACGGGCACCGAGATCCTCCAGCAGACCGACCACGAGCGGACGATGACGTTCGTCAAAGGGCCCATCTTCGCCAATATGATCCTGGCCGATGAGATCAACCGCACGCCGCCCAAGACGCAGGCGGCCATGCTCGAGGCAATGCAGGAACACCACGTGACTGCGGCCGGCGTCTGCTACCGGCTCAGCGAGCCGTTCTTCGTCTTCGCCACGCAGAATCCCATCGAGATGGAAGGCACGTATCCGCTGCCGGAAGCCCAACTCGACCGGTTCATGTTCAACGTTTCGATCGACTACCTGCCCGAGGACGACGAGGTCGCCGTCGTCCGTCAGACCACGACGACCGAGCCTGAGCCCATCTCGCATGTCTTCAGCGGCGAGGACTTGCTGCGGTTCCGCAGCGTGGTGCGAAAGGTCCCAACCGCCGAGGATGTCGTGCGGTACGCCGTGAGGCTCGCCGGGGCATCGCGTCCCCATCCGGACAATCCGCTGAGCTTCGTGAACGAATGGGTCACGTGGGGGGCCGGCCTGCGGGCCTCGCAGTACATGGTACTCGGGGCCAAGGCTCGCGCCTTGC
>DCUI01000068.1:26720-44718 GCA_002327785.1 Phycisphaerales bacterium UBA2218
CGCAGCGCCCTCGGTTGCTTCGCATCCGCAGGCCGGATTCTTCGTTGTCGCTCAGGCGCCGCCCTGAGCCCTGCGAAGGGATGACACGCGTACGAAGGTTGGGTGGACGGCGCAGTTGCACACAGATGCAGGAACGAATCAACAGGCCGTAGCCGAAGGGAACGACGCGCAATGGAAGAACAAACGATTCCATCTCAGTCGCAGATCATGGGCGGCATGATCGATCTGGCCGCCTTGATGAAGATCAAATCGATGGAGCTGCGCGCCAAGGCGGNNACCGCAGTCCCTATCACGGCTTCTCCGCCGAGTTCACCGAGTACCGCCAGTACACGCGAGGGGACGATCCTCGCTACATCGACTGGCGGGTCTTCGCCCGCAGCGACCGATACTACATCAGAAAATTCGAGGATGAGACGAACCTCCGTTGTCACCTGCTGATCGACCACAGCCGGTCGATGGGCTACGGTCCCGGCGGCTATACCAAGTCGCAGTACGCCGGCACGCTGGCGGCGACGCTGGCCTATTTCCTGTTCACGCAGGGCGACGCCGTCGGCCTGGCCACGTTCGACGACCGGATCCGGGAGTACATGCCGCCCCGCAACCGGCCCAGCTACTTGCGGCGGCTGATGCCGGCCCTTGAGACGACGCCACGAGGCAAGGCCACGGACCTGGGCGCCCCGCTACTGCGCATCGCCCAGATGCTGACCAAGCGGGGCATGATCGTGCTGGTCTCCGACCTGCTGACCTCGATCGAGCGGCTCGAACGAGACCTGGGCTACCTCCGCGCCGGCGGCCATGACATCGTGCTCTTTCACATCCTGGACCCGACGGAGCTGTATTTTGATTTCGACTCGCCGGCCCTGTTCCAGGACGTCGAGAGCGGCCGGGACCTGTACGTCGATCCCCCCGCTGCTCAGAAGAGCTACAGACACATGCTGAGCAGCCACCTCGACAGCGCCAACGCCATCTGCGGCCGGCTCGGGATTGACTATCATTTGTTCGCAACGGACCGGCCCTTCGACGCCGCACTGCTGGAGTTCCTCCAGCATCGAACGCGAATCAGGAAGCACATCCGGCGCATCCACAGACCGGGAGGCGGGAGGATGACATGAGCTTTCTGTATCCGCTGCTCCTGACCGGTATCGCCGCGGTGGCCCTGCCCATCGTACTGCACATGATCCGTCGGCACACGCGCAAACGCGTGACGTTCAGCTCGCTGATGTTTCTGCGGACCACGGCGCCGCGATTGAGAAACCGCGGCCGCCTGGAGCACGTCCCCCTGCTGATCCTGCGATGCTTGATCCTGTGCCTGTTGGCGTTCGCCTTCGCCAGGCCCTTCCTGCCGAGATCGATTGCGTCGAGGAAATCGCAACCCGGCAAACGGATTGCCTTGCTGATCGACACGAGTGCTTCGATGCGGCGAACCGGAATGTGGGATCGGGCCATGGAGGAAACCCGGTCCGCCCTCGGAGATATGGGGCCGACCGATCGCGTGTGCGTGATGACCTTCGATCAAGGCACGCGGACCTTGATGAGCTTCGAGCAATGGAGCACGATAGACCCGCTCCAGCGGCCGCTGATCACAATCCGGAGTCTGGCGAGCGTGTCCCCCGGCTGGGGGCCGACGAATCTGGGCCAAGCCCTGATCACAGCCGCCGAGGCCATTGAGGATGATGAAATCAACGACGCAAGACAGACACAAATCGTCAGGCAGGTCGTCCTGGTCAGCGACCTGCAACAGGGCGGCGATCTGGCGGCGTTGTCTGCCTACGAATGGCCCGAGCGAACCGAGCTGTCCATCAAGGCGATCCCGTGCCGAGAGACCACCAATGCGTCCCTGCAACTGATCACGGCCCGCGATCCCCTGGCCCCGTCTCGCCCGGGCGATCTGCCGAGCGTCCGTATCACCAACTCCGCCGATGCCGCTCGGAATCGCTTCCAACTGCGCTGGGCCGACGAGGCGGACACGGGCACGTCCGCCGGGGCGATGGAGGTCTACATCCCAGCCGGCCGGAGCATCGTCGTTCAGGTCCCATCCGGATACCGTCCGTCGACGGCAGCGAGACTCATCCTGTCCGGCGACGATCACGATTTCGACAACACGCTCCATGTCGCCCCCGTGACGGAGCCACCGGTGCGCATCCTGTACGTCGGCAACGACGATCCGAACGACGCCCAAGCGATGCTCTACTATATTCGACAGGCATTCAGGGCCGGGGACGGATTGTCCTCGCAAGTCACCCAGCGTGCAGGCAGCGACCCCTTGAGCGAAGCGGACATCACGGCGGCGAACCTGGTGATTGTCACCGACGCGCTGACGCAGGCAAACACCGCATCGCTGCGTCGGCACATGGAGACGGGCCGGACGGTCCTGTTCGTGATGAGGTCTACCGAGGCCGCCGTGACCCTCTCCGGTCTGTCAGGCATCGACAATCTCGAATGCCGCGAGGCCGAGGCCGGGCGATACGCCATGCTCGATTCTATCGATTTCAAGCATCCGCTGTTCGCGCCCTTCTCCGACCCGCGTTTCGGGGACTTCACGCGAATTCACTTCTGGAAGTACCGTCGTATCCGTGTCGCGGGCGTCCCGCCCGCGGAAGAGACGGCCGAGATTGCCGCGACTCGTTCCGGGATGAGAGTGCCGGCCCGTTTCGACAGCAACGATCCGGCGTGGCTCGAAGTCGCAATCGGCAAGGGATCGCTGCTGGTCTGGACCGGTGGATGGCATCCATCCGACAGCGATCTGGCGCTGTCGTCCAAGTTCGTCCCGCTGCTGTATTCGATTCTCGAACACGGCGGGACCCTTTCGAATCGCCAATCGCAGTATTTCGTGGGGGACCCGGTGCCCGTGCCGAGTGGCGAGGGCAAGATGCCCGCGACACGGCGCGTTCGCAGACCCAACGATTCCACCATGGACCCGGATGACAGTCCGCAAGCCTTCACACAAATGGATCTCCCGGGAATCTACGAGATCGAATCCCCCGCTGGCATCCGGGCCTTCGCTGTCAACTTATCCCCCGGTGAGAGTCGCACGGAGCCCATGGCCGTCGAAGATATCGAGAGAATGGGCATCTCGCTGGAACCTGTCTCCGATGCCGCAGCTCAAACCACCAGCCAAGCGACCCGGCAGGCCGGCTTCACAGAGATGGAATCCGAGCAAAAACTCTGGCGCTGGGTCCTGATGACAACACTGGCAATGCTCTTGATCGAGATCTGGCTGAGCGGTCGGCTGATTCGTCCGAGAGTCGGGTCCGAGGGAGAACAACCATGATTGAGGAAGCACTTCGCCGACAAATGCAGCCCGCCGTGGACCGCCGGAAACACGTGCATTTGGCGTGGCGGATGGCGACCTGCTGGCTCCTCGCCGGGCTCATCGGCGCCGTTCTGACGGGCATCGGCTGGCTCTGGGGCTGGAGGTCGCCTTGGATCGTCATCGCCCTGTTCGTCGGGGTCGTCCTGGCGACGGTCTGGGCGATCTACAGGTCACGGCGTTTGCAGCCGGACTATCGCGCCCTCGCACGCACCATCGAGCAGCAGCATCCCGACTTGCAGGCCCTGCTGCTGGCGGCCGTCGAGCAGAAGCCTGAAGGCCCGGACGGCCGGTGGGGCTATCTCCAAAGGCAAGTCATCGCGGACGCGATCGCGCACGCCATGGGGCACGACTGGCAGGAGAGCATTTCCACAGGTCAGCTCTTCGTGGCCAATCTGGGCCGAGTTGCGGCGATGGCCTTCCTGCTCGTCGTCCTGCTGCAGGTCGCACCGCCCACGTCCCTGGTTCTTCGCCGCGACAAGGGCGTATTGTCAGCACAGAGCCATAGCGCCACCGTAAGCCCCGGCGACACGGAGATCGAACAGGGCTCGCCCGTAGTGATCCTGGGCCGTTTCGAGGGGCGCGTGCCTCCGAGCGTGGATCTGGTCTTTACGCCGGCGGGCCAGGACCCGCAACGAATCCCGCTGACTCAAAGCCTCGACGATCCGGTTTTCGGCGGCGTCCTCCAGGACATCCGGTCCGACACAAAGTATCACCTCGAATACGCAGGCAAACACACAAGAGAGTACACCATCAGCGTGTATCAAAGCCCCGAGCTTCTCCGCACCGACGCGAAGATCGTCTATCCGTCCTATACGAAGCTGCCGGAGAAGACCATCGAGGATACGCGGCAAATCGCCGTGGTCGAAGGCTCCAACGTCACCCTCAAGTTCATACTGAACAAGCCCGTGGCCACGGCCCGGCTTAGCCCCAAGACTGGAATCGCGCTGGCCCTTACCGTTGACGACAAGGACCCCGATGTGCTCACGACGTCGATCACCGCCTCACAGAGCGAGCGATACGAGCTACACGTGGCGGATGCGCAAGGCCGGCCGAACAAGATGCCGCCGCGATTTACGATCGACGTGCACAAGAACCTCCCGGCCGAGATCAAACCCGTGTTTCCCAATCGCGACGTGGCGGCCTCGCCCTTGGAGGAGATCAACCTGGAGGCGGAGGTCTCCGACGACTACGGTGTCACCGGCTATGGACTGACGTATATGCTGGCAGGCACGGAAAGCCGGGACATCCCGCTGGGCTTAGAGGCATCGACCGACAAACCGCAGATCAAGCACGTGCTGGCGATGGAGGACCTCAAGGCCGAGCCGGACCAGTTGCTCACCTATTATTTCTGGGCCGATGACATCGGACCCGACGGCTCGCCCCGCAGAACCGCCAGCGACATCTACTTCGCCGAGGTGCGGCCCTTCGAGGAAATCTTCCGCGAGAGCCAGTCTTTTCAGAATGAGCAGAACCAGCAGCAGGACCAACAGGGCGATCAACAGAATCAGTCCGGCGAGCAGCTTGCCCGCCTGCAAAAGCAAATCATCACCGCCACATGGAATATCAAGCAGCGGGCCGACCGCTCCGGGGGGATCGCAGACCACAAGAACGACCTCGACGTCGTCCGACAATCCCAGGCTGATGCGCTGGAGCAGGCCCAGAAGGCGATGGCGGAGGCCGAAGACCCTGCGGCGATCAGGTCGCTTCGAGCCGCCGCCGAGCACATGGAGAAGTCCCTGGACCATCTGACCAAGACCGGCGAGTCCGCCGCAGCAAACGAACTGACCCCTGCACTGGCGGCCGAGCAGTCGGCCTATCAGGAACTGCTGAAGCTGCGCGAAAGCGAGCACCGGATCGCCCGCAGCCGCAGCAACTCGAGCCGCCCCAGCGCCAACTCCGCACGATTCCAGCAGCAACTCCAGCAACTGGAGCTCACGCAACGCGAAGACCGTTACGAGACGCAGCGGATGGCCCAGCCCCAGCAACAGGCTAATCGGCAGGAGGATGTCCAGGTTCTCAATCGGCTCCGCGACCTCGCCCGGCGGCAGAACGAGATGAGCGACAGGCTCCGGGAGGCCGACGCCGCTCTTCGACAGGCGCGGAACGAGCAGGAGAGACAAGAGGCGCTGAGGCAACTGCGGCGTCTGCGGGATGAGCAGATGGAAGCACTTCGCGACGTCGATGGACTCCAGCAGCGGATGGAGAGCCCGCAGAACCGCCAGCGCATGGCCGACGCGAGGGAGCAGCTCGACGATTCCCGTGCGGGAATCCGCGAATCGACGGAGGCGCTCGAACAGGGGATGGTCTCCCGTGCCATCACCTCCACGGCACGCGCCGGCCGCCAGCTCGATCAGATGCGCGAGGAGTTCCAACGCCGCATCTCCAGTCAGCTCACAGACGCGATGCGCGACATGCGAGACCAGGCTCGGCAACTTGACGAGCAGCAGAACCAGATCGCCGAGGAAATACGGCAGCAGATCGACGCGAGACAAAAGTCGCTCACAGGCGCCGAGGCAAGTCGGGAGTTGGCGGGCCGGGTCGAGAAGCAGAGAGAGGTTGTGGAGGACTTGGTCGATCAGATGAAGACGACCAGCGAACAAGCGGAAGTCTCCGAGCCGCTGCTCTCCAGGAAGCTCTATGACACGTTGCGAGAGGCTGGCACGGAAGATCTCGACAGGGCCCTCAAAGCCACAGGTGAATTGCTTCGAAGGGATTTCCTGCCGCAAGCCCAGGAAATCGAACGACGGGCCGGCGACGGCATCGAGGGGCTCCGCCAGGGCATCGAGGAGGCCGTCCGCAACGTGCTCGGCGACGAGGCCGACTCGCTGCGCTTGGCAAGGCAGCAGCTTGATGAGCTGATCCGGGAAGTGGACAACGAGGTCGCCCGCGCGACGGGGGCAGGGGAGCGGCGACCCAGTGATGCCAATGAGCCGGAGGGAACAGACACTCGGCAACAGCAAGCCAATGCTGGTCCCGGAACACAAGAGGACCCAACACGTCGCGCCGATGCAGGCGAACGGAACAATCCGACCGGCGGAGGCACCTGGCAGACCGAATCCAGGCAAGGGGACGATCAAGGGACGCGAGGTCCCTTCACCGGCGAGGATTTCCTCGGATGGGCGGACAGGCTACGGGACGTAGAGGACATGCTGCAGGAACGAGACCTCCGGGACGAGGCGGCCCGGGTCTGGGACCGGGCCAGGGCCGTGCGGGCTGAATTCAAACGGCACGGCACGCAGCCACAATGGGATCTGGTTCGCAGCCAGATCATGGAGCCGTTGGCCGAATTGCGGCAGCGTGTGAGCGAGAAGCTGGCCCAACTCCAGTCGGACAAGGCCCTGGTCCCCATCGACCGCGACCCCGTGCCGGATCGCTTCGCCGACATGGTCCGGTCGTACTTCGAGAATCTCGGTCAAGAGGGTAAATGATGCACCTTTCGACCATTGCGATCCCCGTGAGCGATTGGATCTGGCCGGCGGCGGCGTTTTCTCTGGCAGCCCTGGTCCTGCTGGCTTGGTCCTATCGGCGTAGTCCGGGTGCCGGTCCCGCTCAGCGGATTGCCTTCGGTCTGAAGCTCCTGGGAGTCCTGGCGCTGGCATTATGTCTGATCGAGCCGATATGGAGCGGCAGGCGCGCCACAACCGGCGCCAACGTGTTCGTGGTCGCTGTGGATAACAGCAGCGGTATGACGATCCGGGATGACGACACGGCCCGGACTCGCGGGGAAATCGTCCGGGACACCCTGCAAGCCGGCAAGAACGGCTGGTTCGAGACATTGTCCGGGACGTTCCAGATTCGCCAATACCTGTTCGACTCTCGACTGCGTCGAACGACGGACTTCTCCGACCTGACGTTCGACGGCACGGCTACGTCGCTGGGCGCCGCCTTGCGCACGCTGGCCGAGCGATACAAGGGAAGGCCGCTGGCGGGCGTGCTCCTGATGACCGATGGCTGCACCACCGACCTGGGCGAGCAGCTCTGGGTCCCCAACGCATCGGCTCGCGTTGGGGGGACCCTTCCCGACCTGTCAGGGTTGCCGCCGGTTTATCCCGTCGTGATTGGGCAAGAACGGTCCCCGAGGGACCTGGCCCTGGGCAGCGTCACGGTCAGCCAGACATCCTTCGAAGACGCTCCCGTAACCATCCAGGTGGATGCCGAGGCCGCCGGATTCGCAGGCCGAACCGCAATGATCGAACTGTTCGATGGCGCAGGCAACACAATGGAGCGACAGCAGTGGCAGATCCGCCGCAACGATGCGAAGCAGACCTTTCGCTTCCGCCTGCGTCCCGACAGGACGGGCGTTCTGTTCTATCAGCTTCGTGTCGGTGGCATGGGCTTCCAGCCCATGGATCATCGGCAGGATGCCGATGCCACGAGGAATCGCGGGCAAGATGCCCGCGACACGCAAGGGCCGGATGCCCTCGCCACAACCTCGGAGGCAACGCCGGCCAACAACGCACGCACGATCGTCGTGGATCGAGGCAAAGGGCCCTACCGGGTACTCTACGTCGCCGGCAGACCCAACTGGGAACTGAAGTTCCTCAAGCGGGCAATCGAGGAGGATGAGCAGGTGCAACTCGTCGCACTGGTGCGTGTGGCCAAGCGCGAGCCCAAATACGATTGGCGAGGGCACTCCGGCGAAACGAGCAATCCGCTGTATCGCGGATTTGACGTACAGGACAAGGAACAGGCTGAGCAGTATGATCAGCCCGTCCTCGTGCGATTGAACACGCGCGACCAAGCGGAGCTTCGCGAGGGATTCCCCAAGACAGAAGAAGAGCTGTTCGAGTATCACGCAATCATTCTCGACGACGTGGAGGCGGAATTCTTTTCCCGCGATCAGATGGAGCTGATCCGCCGGTACGTCACGGATCGCGGCGGCGGCTTTCTCATGCTCGGCGGCGCCGAGTCCTTCCAGAAGGGCAACTTCCAGCGCACGCCCATCGGCAGCATCCTGTCGGTCTACCTGGACCCGATGCCCGCCGGCAGAACCGGCGTCGGGACGCGGCTGAGCCTGACTCGTGAGGGTTGGCTTCAGCCGTGGGCCAGGCTCCGCAACAACGAGAAAGATGAGCAGCAGCGGCTGGCGGAGATGCCTGAGTTTCAGGTGGTCAATCGCGCCCGCGCCGTCAAGCCGGGCGCGAGGGTGGTGGCAGCCATCGATGTGGACGAGACTCAGCAGTTCCCCGGCCTGGTCGTGCAGCAAATCGGCAACGGACGCTCGGCAGCCCTGGTCGTCGGCGATATCTGGCGGTGGGGCATGCGGAAACCCGAGATGCACGACGACATGGATAAGTTCTGGCGGCAAACGCTGCGATGGCTGATCGCCGATGTCCCCGGCCGAATCACGCTCCAGGCGAACCAGAAGCTCGATCAAACGAATCAACCTGTCACGCTCCAGGTTCGCGTCCGCGACAAAGCCTTCGAGCCAATGGATAACGTCGTGATCTCGATGGAAGTCCTTGAGCCCGAAGGCGAAACGGTTCGACTGACCGCCGCCCCCGTGCCCCACGAGAGTGGTTTGTTCGAGGCCACCTACGTCCCGCGCATCGGCGGCGGCCACTTCGCCCATGTCACGGTGACCGACTCCGCAGGGGCAAAGCTGGGCGAGGCCCAGACCGGGTGGGCGGTCGATCTGGAAGGCCGAGAGTTTCAGTCCGTCCGGACCAATCGGCCGCTGCTCGAAAAGATCGCCCGCCAGACCGGCGGCCGCGTGCTGGAACCGGACGAGCTGGACAGGTTTGCCCGCGACCTGCCGCATCGCGAGGCCCCGATCAGCGACGTCTGGGTCAGACCATTGTGGGACTTGCCGGGGGTGTTGCCGACGCTGTTCCTGTTCGCGATGAGTTGCTTCGTCGCGGAGTGGGCGCTTCGCCGCGGGAAGGGACTGCCATGAGGATCTTGATGACCCTGCTGATCGTCGCGCAAGCGGTAGGGTGGGCTATGCCCACCAGTTCCGCCGCCGACCACAACCAGACGGTGATCGTCGTCGTGGGTGCGGCCGGGGCGCCGGAGTATGCGCCGCAGTTCGCCCGGTGGACAGGACTCTGGGAACAGGCTTGCTCCCAGGGCGATGCCCAGTTTCTCGCCATCGGCCTCGACAAAGGCGGGACATCCTCGGATCGTGAGAGAATCCAGGGAGCACTGGCTGAACGGTCTCAACGGTCGGCCGCCCCATTGTGGCTCGTCCTGATCGGTCATGGGACGTTCGACGGGAAGACAGCGAGGTTCAACCTGCGTGGCCCCGATCTCTCGGCGGGCGATCTGGCTGAATGGCTCAGGCCGATCACCAGGCCCGTCGCGATTATCAATACGACGTCGGCAAGCGCGCCGTTCTTGAAGGAGCTGTCTGCGCCCGGACGCATCGTGATCTCCGCAACCAAGAGCGGCTTCGAGCACAACTACGCGCGGTTCGGGCAGTATCTGGCCGAGGCGATTGCCCATCCGCAGGCCGATCTCGACAAAGACGGGCAGACCTCCCTCCTCGAAGCATACCTCACCGCCTCTCACGCGGTCGGCGCGTTCTACACCGCCGCCGGCCGGCTCGCGATCGAGCACGCCCTGCTCGACGACAACGGCGATGGGCTGGGCACGCCCGCCGAATGGTTTCGCGGCATCCGGCCTGCGCAGAAGGCCCGCGACGACACGACTCTTGACGGCTACCGGGCACACCAGTTCCACCTGGTCCACAGTCCGACCGAGAAGGCCATGGCGCCGCAGTTGCGGGCCAAGCGAGACCAGCTCGAACTCCGGATCATGGAGTTGCGGGACACGAAGGCCCAGTTCTCCGAGACGGAGTACTTCTCGAAGCTGGAATCCCTCCTCCGCGAAATCGCCCAGATCTACGAGTTAACCGGCACGGGCCGCTGACTTCCTGCCCAACTCACGGACGAACAAGGACTGGCACGGACGAGCACGGACGGCGGCGTCCGTGAGAGTCCCTGGGTGTCCGTGACAGTCCGTGTACACGTGCGAGCGTGCGGCACGCTCAGTCAACCGTCAGCATCGTAACCGTTTCCTGGTCCTTGATAAAAACGCGGTTTCCGGCAACCACGGGATGCGCGTAGATCGGTGTGTCGGAAACCTTGACCTTCGCCAGTTCTGTATACTCCTTGTCATTGGGCTTGAAAACCGTCAGCTCGGAACTGCTGGGCAGGGCCATCAGGCAGGAGCCTGCACCGACCATGGCCGTAAAACCGCTGCGATCGCGCGAGGTCTGGTCGATCCAGACCGTCTTGCCGGTCTTGGCATCGACGCAGAACAGATTGCCCTTGTCGGACAAGCCGTAGAGGAAAGCGTCTTTGAGCACCGGGGTGTTGAACTGCGGCGCGACCTCCGCATTGCTCCAAAGCTCGGTGGTCGTGAAGCTGTCGCCCTTCTTCTCGACCTTGACGGCCCTGATGCCCCGGCCCGCCCCCATGTAGATCACCGTCTGGTCGTCAATGATCGGCGTGGCGGCGTTGTAGGCCCGGTTCGCCGGGGCGAAGGGAAGCTGCCACAGGAGCTTGCCGTCGGCGGTCGCGACGCCGACGATATTCTTCTCCGCCAGTGTCACGATCTGCTTAACGCCGTCGGCCACTGCGGCCAATCCTGAGCGAGAACGGAACCCGCGCAGACCAGAACCGCACAACCCATCAAGGCAATCCCATTCATCCGTCTCATAGCAGCCTCCCATTCAATCTCTGCTGGAAGGGCGCACACACCGGCACCCAAGGCAACCAAGTACACTTTGAACATGCGTCTGCAACAATCTTCTCTGCTCCAGGCTCCAAAGAAGCATATCCTCCTGTGGACAACACCCCGCACGCCGGATACAGTGGAAGCCAACAATCTGCTCAGGATCAAAAGAATCAACCTCAAGTAGGAGACCTGATCGATGACGAAGAACCACAGCATGAGCCGTCGCGATTTCTTGTTCACGGGGGTGGCGGCCGTCGGCGCCGCCGTGGCGGGACCGGCCATTGTTCCTTCGACCGTCTTCGGAGCCGCAGCCCCCAGCAACCGAATCACCATGGGCATGATCGGCATGGGTCTGCAAATGGGCGGGCACTTCAGCGGGATGCTCAACCGCCGAGACGTGCAGGTCCTGGCCGTGTGCGACGTGGACCGAACGAAACGCGAGAACGCCAAAGCCCGAGCGGAGAGGACATACGCCGAGCGGACCGCCGACGGGACATACAAGGGCTGCACCGCGTACCTGGAATACGAGGAACTTTGTGCCCGGCCGGATATCGACGCGGCTTTCGTCGTGACCCCCGACCATTGGCACGCCATGTGCTCGCTGGCGGCCATCAAGGCAGGCAAGGACGTCTTCTGCCAGAAGCCCATGACGCTGACGATCCGCGAAGGCCGGCAGATGAGCGACGCCTGCAAGCAGTACGGCACGATCTTCCAGGTCGGGTCGCAGCAGCGTTCGGAGTGGGCCTTCCGCAAGGCTTGTGAGATCGTCCGCAACGGCTGGATCGGCAAGGTCCACACAATCTATACGCAACTGGGACAGTTCGCCCCGCCCATGACGTTGCCCGAGCAGCCGATTCCGGAGGGATTCGACTACGACCGCTGGCTGGGCCCGACTCCTTGGTATCCCTACAACTCGGAGCGTGTCAAGGGCGACTACGGCGGCGGATGGCGGCGATTCTGGGAGTACGGCTCCCGCAAGAACGGCGATTGGGGCGCCCACCACTTCGACATCATCCAATGGGCCCTCGGCATGGACAACTCCGGCCCGGTGAAGTTCATCCCCAAGGGCTGGAGCGGTTACCAGTGGCAGACCCACTACTACGCCGACGGCACGAAGGTCCTCCGCGACCACCCCACCGGCGGCAGCCACATGATTCACTTCATCGGCACGGATGGCGAAGTGATGGTCAGCCGAGGCGAGCGAATCGATACCAAGCCCGTGGAACTCGCGCGTGCCCCGCTGCTGCCGAGCGAGATTCACCTGTACGAGGCCAAGGACCACGACGGCAACTGGCTCGAAGGCATCCGCACGCGAAAGCCGACGATCTGCCCGGCGGAAATCGGCCATCGCACGGCGACGATCTGCCACCTCAGCGGCATCGCGGAGCGGCTCGGACGTCCGATCAAGTGGGACCCGGTCGAGGAGAAGATTCTCGACGATCCGGCCGCCGAACGTTGGTACGACCGCCCGCGACGGGCGCCGTATGTGCTGTGAGCGGCTCCACGCTGATCCTGATCGAAACACAAATACACATTGAAGAGGAAAGAAAATGACACGTAGCCTCTTGAGAATATCGGTTGTCGCCATGGCGACGCTGGCTCTGTCGGTGATAACGGCGCCCGCGCACGCCCAGAGTGGGGAGGAACTCGTCAAACAACTGTCCGGCAAGACGGAAGCCCCCGCGCGCGACGCAGCACAGCTCGCCCAGGCCTATCAGAAAGCCATCGACTATTTGCTTCCCCTGATGTCAGCCGATGATGTCGGCTCCCGCTACGCGTATCAGATCGCACTCCAGGACCTGGGGTCTCACGCCGCCCGTCCCGGCGCAGAGATGGAACGAGGGACACTGGCCAAGACGTTGGTGAGAACCGTCGAGCAGCCGAACCTGCCGGACACGGTGCGGCACTGGATCGTCTTGCAGCTTGAGCGAATCGGCAAGGGCGAATCGGTCCCCGGCCTGGCAAAATTGATGACCTCCTCGGACGAGCACCTGCGGGACTATGCCCGCCGAGCTCTGGAGAAAAACCCGGACCCGAGCACCACGAATGCTCTGTTAAAGGCCCTGGCCGACGCGACAGACCCGAAGTGGAAGATCGGCATCGTCAACGCTCTGGGAGCACGTCGGGACAGAGACGCCGTGCAGCCTGTCGCAAATGCTCTCAACGACACGAACCCAAAGGTCGCGGCGGCGGCTGTGACGGCGCTGGCGAGCATCGGGGGCCAGGACGGTGCGACGGCCCTGTTCCGCGTATTCGACATGCCCGTCAGCACGCTGTATATGAAGGCGGCGCAAGGCCTGATCGATATCGCCCAGGAAATGGCTCGGCAGAATGACTTCACCGCCGCGGCGGAGATCTATAACGCCCTCTACGAAGGCGCAACGGTGTTCGCGCAAGAAAATGAAGGTATGAACCCGTTCAATGTCCGTGCCGCATCGATTGCGGGCCTGATCGCCTGCGACCCGGAGAAATGTGCCGCCCGCATTTTTGAGGTGATACAGGACAAAGACCCGAAGGTCCGTGCTGCGGCCGTTCAGGCCGCCCGGCACGTGAAGAGCAAGACTCCCATGCATGCGCTGGCCGCTCTGCTGCCCGAACTGCCCCCACAATCCCAGGTACAAGTCCTCGGTCTGATCGCCGACCGGGGCGACCTGTCCTCCATCGCGCCGGTGAAGAAGGCTCTCCGTAGCAGCGACGAATCTGTGCGTCTGGCCGCCATCGAGGCACTGACGAAGGTCGGGACCGACGAAGGAGCCGAGGCGTTATTCGAGATTGCAGTCGCCGGCTCCGGCGCGGCCCAGAAGGCCGCCCGTAATGGCTTGGCCGTCATGGCGGGTCCTCGCGTCGAGGAGATCATTTCCGCCCATGCCGCTGCGGGCGAAACAAACGCTCGAGCGATGGCAATTGGTCTGTTGGGAAAACGGCGCATGCCAGGAACCGCCGAGGTCCTGCTCGGTTACGCTGCCGACGGCAACGCGGATATCTGCCGTGCAGCGTTCGGCGCACTGGTGGACGTCGCAGGCGAGGTGGACGTCGCGACTCTGGCGGACCTTGTGGCCAAGGCCAAGAGCGGTGCCGTCCGCGACAGTGGTGTCACAGCTTTGCGGGCCGCCCTGGCCGGCGCCGAGAACAAGGATACAGCGGCCGAGGCCGTCATCAATCGCATGAAGACCGTCGACACGAGCGCCAGAATCTCCATGCTGACCTGCCTGGATGCCTCGGGAGGAATCCCGGCCCTGGCGGCCGTGTGCGAGGCGGCGCAGTCGCCGGATGAGGCTCTGCGCGACACCGGAATCCGGACCCTGGGCAACTGGCCGGCCTTCGAAGGCGCCGAGACGCTGGTCGCCATCGCCTCCAAGCCCGAGACCTCACTGACCCATTACGTCCTGGCCGTCCGCGGCGCCTTGCGACTGATCAGCGCGGCCGAATCGGCCCCGCTGGAGGATCGAACCACGCTGTGTCTGGCCGTCCTGGATCGTGCCCGCCGTGACGATGAGCGGAAGCAGGCCATCGCAGTCCTGGGCACATTGCCAAGCCCCAAGGCCATCGACCGGCTTTCGGAGTTGCTCAAGAACGACACGATGAAGACCGAGGCCGCCATGGCGACTGTCGATCTGGCCGGCCGCCTGGCCGCGACGGACAGGGAGGCTGCAAGGACCCTTGCCCAGAAGATTCGCGATATGAACGTCTCCGAGGAGATCAATCGTCGAGCGGACGGCGTCATCAGCGGCCGAGGACGAGGAAGAAGATAGAAGGTAAAAAGATCAGAAGGTGAGAAGCTGAAAGGGAAGAAGGCTGGGACATCTGACCTTCTAACCTTCCAAACTTCTCACCTTCTTTTTCAGCATCATTTCCGTGCCTGAATCGGGCGGATCTTGATGTTCCGGAACGAGACCTGCCCGTGGTCGCCCTGGAGGGCGATGTAACCCGTGTTCGACTTGGCGAACAACGGCATCCGAGAGAACTTGCTGTTGGCCACTCGCTGCTGGAAATCCTCGCTGCCCAGAACATAGTCGAAGTACGTCACGCCGTTGATGATGTGCTCGCACTTTGTGGGACTGATGACCAGACGGATGTGGTTCCACTGGCCGGCAGGTCTGGTCGCATCAAGCGGCTTGCCCGTGCTCGGGTCGGTCGGCGGCTGGTAAAGGGCGTAGAGCCAGCCACAACGGACGGGGTCTGCCGCCGCCGCGTTGTCTTCGAGTTGGAATTCCGGGCCGGTGGCCCAGGCGGAACGTGCCTCGTCCGTGACATGATACATGATCCCGCTGTTGCCCGCCGGTGAAATGTTGTACTCGATCTGCAGCTCGAACCAATCGTACTGATCGTTGGTGCACAGATCGCCCGCATCGTGCGGGTCGGCACAGACGAGAACCCCGCCCTTGACCTGCCAGCCGGGCCGGACATCTTCACGCCGGAAGCTGTGCCAGCCGGTAAGGTCCTTGCCGTTAAAAAGCAGCATCCAACCAGCGGCTATTTCCTCCTCCGTGAGCGCGTTCCTTCTCGCCGCTTCGGCGGCCTCGTCGGCGATCTTCTTCTCCAGGCTCGCCTTCCACTCGTCCCCGAGCTCCTGCAGAGTATGCCCGGTGGCCGTTTTCCATAGTTGCTCGTTGTACTTGCCTTCGCGGGCAGCGGCGTTGAGCTTCACGACGATGTCTTTATCGTACGTCGCCACGACCCAGTTCAGGAAATTGCCGCTGATGCGGTAGTTGCCGTCGTATCGGGCCCGGTCGATGTTGCGGCTGGTGATCTCGGCGCCGCGAGTCTCGGGCTCGTACAGAAACCAACGGATGTAGTCGCAGATTCCCTCAACCAGCCAGCCCGGGGTCCGGGTGGCGCTGGGGTTGTTCCGCCGGGCGATGCCGTAGTTCTGCACCACGTGCGCCAGCTCGTGCACGATTGCGCCCCTGGCCTCACCCTGCAGATTCTTCCGGAACCACGCCGCAGCGCAGCGAACACGCGTCCCGCCGGTCGCCGCCACGCCCTGCATGGTCGCACTGAACGTGATGCTGACCCGCGTGGGGGCCTCATACCCCTCGCTGGGCAGCATCTTGACGAGTTTCGGGTACCACTCCTGCACGACCGGCGCCAGCTCCTTCATCGCCCATTCGGCCAAGTCGGGCGTCTCGGTCGTGTCGATGACGATCTGATACTTCCCGCCCTCGGCCTCGACGGTTTCCCTGCGACCCTCCCCACTCGACGGCGCGGCTCCCACCGGCACAGCCGGCGTGTTCGGATCGACCACGTCGATTTCGCTGTAGAACGTGTTGCCGAACGGATCGTCGCCTTCCGTGCGCGAGATATCGAACAGCAGATACCGATACTTGCCGACCGCCCCACCGGAGTCCGAGATGCTGACACCGAACCGGCCGCCGCCGGCACCCTGCTGCGGCCGGGTATCGACCTGGGCAACCCGCTTCCACCCGCACGTCGTCGGGTCGGTCCCCTTTTTCGGCTGGGCGCTGAACCCATCGGCGCTTCCATCGGCGGCATAGAGTCCGTACACCTGCGGCCCTCGGGTGCCCGGGTGCCACGAATACGTGTTCACCTGCTGGATCTTGATGACGCTGCCCAAGTCAACGAGAAGCCTGCCGCCATCCGTACCTGCGTTGAAAAAGAAGCTCGCGGCCGGCTGATCCTCCTCCGTCGGGACCTTGCCGTCATGGAGCGTGTCAAGATCACCGCCGTTGCGGTCCCGACGACCGTCTACGACGGTGAACGCGGCGTTCGTGGCCGCATCACTCCGAGAGGGTGCGGGAACACGCCCGAATGTGAAGCCTGCCGATGCAGAATCACTGGGTTGATGATCGACAACCACCTTGATCTCGGCATGTGAAACCAGGGCGTGCAACGGAACCATACAGATTACAGCAACAAGCACGATGCGGGATTTCATGGGTATCCTCCTTTATCTGAATTTCACATATCGATGCGGCAAGCTTATCGGCCGCGCGCGCCCGTGTCAACAGGCTTCGTTCGCAGTGACGCCGTAAGGCGTTCTCTTCGCCGGCGTCCTCGATCAGGCCTCGCAGCTTGGCGAACCGCAGGAACATCCGGATGGCCACCAGCGCCCGCTTGGCCGAGCTCTCGCTCTTATCCCGCCGGGCCAGCTCGCCCAGGTAGACCTGCACCAGATGCGGCGTCACACCGCCTATTTCATCAACGCCGTCCTCCCGGCAGAATCCCAGGAAGTCCCTGATATCCCGGCCATAGGCCAGAATGGTGTTGTGTGACAGGCCCGCCTCGACGGTGAGATGGTCAAGGAACTCAACGACCGTGCGGCCGACGGGCAGCGAGTGGAGCTCCTGGACAATCGATTGTCTCTGGGTCAGCGACATCGCGAACGTACGCTCCGGCTATTCTACCCCCTTGACGCACTATCGGCGAGACAAGAGGCCCGCCTTTAGCCGATTCCCCCAATCTCGCACGCCAAGAGCGCCAAGGAACGGATTCGCGGGAGCCCTTGCGAACCGCTGCCCGTCGTCCCGCCGATCTGGGCGTCCCGGCGAGAGACCCCTCTTTCTTCCCGCCAATCATCAATCGTTAATCATCGATCATCAATCGCGCGGCTTCCCACCACAACCTGGGATAGTCCTTCCCTTCGAGCATCCACCAGATATCGTCGGCGTCAGCAGCCGGCTCGCCTAATGAGTTCTGACAGACAAGTTCGGTAGCGTGTACCAGCGCTTTGGCGGACTTCGTGCGTCTGGTTCGGAGTTCCTTCAGCCGACAGGAATGTAGCCCAGCCGCCCCCGGCTGGGATCATAATAATGTGGCCCAGCCGCCCCCGGCTGGGATCGCTGGGATCACCCCCGAGGGCGGGGGTGCCACAGGGAGACTCACAGTTGACGAACCAATGGTCTGGGATCACCCCCGAGGGCGGGGGTGCCACATTGCCACACTGCCACACGCTTCGATTGCCGATCTTGCTCGTCAAAACTCCAGAGTCAAGTCGGCCTAAGGCACTGTGACTTGGAGCAAGAAGGTCTTCAGCGGCTCCACACC
>DCUI01000067.1 GCA_002327785.1 Phycisphaerales bacterium UBA2218
GGAGGCCCTCGAAAGCATCCATTTCGATGTCACGCCGGACAGGCTGCCTGTAACAACCGTCGGTCGGCTCGTGGACTGTGAGCACTTCACGGTGGATAAGGGCCATCGATCCGAGGGCGGCGAGGTGCTCCTCTCGCAAGGCTGCATGCGAACGCTTGTTTTCCTTACCGGCAGCGGCACGATCCTCTCGAAGATGGTCGAGCCGGTGGACTTCACGGCGGGAGACTGCTTAGTGATCCCGGCGGCTTTCGAGGGAGCCATGCGGTTCGCCTGCGATACGGAGTACCTGACGGTGATAGCCCTTGCGCCACACGACCAGGGCTGAGACGGCAATGGTCAGAACGCCGACCGCGATGGCGTGGCAAGTTTGGACCCGGCTCATCAACAGACCGATCACGGCGTAGAGGCCGGCCAGGACGTAGCAGATCATCACGGTCTTTCGCAGCGGGGTTCCGCGGTCGATCATCTGGTCGTAGATGTGCCCGCGGTCAGAGACGAAGAGCGGCCGGCGATTCAGTAAACGCCGAACTACGGTGACCGTCGCATCCAGGATGGGGAGGCCGAAAATGGCAACCGACGCCAGCCAACACCGGGGCGACTGCTGAGCGAACAGGATCATCAGGGCCGCCGCAACGAAACCGAGGAGCATGCTGCCGGCGTCGCCCATGAAGATCCTGGCCGGGTGGCGATTGAACGGCAGGAAGCCACAGACGCCGCCGACGAGGCCGAGACAAATCACAATCCGCACGGGATCCCCAGAGCCGCCGGCGTCCCACGTCGCCAGATGGACAGCCAGCAGGAGCATAGCCGCGCCGATGATGACCGTCACGCCGGCACAGAGGCCGTCGAGCCCGTCGAGCAGATTCAGAGAATTCGTCGCCCCGAGGACGAAAAGCACGACAATCAGTGCGTCGAGAACCATCTCGACTCCAGTCGGCAGGGAAAGCCCGATAGACCGGGTGATCGGTTCGAGATTCGGATTGATGCCCGCCAACAACAGAACCGCCGCCGCAAGGACCTGTCCGAGCATCTTGTGACGCGGCCGCAGGTCCAGGATGTCGTCCGCCAAGCCCACGAGGCAGGCGACCGCCGCCCCGGCCAGCACCGCCAGGAGCCACCGGGCCTCGTGAGAGAACGCGCGGTCGCCGTGAAGCAAGTAGACGCCCACGAGCGAACCGGCCGTCAAACCAACGAACATGGCCGGCCCGCCCAGATAGGCGACCGGCTCGGTGTGCGTCTTGACGAGATGATCGGGCCTATCCACAATCCCAAGGCGGATCGCCACCCGCCTGCACAGCACGGTAGCCGCCAGCGAGCCGACGAATGCGACCGCCAGGACAGGCCAGAACGCCAGCATCCACCCCAGCGGCTTTTGCTCCCCTATGAGCCAGTCAAGCATCGATCTTCGTGCCCCTGAGCTCCGAATCCTGGAGCCAGACCTCGGCGTCATACCGCAGCATCACGAGGCCGTCGGTGAAGCCGTCGAACTCGATCTGGGGCGGTCTGCCCGTCAGTTCCTGGAGAATCCACCGGGGGAAGTCGGCCCCCGCCCGGATCGACAGCGGGACCCCTCCGCCGAAACGAGGATTGACCTCAGTGAACTTGATTTCGCCGTTTTCCGTCACGAACAACTGGAGCGTGACGACGCCGGGGCCCGCCCCGAGCAGCTCGACCAACCGTTTGGCCTGATCCATGATCTGCGGATTCTTGACCACGCAGCTCTTGCTGACCTCGCCGGAACGGACCTCCAGCCGCCTGCGAGGAACGACACACCGGACACATAAGCCAGAGTCGATATAGACATCGCACGTGTATTCGACGCCTTCAATGAACTCCTGGCAAATGGCGTTTGGTATTCTCCTCGCAAAGAATCGCAATTCCCGTCGATCGCGCACCACGGCATTGTCGAGGCCGGCATAGCCATCCCACCGTTTCAGAAAACACGGCCATTTCAGCTCCCCCCGGAGGTCGGCCGCCAGAGCGGCGCGAACGCTCATCGTGGTGGGACTTCCGAACCCATTCTTCTTCAGGAAGCCGAATGTCCGCCGCTTGTCCTGGCATACGTCGATCACCTCAGGATTCGACACGAGCACCCGGCAGCCCAACGCCTCAAACCGCGGCCTGTGCTCGGCCAACAATCGCAGGTCCAGGTCCACCGTCGGCACCAGCAGGCTCACCGCATACCGGCGAACGATAGACAGAAGTTGGCCAACGTAGTCGGCTTGGGTCGTCGGCCCCACCAACAGGGCTTCATCACATACTTGGAGCGCCGGACTGAGTTTGCTGGTGTCAGTGCCGCAGAAGGAAACCCGTAGACCCAGATCCCCTGCGGCCGCCTGAAAACAGCGCAGGAGCGACACCCGCCTGCCGATGCAAGTGAATAAAACGACCCCGTCACAGCCGGCAGTTCCCTTGCCGCCTGCCTCGGCCTCGGCGGTCGCGTCCTCACCGACCTGGGATTTGCCCATATTCTCTTCCCAACTGCATTTACGATTCACGATCTGCGATTTATAATGGCTGGCACGGTACGAGGGAACCAGTTGATACCAAGTTGTAAGATGTAGATGGCAAAGAGTAAATAGTAAATGCCAAGTGGAGTTCGGGAGTACGAGTTTGCTCAAGATAAACGAGAACCCTCCGCTCATCTGGCCCCAGGTGGAGTCGGTTCGTCAGTTTGAGGGGTTATGGTGGGTGGCTCACACCAAGAGCAGGAATGAGAAGGCCCTGGCCCATGACCTGATGGCCAAGAATGCGAGCTATTTTCTGCCTATGACATGGAAAGTGCGTCACCAGAGCCACCGGACCATCAAGTCGCTGTTGCCGCTATTCACGGGGTACTTGTTCTTCTGCGGCGATGACGCCGGGCGGATCGAACTGCTCAAGACCAACCGTGTGGCAAACCTCATTGAAGTGATCGATCAAGAGGGCTTGATCGATGAGTTGGCCCGATTCGAACGGGCGCTGCGGGCCGGAGCGCCCTTGATACCGCACAGGTACCTGGAGAAGGGCCAGTGGTGCCGCGTGATTGCCGGTCCCCTGCTCGGCCTGGAAGGGATCGTCGTGCAGACCAAGGGCGACACGCGCCTGGTGTTGCAGATCGATATCCTGGGGCAGGCCGCGAGCGTTGAAATCGATGTGGACATGATCGAGCCCGTCGAGAAACAGGCGGAACAGACGTCGTAGGTAAAGGTGTCGTTTTCTTTTTCCGAGGGACAGAGCGTGATTATTCGAACGCAGGCTTATCCGAGAGCGGGACTCGTGGGAAACCCCTCGGACGGGTACTTCGGCAAGACGATTTCCTTCGCATTCAGCAACTTCCGGGCGGAGGTGATTCTGTATGAGACGCCGGAGCTGGAGATCCTTCCAAGCGAGAAGGATCGCTCCTGCTTCGCCAGCATCCAAGGGCTGGTGAAGGACGTGCGGCTGCACGGCTACTACGGCGGCATTCGCCTGCTGAAGGCCACCGTCAAGCGATTCTACGACTACTGCCAGGAAAACCAGATCGATCTGCACGACAAGAACTTCTCGATCCGCTACCACTCGGATATCCCCCACGGCGTCGGCCTGGCCGGTTCCAGCGCCATTATCACGGCGTGCCTGCGGGCCCTGATGGCCTTCTACGGCGTCAGCATCCCCCGGTACGTGCAGGCCAACATGGTCCTGGCCGCCGAGGCACAGGAACTGCACATCCCCGCCGGGCTCCAGGATCGCGTCATCCAAGCCTACGAAGGGCTGGTCTACATGGACTTCGACAAGGAGATCATGCACAAGCAGGGCTACGGCAACTACGAGCCGATGGACCCCAAGCTGCTGCCCAGAATGTACGTCGCCTACCGCGACGACCTGAGCGAGCCGACGGAGAAGTTCCACCACAACATCCGACACCGCTTCGACCAGGGCGAGCCCAAAGTCGTCAACGCAATGAGATTCTGGGCAAACCTGGCGGAGAAGGTAAAGAAGTGCCTCCTCAGCGGACAGCTCGACCAGGTCCCCGACATGCTGAACGCCAACTTCGACAAGCGGTGTGAAATCTACAAGATCGCCGAGGAGAACATTCGCATGGTGAAGGCGGCTCGGTCCGTCGGCGCCAGCGCCAAGTTCACCGGCTCGGGCGGCGCCATCGTCGGCACATATAAAGACGAGCGGATGTTCACCGAATTGCGAAAGAGGCTTCACAAGCTCAATATCAAGGTCATCAAACCCAAGATTGTCCCTGGAACAGGAAACCCCAAGACATGATTCGCAAGGCCGTCATCCCCGCCGCCGGCTTCGGGACCCGCTTCCTGCCGGCCACCAAGTCGCAGCCGAAGGAGATGCTGCCGATTGTCGATACGCCCGTCATTCAATATGTCGTCGAGGAGGCCGTCCAGGCGGGGATCACCGATCTGCTCATGATTATCGGCAAGGGCAAGCGCTCCATTGAGGAGCACTTCGACCGCAGTTTCCAGCTCGAGCGCCAGCTCGAAGCCCGGGGCAAGACGGCCGAGCTGGAGGCCATACGCCGCATTTCAGAGCTCGCGGACATTCACTTCGTCTGGCAGAAAGAGATGCGGGGCCTCGGCGACGCCGTCCAGTGCGCTCGGCACCACGTCAACGACGAGCCGTTCGTCATCCTGCTGGGAGATACGGTCATCGATGCAGTCAAGCCCGCCGCCCTGCAACTGGTCGAGTTGTACGAGCGGCTGCACGAGCCGGTCATCCTGCTCGAAGAGGTGGAGCCGAAAAAGGTGAGCTTGTACGGAATCATCGATGGAGACCAGATCGAGCCCGGCGTCTACCGCATCCGCGACTTCGTCGAGAAGCCCAGGCCGGAGAAGGCCCCCTCGAATCTGGCAATCGCGAGCCGATACCTGCTGACCCCGGACATCATGAAGTGCATTCGGCAGATCACCCCAGGCAAAGACGGCGAGATCGGCCTGACGGAGGCGCTCAGAACCCTCGTGAAGAACCGGCCCGTCTACGGCCTGAAGCTCGAAGGCAGACGCTGCGACATCGGCAACAAGGAAGGATTCATTCGAACGAACCTCGAATTCGCCCTCAAGCGGGACGACATGGCCGAGAACCTGCGACAATACATCAGGCAATTGGCCGAGAAAATATAATGGAGCGACCAAGAGCATGAAGGCACTCGTAACCGGAGCAGCGGGATTCATCGGTTCACATCTCAGCGAGCGGCTCTTGAAAGACGGCTGGACCGTCGTGGGTGTGGACTGCTTCGACACGTTCTACGACCCACGCATCAAACGCGCCAACATAGCCGGCAGCCTGTCGCATTCCGCCTTTCGCCTCATCGAGGCCGATATCCGCGACAAGACCGCGATGGAACGGGCCGTCGAGCCCGATACGGACGTGATCGTCCACCTGGCGGCACGCGCCGGCGTTCGGCCCTCGATCGCCGAGCCCGCGCTCTATACGGACGTCAACATCAACGGAACCGTGGTTCTGCTGGAAATCGCAAGGCAGCGAGGCGTCCCCAAGTTCGTCTTCGCATCGAGCTCGAGCGTTTACGGCAACAACCGGAAGGTCCCCTTCTCCGAAGACGACAACGTGGATTTCCCCATCTCGCCCTACGCCGCCACGAAAAAGGCGGGCGAGCTGATCTGCCACACGTACCACCATCTCCACGGCATGGCGATCAACTGTCTGCGGTTTTTCACCGTCTACGGCCCGAGGCAGCGGCCGGACCTCGCCATCCACAAATTCGCCCGGCTCATTGAGGAGGGCAAGCCCATCCCCGTCTACGGCGACGGCTCAATGATGCGGGACTTCACCTACATCGAGGACATCCTCAACGGCGTCGTTGCCGCGATGGATCGATGCACCGCCTACCAGATCTACAACCTCGGGGAATCACAGCCGATCAGCGTCAGCGATCTGATTGCCGAGTTGGAGCACGCCCTCGGCAAGAAGGCCGTCCGCCAATACTTGCCCGTACAGCC
Source organism: Phycisphaerales bacterium UBA2218 (assembly GCA_002327785.1). GTDB lineage: Bacteria > Planctomycetota > Phycisphaerae > Sedimentisphaerales > Anaerobacaceae > PLanc-01. Next base: position 5,940 of record DCUI01000067.1, read on the forward strand.
CGGCGACGTCGACCGCACCTACGCGGACATTGCCAAGGCCCGGACCCACTTCGCCTACAAACCCTCCACCGACATCCGTACCGGCCTCGCCCGCTTCGTCGCCTGGTTGCGGGGTGAGCGGAACGCGAGATAGCCCTGATCCTCAGACCATGATCGACAAGCCCGACCCCGGAAGAACTCCTGCCCACCTCTAAGGTTTTTCCGCTGTCTACATAAGTCTCTTGTCATCAACATGTTACAACCACAGAATTATGGGCGTGGCATTGCACTTCGATCCTCGTTGTGGTATAGTATAGCTATGGAAATAACCCAGAACATCTTGGCCTGCTGGACCTGTGGGCAGGAGGACGATTATGAACCTCCTCCCGGCGATGATCCTTTACCTGTCCGTGGGCTGTGGCGAATGGTATCTCGCCTTGCGGCGTACGCTGGCGTGCGCTCGCGGGGAGAAGGTCTTGCTCGTCTCCATTGTCTTTATCGAAAATCTCTTGGGGTTGTGGGTACTGTCGAATTTTATCCGGACCAATAACTGGTTCCTCGCCCTGAGCTACTCCGCCGGAGGGGCCGCCGGCGCCCTGATCGTAGCCATGAAGAGCCCGAAGGCCACCGATGGCGTCGTACATACCGCAGGCTCCTGACAGGTTTCGCAAGAATCTTCTGCGTGCCGCGGGAGCACAGGAGTGTTTGGCCCGGTGACAGACACGCCCAGGATCACTCTACAATGGTTATCTTCTGCTCGTCCTGCGAGACGAGCAGGTGCGGGCGTCTGTCAATACCCAGGTGCTCGGCGTGGGAGTCGGCCATGCGCCGATACCAGAGCGTCGCCTTGAGGTAGACCTCCCTGCCGGCCAGGCCCGAGGGAACCTTCCATGTGTATCGCTCCCGGCGCGTTTCCTTCGGCTCCAATCGGTTGCCCACAATACGGACGGCATACCACTGGCCAAACGTGGCCTTGCCCTCGGAATCGAGAAATACGTCCTGGTAGATCCGGTCGCCCTCCGGCAGCGAATCCCGGGCGAGCGCCGAGCCGTAGGAACTGTGGCTCGGAAACGCCTCCATTCGATTGGACGTGATGAAGTAGCGGTCGTTGGGATCGTTCGGATTCGGAGGAATGGGGATATGCTGCAGTTCCTTGCCCTCGGCGTCGCATACCGCCACGTGCAGCCAGACATCTCTTTCTTCCGTCGCACCGGTCGGAAAGAAATGCCCCGTCGCGATGTCGCCCACCGTAATCTCGAGCGGCACGACACTTCCGGCCTTGGCAGTATCCTCATAGAAGCAAATGTTCACGGTGGCGGCCCCCTCGACGAAGCCGGTGAACCCGCCGCCGAACCAATGGCGATGGTTCCACGGACGCTCGCGACCCATCTTCGCTGGCTTGCCCTCGCGCGGCGGCATGTGGCACCACTGGCACACGACCTCCCGCTTGGCGTACACGGTCTCGCTCCACTCCAGGTGTGTTGCCTTAACCCAGACCCCGAACACGTTCCTTTCGTTGTGGCACATCCCGCACAGGTCGGCGCTCTCGTAGAGCTCGGATACCTGCGTCTCATGGTACGGCGACCATGGGAACTCCAGATCGGCCCGCTTCTTGTTCCGGCCGGGTCCCGCGTCGGGCACGTAGTTGTGGTTGAACGGCTGGCGGCTGGCGATACTCCCGATCGAGTGGCAGAAATCGCAGAACACGCCCCGATCGGCGTCCTGTTTGACCACGGGCAGGCTGTTTCGCCATCGCTGGTCCTGCTGCGGAGGATTCACGGCCTCGCTCGCCAGACCCTTGCGCGTCTGGCCGAGGGAGACATAGGAATCGAGCCACGGCCAGTCCCGATCCCAAAAGTTGTCCACCGTTCGCGAGGGCGGCGGCGGGACCACGCCCGAGAGGAACGCCGAGGGTGAATGACAGCCCAGACAGTCGGCGACCAGCCCTGCCATCTTGGGGTCCCGTTCCGCATCCTTGACCGCGTGCTTGAAATACTGGGCTTGGAAGAAATCGCCGGTGAACCCTCGTGACATCTGCGATGCAGACCAGTCCACATACCGCTCATAGTGGCAGCCGACGCAGGCATAGGGATCTTCCCAGTGATGCATCGCGTGCTGCGGTTGCTTTTTCGGCGACCCCTGGGCAAAACGAGGCAGGATAACAGCGCCACCACAGACAGCGGCAAGTAGCGAGAGAACGAGTATGCGTTTCATATGCACTCAGCCTTTCGTCAAAGAAATACACATTCCCTTCTCTGAAGACCCTAAAATACAAATTCCGCGGTCAGAATGCTTTTGATCACGACATCATCGGCCGAATTGCTGACGCCGAAGCCGGGCCCAAAATTCCAATGCACCTTCCAATCCGAGTAGCGAGGGGTGAACACATCGATGACCGGGAAGATGTAGTGCCTGCGCTCGTCCCAGCCGCCGGCGGCCGCCAGTTCCCCGACGGAGCCGTAGAACTCAACTCCCGGGACAATGTGCAGAGTGTCGGTGTGCCAGACACCATCCCCTGCATTCTCGTAGTAAATCCCCACCGCGTAGCCCAACTCCAGTCCCTCGTCGACGTCGTCGCCGCTGGTCACCTTCTCCAAGATCGGGTTGAGGTCCAGACGCCATGGGCCGAAGTCCTTCTCGATGATAAGCCGGAACTCGAGTTTCTCCGAGTCGCTGTAGTCACGGGATGGAATGATGTACTCCCCGTACAAGGCGAGATCGACGGGCAACTCGAACTTCTCGAACAAACGATATCTCGCCAGGAGCTTCGACTGGATATACTCGAAATCCCCATCCTCAGGATTCAGGAAATCGGCATAGTAGCCGACCGTGAGCTTGTGGGACAGACCGTACTCCATCTCGACGGAATGCGCCCACAGGTCCTCCCGCGTATATCGCTCGCCGTTGCCGAATTCCAATTCTCCGTCGGAAGACGGGATGAACGTCGAGAAGTAGCTGAATTCCAGCGCGCCGGCATCCGCCGTCTTATACGGGTAGACCTTGAAGAAGAACTGTGCATGCGCGGACGCCGCGAGAACCAGGGCAAGGAAGACCACTGTGACGACCATCTGTCCATCCATACGGATTACATCTCGATCCGGTATTGTCTCGATGCCCGCAGAGGTACAGCCTCGAAATCTCATACTCCACTCCCTTCATCGTAAGCGATCATCCTCTGCTGCCTCCGCACTGTTAAGACGGACCCGTGTTACCAGAAGGCGGATCAATTTTCAACGGTGTCAAACAAGATTTGCATGGATTTTTTCAGGCGAGCGGACCGATTCCTCAGCCAACCGACCTGTGTACTGGAAAATCCGAGAGCCAGGCCCGGCCGAGGACCGCGGGACCGACAGACCATCAGCAATGCAGGACCATCCAAGACTGTCAGCCCGCCACTTGGGGAGAGGAGCTGGAGGGAGACACGCGTCTGATGTACGAATCGACGCCCAAGGCGCCGGCCCAACCTGCAGTCACAATCCCATTTTCATTACTGCGACCCGAACAGGATTGCCGCAGGTCCGGCTCGACGCCCCGGCCTCTGAACACCCGACAGAAATCGCCTGTGCTATTGTAGCGATGTCTGCAAGATCAGCTTGGGCAGATACGTCTTGTCTCTCACGTCGTCGACGAGGTCCACACTGGCCAGACAGAATTCGCCGTCCGGCGAGCCGGACAAAACGAAGCCGGCATAAGACGCATCTTCCGCCAGCAGTCGGCGCATGGGTTCCGTGACATCAATGGCCAGCGTGAACGGCTCGCCCAGTCCTGGATCGACCAGTTTCCACCAGGACAGCGAGAAATCTGTGATCGGAACCCCCCTCGGGGGTCCCGTCCATCGTGAGCCACACGGACGCGTCGGCGCTCTCGTGATCGATGCGTTCGAAGTCCGCCTGGGCATTCTCGAACCGACCGACGATCCCATCTCCAGCGAAGCTGTTGACGTACAGCAGGCTGGGCAAAAGGGCCATGTTGTTGCCGCTGAGTGACATATCCACGACCCGGTCGATGGTCAGCTCGAGGTGCGCCGAGACCAGGGCGTTGGGATCGAGCCCATACCAGCCGGGACGCTCGAGCTTGAACTCGGTCAGCAGTGCGTGCTGCCTATCCGCCATGGCGCCGGCCTTGCGACCGTAGTTGCCGATGCTCAGCGGCAGGTCCGACGACCATTCCTCGTAGCGGACCTTCTCCAGGCCCGCCGGCACGTCGTTCTCGTCCGCAATCAGAACGAAGCTCTCCCCGACGGAATCCCAGTACACGTACCGTACGCTCCCATCGGCGGCATACGTCACCGCCTCGGGCCGAGCGGAGTCGCCGTTCGGGTCCGTAAAGACGTCCCATTTGATGATCCCGTCCGGGACCGGCCAGACCACGTCGGGTGTCGGCGTGTGGCCGCCGCTCCATTCGCGGGCCGTCAGGTAGATCGCCTCGTCATTGGCGTCGTTGAAGAGGTGGTATGGCCGGCCACTGTGCTGGTCGCCCGCGACCGGTCCCGTGTCGGAGGATTGCAAAGCGAAGACCAGGGGCTCTTCCGCGGTCATCTCGACAGACAACGCGGGAAGACGGCCCACGGGGTCCATGCTGGTCCAGTACCCTTCGGGCGTGTTCGAGATCCAGCGGAACCCCACATGCGAAAGGTTGGGATCGACCAAGGCCGCAGCCACTTCAGCGGTCACGTCCACCTCGAAACCGATTATTCCATAGATCATCAGCTCGCTGTCGCTGAATTCGGCGGGAAATGGCTCGTCCGGTCCGAACATGCCGACGACCTTCTGGCCCGCTGTGAACGGTCCGGTCGCACCCGCCAGAAAACGCCAGCTCCGAATCGGTGTCGAAGCCCAGTCATCGGGTCCGTCCCCGCCTTGGTTCCTGTCCCAATCGTTGGCGTCGGAACCATCAATCGCGCCATTGGCCGCCTCGACGTAGAACTCCAGCGTGAAATCCTGCGTCGTCCAGGGGTTGGGCGACAATCCCGGCCAGATCACGTCGTCGAAGTAGAACGTCAACGTCGCCGATCGGACTGCTGAAGACTCCGTTGAAATGCACCGCAAAGGGACCAGCGAAAACTCTGCGACGGCTCGCCGATCGTGATCGTACGTCCCGGGACTTGGGTACCGCGTGCTGATGTACGGCTTGGACGGCGCGCCGCCGTGGCCCATCTGTACGATGGAGCGCGCATCGCCGTCATCGTTGGAGATCGCCCCCATGACGACGCAGGAATCACCGTCCGTGAGCGTCACCGTGACGCCCCGGGCCAATCCTCCCACCATCGCAAGCAAGACCCCCACTGCCACCAATTGTTTCACATGCATAACCCACTCCTTCCATTCATGGTCGTTCTTGACAGGACAGCGAACTGTAAACCGCTCCCCAGAAGGCAGGCTGATCCTCCGCTGAGACCAGCCGGCCCTCCAGCAGCGAGACGTGCCCGTCCGCCCAGAGCACGTTCATCCGACCGCCGTGCCGGTACGCACCGGCGACGGTCTTGTTCTGTTCGGGATAGCCCGGCATATCGTCATAATGCGCCCCGGGCTCCGAGGCGTACTGGTTCCGCGTCAACGTCACGGAATCGCAAATCCAGGCGCGATACGCGAAGTCACAGTGGAGCATAGCGCCGGCCGGGCAGCGGAGTTGCGTAATCTTGTTGCCTCCCAATCCGGCATACCTTCGCGTCCGGCTGCTGACGTGCCGCGTCGGCTGGCTATTGATGGCGTACGAGAGCCAGCCCTCCGGGTTGTCCCCATGCGGATTGAGCATCTTGGGGTAGGCCATCTTGTCCAGCGGGCACAGGAGAATTCGCCGGCCGATGTCGTCGGCCAGATCGTCGCCGTGCTGCGTCCGCGTGTGCTCGAAATAGGGCCCCAGCGTGTTGTACCAGTACTGCGCGACCCCGTTTTCCTGGGCCGCCGGGGTGATCCACCCGTCATGGCTCTGCTGGTACATCACATGCGCCATCCCCAACTGGCGAAGCTGAGAGCCGCAGACGGCGCGCTGTGCCTGCTCGCGGGACGCCCGCAGAGCCGGCATGAGAATCGCCAGCAGCACCGCGATGACGCCGATCACCACCAGCAATTCAATCAAGGTGAAACCCGCATTCCCAACACGATTGGTTCTCATGGATTCTCCTTTCTCCCGACACGCCCGTGCTCACGGATGGCGCGCAATCTCATCCTTGGCCGTGGCGACGATCCATTGGGCTACGGATTCGTCGGGCAGCAGACCCTGTTCCGACAGCGCGAGGTTCAACCCCTTCAAGGGGTTCTCCAAGCCGGGCATGTCGGCTTGCTGGCTCTCGAACCGGTCCATCCATCGCTTGTGCATTCGCTGGACCCCACTGGACAGGTACGCTCCCACGACGATCACGCGATTCCGATGCCGGGCGGCAGCGTCGATGGCCGCAACGGCCCGGCTGTACTCCTGCCCCACCGCAACACAGGCCCAGTCGGCATAGGTGATGCCGGTTTTGCCGCAGATGTAGGAAACCGTGCGCTTCATGAAATCTTCCCACGGACCGGGAATCGCCTCGCTGCCATGCGCCAGCAGCACGACGGCCTCGCGATTCGGATCATTGCTGAGCGCACGCACCCGCTTGAGCATGACGCGCTCGATCACGTCACTATCCGACAGTGTGGTCGTCAGCGTCACCGGCACGTTGCAGCGCACCAGCTTCGCCCCTTCCTCTCGCAGGGTCTTTTCGATCCGAGGATCGCTATACAGACCAAGCAAGACCGGGATATCCCAATGCGAATGAGACGACGGCGCAATCAACAGGGGCACCGCCACGATGCGAGGGCAACCGGCCTTCTGAAGCTCCTCCAGACCGTCGGCAACGTTCGGCTCGGCGAACTCCATGAACACGACCTTCACCTTGCCGAACGGGCTGTCCTGCCCGAGCAAATCCCGCACCTTTTGTTCCTGGGCCAGCACCGGCTGGTTCCAGGCCTTCGCCGGCGAACCATGCGCGATGATCAGCAAACCAGGCTTCCCGCATGGTTCAGAATCAGTCGCACCCTGAGCCAGAGCCGTCACAACCAACAGGGCCAAAACCCCCAGCAGGCCCAGGAGCCACAGGACCGGCTTTTTGCGACGGCCGGTGTCGGGCTTTCGGCAGGTGCATGTGGCGCATGGGCGTTCACACCCGCAACCGGCGGCATGGTGACAATCGTGAGACGAGGCTGCATTCATATCTTCTCCTTCCATAAATCCACTTCTCTTCAGTTCACATCGATCCATCGGGCCCCCCGCAACCGGCGCCGGTTGCAGAGCCCGCAAAACGCAAAAAAACAAGGGAGCACACAGTAACACAACGAAGTGTCCTGTCTGCTCCCTGGCTGGCTTTTCGGCTGGCTGGGTCGCGAGAACCGCGATGATTGTTTCCGCTACTTATTCAATATCAGTTTCCCATACCTGGTGATTCTCAGTCTGTACATCTGGCCTCCATGCTTGATGACGATCTCGTCCCTGCACCTGAAGAGATCGCGCGAGTCGATCCATCCGGGATCGGTCTCGGCCCGTGACGGGCAAGAGTCCCGTACTCCGGCGATATACGGCCCTCCACGATTCATATCATCAGCCATCAACACACCCCTGCCGCAGACATTGTTAGGCGTCCCTAACTTCCATCTCAAAAAAAATTCACCTCTCGATCACAACGATACTCCGGGCTTCGCTCTTGCGCAGGGCTAGTCGATATCCTCGTATCCTGATGCGAATCGGATCACCCATCGGGGCGATGGTCTCGACCTCGACGAGCACGCCGCGGCCGAGTCCCATATCGGCCAGCCGCCGGCACAGTCCGCCGTGCGAATCGATTCGCACGATCACGCCCTCACGTCCCGGCTTCATGTCCGCGACGGTAGACCGGCCGATAAGCATCCCTGACGAATCCGCCGTCGTCGAGCGGCCCGCAGACCAGTCGGCGAACCTTTTCAGAACGCCCCGGTCCGACTCGGGCAATGCCTTCACATACGCCATGAATTTGCCGAGCCGGCGTACGATGTCGCTCGAAATATCGTGTTCGAGCCGGCACGCTCCTTCCTCGGCCGCCTCCGCATCAACCCCAAGCACCTCCATAAAGAACTCACGGAGGACATGATGGCGCTGCACGACCCGCGTAGCTTCGTCGAAACCCTCCGGAGTCAGAGTCACCGCCTCATAGGGCTTGTAGCGGACGAACCGCTTCTCCGCCAGCACCTGCAGGGCGCCTGTCACCGACGAAGCCTGGACCTGCAACTGCGCGGCAATGTCCCTCACCCTGGCAGCTCCGTTGGCCGCCGCCGACCAGAGGATTACCTCCAGGTAATCCTCCAAACTCCCACTCAACGACTTGACGCATCTTGCAGTCATGGTGCCTCGGAAGAAATTTTATTTACCCAACTTTATTAGGCTGGCCTAACATTGTCAAGCACAATCTTCTTCCATGGAACAAAAAGAACTCGCCGCCGCCCCCGCATCACAGCCAGATCCGGCCCACCTGAAACACGACCAGGGTGATCCCATAGGCCAGGACCGTCAGACCGATGAACTGGAATGCGGCCCAGCCCCAGGAATTGGTCTCCTGCCTGGTCATGGCCAATGTGGCCATGCAGGGCGTGGAGATCAGCGAGAACAGCATGATGCAGAATCCCACCAGAGGCGTGTAATTCGCCTGGAGCCTCCGGCGCAACACGTCCGCGCCGTCCTCGGAGCCCGCCGCATAGACAATGCTCAACTGCGAGACGAACACCTCCTTGGCCGCCACGGCGCCGATCAGGGCAGTGCCGATTCTCCAGTCGAATCCCAGCGGCCGGATCACGGGCTCCACGAATCGGCCCACACGCCCTATGACGGAATACTCCAACGCCGCCTGCCGGGCCTGCTCCTCGTTCAGGCCGGCCAACTGCTCGGCACTGGGCCTCGGGAAACTGGCCAGGGCCCACAGAACGACGGAAATCCCGAGGATCACGGTGCCCGCCTTCCTGAGGAACATCCAACCCCGCTGCCACATGTGAATCAGCACGGATTTCGGCGTGGGCACGCGGTACGGCGGCAGTTCCATCACGAACGGCATCGTCTCGCCCCGAAAGACTGTCAGACGCAGGAGTCTCGCACAGACCACGGCCAGGAGAATCCCGATCAGGTAGACGAGCCACATCACGGGCCCCCGCCAATGAGGAGCGAAGAAGGCCGGGATGATCAACGAATAGATCGTCAATTTCGCCCCGCAGCTCATCAACGGGATGACCATGATCGTGGCAAGCTGGTTTCGCCGGTTCTCCAGGATGCGGGCGGCCATGATCGCAGGCACCGAACAACCGAACCCGATCAGCATCGGGATGAAGCTCTTGCCGTGCAGGCCGATCTTGTGCATGATCCGGTCCATCACGAACGCCGCGCGGGCCATGTACCCCGTGTCCTCCAGGATCGCAATCGCCAGAAACAACAACAGGATATTCGGCAAAAACACAACCACGCCTCCCACCCCGGCAATCACTCCGTCCATCAGCAGCGAGCGGAGCCAGCTATGGCCGGCCTCAGGCCAGAGCCCCGACACAAAGGTCCCGAGCCGGCCAAAGAGCCACTCCAACCCCCTCATCGGATACTCCCCCAGGGTGAAGGTCAGCCAGAAGACGGCGTACATCAACACCAGGAAAATGGGCAGGCCCAGGACACGGTTGGTGACTACCGCGTCGACGACATCGCTGGCGTCGTGCCGTCGTTCCACGGAGTTCCTGATCGTCTCCTGACAAGCGCCGGAGATGAATCCATACCGTCGGTCGGCCAAGACGATTTCGGGTTCATCGTGAAAAATACTCCGCAGATGGCCGACGCTTCTGCTCACGACATCCAGGACCTCCCGGCTCCGAACCTTTGCCAGGATTTCATCGTCCTGCTCGATGAGTTTCAGGGCCACCCAGCGCGAGCCATATTTGTCCGCAAGCTCCTTCGCTCGCTGCGCGACGATTGCTTCGACGCAAGCCAACTCCTCTTCGATCTCGTTGCCATAGCGGACACTGTGAACTCGGGGCCTTCTGCCCTCATTCGCGGTCGCGACGATCGCATCCAGCAGGGCATCGCGTCCTTGACCCTTGTTGCCGACGGTGGGGACAATCCTCGCCTCCAGCAAGCGGGACAACTGTTCGAGGTCAAACTCCAGGCCCCGCCGCCTGGCCAGATCGCTCATGTTGAACGCAAACACCAAAGGCACGTTCATCTCGATGAGCTGCGTGCCCAGATAGAGGTTCCGCTCGATATTCGAGGCGTCAAGGACATCCACCACGACATCGGGTCCGTCCTCCAGGAGGAAGTGGCGTGTGATGATTTCCTCCGTGGAGTAGGCGGTCAGACTGTACGTGCCGGGCAGATCGACGAACAGGATTTCGCAGCCGTTGTGCGTGCAATGACCCTCCTTTCTTTCGACGGTGACGCCCGGATAATTACCCACGTGCTGGCGAGACCCCGTAATCATGTTGAACAAGCTGCTCTTGCCGCTGTTCGGGTTTCCAACAAGGGCCACGACGAACTGTTTGCTCATGGAGAAAGACTTTCTGCAACTGCGAAAAGAAAAGTTAGCCACGACGAACTTCTGCGTCAAAAAAAACTCCCCTCGGGCGGACGCGCCTATCGAATGAGGATTTTTTGGGCGACCCCCCTGCCCAAAACCATTTTGACATCCTTGATCACGACAACGAACGGACCGGGATGGCTGTTGCTGACCACGCGGATCTCGACGTTGGGGACGAACCCCATCGACGCGAGTCGGCTGTTCAGCCCTCGTCCGGCCCCCACGCGTACCAACCGGACCGTGTCGCCGGTGGTCACAGTCGATAGAGGTCTGCTCCGATTCTGTTCCTTCACGGCCTCACCCATTACTGCACTGACCTTTCACCTGTCTGGCGGATCTTTTCCCATGGAAAAGCCGAAACTCGCCGGCCAGATCGTGTCCATTCTGACTGCTGGCCGCAACATACTCGATGAAGCTGAGCAGACGACCGATAATCTCCGCTCCCAGGGCGTGTTCCGCCTGACACGCCGCTCGCTGCGCCACTTCTCGTTCAACACCCAGCACATCGGCAAAGAAGGACGTTAGAATACGGTGCTTTCGCACCACCTCTCGGGCGGCCGTCTGCCCCCGTTGCGTCAACGTAACGCAGCCATACGGCTCGTAATTCGCAAGTCCCTTGTCCCGGAGCAGTTGCAGAGCGCCCGTGACAGAGGACCTTGCCACGCCGAGCCCCGCCGCGATGTCCTTGCTTCGGGCGCCGCCGGCGCCACCCGCCAGGTTGAAAATCGCCTCCAGGTAGTCTTCC
>DCUI01000069.1 GCA_002327785.1 Phycisphaerales bacterium UBA2218
CTCCTACGCCGATGTACATTTTCCTGACGCGGGCCATGTTCACCCCGGCCGCTGTGAACTCGCTGAACGGAATTTGCCACTCGATCCACTCGTCACGCGTCACAACTGCCGGGTCCGGGTGGACGACGGTGGCGGACTTGTTGGAGGAGTCCTGAACCGCGACGTACAACGGGGCCGGCCTGTTGATCAGTTTGCCCCGCACATAGAGGACCAGCGCATCGATGCCGCCGGCCGTCCAGTCCTGTGCACTGCCGAAGTCGCGCTCGGCCTGGCTGTAAAACGGCGAATCCACGTTGTTGTAGTCCAGGGGCATCGACTGGTTCGCGTCGTGAACGATGGTCATTTCCATGAACGGCGCGTCGAAGTACCCGACCATCGAGCCGTTCTCGCCTGTGCTCAGACCGTCGGTCCAGGTATCGAAGATGGGATTGTCGTCATCGTTGTAGCTCTCGAAATCGTCGATGACCAAACCCGTGGTGAAGCTCCAGACCGGCCCGGTCTTGGCGATCCCGCCCGCCACGATCTCATCCACTCGCCAGAAGTACGTCGTCAGAGTCTCCAAGTCGCCCGGCTTGAAGGTCATGTCCGCAAAGTCGAACGTGCCTTTCTCCGTTCCGGCGGCGCCCTCGGCGACCGCATCGGCGTCGTCTCCCAGGTACAGACGGTGCTGGATGGCGTTGAGGCCTGCCAGCCAGGTGAGGGTCGGACGGGGCAGCGCGGTGTTGACCCCGTCGGCGGGGCTGGGATAGTATGCGGTCACGTCCTGTGTCATGAAGCTCCAGACGTCGCCTGTATGGATCGTCACGCCGTCTTTCTCGATCTCGTCCACGCGCCAGTAGTACGTAGTGCCCGGGGTCAGGCCCGCTGCGTGGTAGTGAAAAGCCATTTGCTGCGCCAGGCGGGTCGCCACGCGATCCGCTTCCGCCAACTCCGGACTGGTCCCCAGGTACACGTCATGGAACGCTGCAGTCTCGCCTCGGGTCCACTGCAACAGAGGAACCGCCGGATTCATGTTCAAGGCGCCGTCCGCAGGGACAGGTGCGAAGGCCTTGACCCGGGCCGGTACGAAGGCCTTCACCTCGGTTGCCGAGAGCGCGCGATTGTAGATGCGGACGTCGTCCATCCGGCCGGCGAACCAGTTGCCGGAAGTGTCCCAGATCCCGCCGCCGCCGATGTTGACGGGGTACGTGGACGTGCCATAATTGCTGGTGCCGGCGCCGGTAACCGCCAGCTTGCCGTCAAGATAGATCTTCATGGCCGTGTCGCCGACGACCGCGATGTGATGCCAATCCTTGTCGCTGTACGGCCAAGTGACGGTCGTTGTGCCGGACACGGCGCTCCAAACCTCGGCGTTGCGGCCCATGAATCCCATCTCGATGTGATCGTTTTGGCCAACCAGGCCGGTCCGGCTCGGCTGAGTCCTGGGGTTCACCACCCAGAAGGCCATCGTGAACTGCGACACGTTGTCGAGCAGGGTCTTGCCGGTCCCGACGTATCCGCTCACCCCGTCAAAGTCCAGGGCCGCCCCGGTGTAGCCGGGGATCCAGTATACGCCGCCGTATAGTGTCGCGTCGTTGCCCTTGCCCGATGAATCCATGGCCACGGTGCCCGTCCCTTCATCGAATTGCCACCACCCGATCAGGGCTGGGTCGAGTTCCTGTGCAAACACCGCAGGCGCCGCCACGATCATCATCGTGGCGACCAGAATCACTTTCTTTGACATAACATTCCTCCTTCACACAAATGTTCTTGCTCAGACTTCAGGTTCTTCGGCTTATTCATCGGGGGCCGCCCTGATCAGGCGGACGTCATCGATAAAAATCAAACCGCTGGTGCCGGGCTGCGGATCGTTCTTGTCGCCCAGGCCGATGTACAGCGTCCTGACGCGCGCCATATTCACCCCCGCGGCGGTGAACTCGCTGAATGGGATCGCCCAGTCGATCCACTTGTTCCGGGTCACAATCGCCGGATCGGGATAGACAACGGCGCCAAGGTGCTTCGACTGGTCCTCAATCGCGACGTACAACGGCTCGGGCTTGTTGGTCAGCCTGCCGTGGACGGAAAGAACGAGCGTATCGGCATCCCCGATCGTCCAGTCCTGCGCCGTCTCGAACCGGCGCTCGCCCTCGCTGTAGAATGGCGAGTCCACGTTGTTGTAGTGGAAAGGCATCGATTGATTCGCATCATGCACGACCGTCAGTTCCATAAATGGGGCCGGGTCGTATCCGACCATCGAGCCGCTCGCGCTGTTCATCAGGCCGTCGATCCAGGTTTCATAGACGCGATTGTCGTCATCGTTGTAACTCTCGAAGTCGTCTATTGGCAGATACGTCGTAAACGACCAGACCGGTCCCGTCTTGACGGCGCCGCCGGCAACGGTCTCGTCCACGCGCCAGTAGTAGGTTGCCAGGCTTTCCAGGGTCCCCGGCGCAAAGGCCGTGTCCGCGATCTCGAACATGCCCTTGTCGGTCTCGGCGGTCGCTGCACTGACCGCGTTGGGGTCATCCGCGAAGTAGAGATGGTGCCCGATGGCTCCGATGCCCGGCATCCACGTGAGCGTGGGGGCAGGCGAGACATCGGATGCGCCGTCGGCCGGGATGGGATGATAGGCCGTCACGTCCTGCGCCACGAAGGTCCAGACGTCGCCCTGATGGACCGTGACGCCGTCCTCGTCGTTCTCGTCCACGCGCCAGTAATACGTCGCGCCGGGGGTCAGAACCGCATGGTAGTAGAAGGTGATGGACTGCGTCTGGCGAGTCACCACTCGATCCGCTTCCGTGAGCTCCGGGCCGGCGCCCATGTACACGTCGTGGGACGCCGCGGTTTCGCCCCGGGTCCACTGAAGCAGCCCCATGCTGACGTTGAGGGCGCCGTCGGCCGGCTTGGGTTCGGAGGCTTTTGTGAACGTGGGGGCCACCCCGTCGCGCAGACCCACGACCTGATCAGCCGTCAGGATGACATTGTAGAGCCGCACGTCGTCCATGAGCCCGGTGAACGAGTCGTCGCCCCAGGAGTCGGGCCACCCGATCCACAGACCGATCCCCAGGTTGTTCTGCACCTTGGGGACCACCGAGTCCGGCCTCTCGCCGACAAGCTCGCCAGCCACGTATACTTTTCGCTTGTTGTTGGCCACGTCCCACGTCATCACGATGTGTGACCATTCGCTCTCGGAGATCGTGACGTCCGAGAGGACCCAATCCCCGCCCCAGATTACGGACTTCAGTTGCAGGCCGGTCATGAGGGCCATGCCGTAGCCCTCAAACTGGCCGACGAGACACGCACGGCCGGTGTCCTTCGGGAAAACCCAGCAAGCGATCGTCGTTCCCTTGCCGGGGGTCAGTTCCGGCCAGTAAGGGACATCGACGCGGGCCTTGACGCCGTCCAGTTCCAGGGCGCCGCCCATCAGCCCCTCCACCCACTGTGGCCCATCGACCAGTTGGCCGTCATGGCCCCCGCCGGAACTGTCCTTGGCAACGGTGCCGGCGCCGTCATCCATCGCCCAGTGGCCGATCAATCCGGCGATCGCATCGCCGCGCAGATTGAGTACCGATACCAAGACAACCAGAAGAACTCGTCTCATCCACATGGTTTTCCTCCCTCTCGGAAAATCCGAGGTTGCAGCGACTGGCGCCACCGAATTGCGGCCATTGAAAGTAGATGGCATCGCTTTCTGTGCGCAGCCCTTTCTCTTTGTCCACCCACACGGCGGACAATCACAATGGGTCCGATTACGAAACGACTCACTCCGGGGTTGTGAAACCTGACTATGGTGTGGCCGTCGGCCTCCTTCCTGACCGCCTCAAACCTGTGCGTGGATTGAGCCGGGCATAGACTCCCATCCCCAAGATGCCCTCGCGCACGCCACACACACGCCACGCCCTCAACACGAGGCATCCGGTCTCTTACGCAGGTCGTCTACACTCTTACTTTATACCACGGGCGGCTCCCCGATTCAAGTAAAATCGCAGGGCGACCGGGTGCATGCAGGAAGGGCGGGGATTGGCGCTCGACAGGCATCGCTATCTGCCGGCGTCGAGCCGCCGGGTGAGCACGCCGTACCGGCTCTTTTGCATGTAGTGCAGGGTGTGGAATCTCTCCGGAATCCAGGCCCCGTCGAAGAACTCCTCCTCGGCTGATGCATAGACGACCTCGCAGACCAGCAGGTCGTGCGTCCTGACGGTGAACGTCTCGGCGACCCGGCATTCGAGATGGCCCGCGCATTCGGCAATCAGCGGCGGCCCCACCAGGTGGGCGGGCACGAGCGTCAGGCTGGTTTCCTCGAACTTGTCGATTTTGCGGATATCGAAGCCATGCATCGCGGCCTCCTGTTCGCGAATCGAGCGGACTTCTTCAACAATCGGATCCTGCCACATAGCTTCCAGTCTGCCAACTATGCCGTTTTCTCGCAAGAGGATTCAGAAGATTACACAGGGCGAACGCAAAGTCGTCCAATAGACCGTCCCGAATGTCCTTGTGAGCGAAGCGAAGCAATCTCCTGCGCCCGGAGTTGAGATTGCTTCGTCGCTGCGTTTCTCGCAATGATCTGAGTGCGACCTGTCAAGCGACCTTGCGATTGCCCGGTCAAATGCGGCCTCCGCTCTTGCTCCGTGCCGCTCGGGCCCATAGATTGATTTGCATGGTGTACTTGTTGCTGCTTCTGCTGGGTTTGGGCGTTGGTGCGTTCGGCACCTTGATCGGGGCCGGCGGCGGGTTCATTCTCATGCCGATCCTGTTGCTGGCCTATCCCGACACGAATCCCGTCGCCCTGACGGCGATCTCCTTAGCCGTAGTGTTCTTCAACGCGGCCAGCGGTTCCTATTCGTACGCCAGGATGAAGCGAGTGGACTTCAAATCCGGGCTGCTGTTTCTGCTGTCAGGGGTCCCCGGGGCGATCGCCGGGGCAGGCATCATCCACTTCATTCCCCGCCGGGCATTCAATTTCGCGTTCGGTTCGTTCCTGCTTGCGGGAGGGCTCTTCGTCTTGCTCCGCAGCTCTTCCCACGGCGAGCCGAGGAACCAGCTCAGGGGCACGTTCCGGAGAGACTTCTCCGATGCTGATGGGATGCGGCACACCTATGCATACAATCTGGCGCTGGGCATGGCCCTGAGCTTCGCCGTGGGCATGGCCTCCAGCATGCTCGGCATCGGCGGCGGCATCATCCACGTCCCGGCCATGGTGAACCTGCTGGATTTCCCGGTGCACGTCGCCACCGCCACCAGCCATTTCATCCTGTCCGTCATGTCGCTGACGGCCACGGTGATGCACGTAATCGATGGAGCCCTGGGATGGCAAGAGGCGCCTCGTGTGTTGGCGATTGCGGCGGGGGCAGTTGCCGGAGCGCAACTGGGGGCCCAAATGTCCACGCATGTCCATGGACGGTGGATCATGCGCAGCCTGGCCATCGCGCTCGGCCTGGTCGGCGTCCGCATCCTGATCGTGGCCTTCACACAGAGATGACGGCGCCGAACCTCAGCCAAACAACTCGGCGAATTTCGCGGCGACGTCGGGTTGCTCGCAGAGGGTCTGGCCGATGAGGACGGCCCGCACGCCGATGGATTTGAGCTTCCGGACGTCGTCGCGGGTCTTGATGCCGCTTTCGGAGACCAGCTCGCCGCCCTCGTCCAGCAAACTCGCCAGCCGGGCGGTCGTCCGCAGGTCCACCTGCATCGTGGTCAGGTCGCGGTTGTTGATCCCCAGCACGCTGTAGCCCTTCTTGGGGAACCCGATTACGCTGCGGACGGCCAGCAGGGAATCCGCCTCGTGGACCTCGAGCAGGACGGTCATGCCCAGCTCGCCGGCCACGATCATCAGGTCCATCAGGTTGCCCGGCGTCAACGCCTCGGCGATCAGCAGGATTGCATCCGCCCCGGCCGCCCGCGACTCGTACACTTGCCAGGTGTCGATGATGAAATCCTTTCGCAGGACCGGCAGCGACACCGCCTGCTTGACCTGTTCGACGTATTCGAGCCGGCCCTGGAAGTAGCTCTCGTCGGTCAGGACGCTGATCGCGTCGGCCCCGCACTGCTCGTAGGTCTGTGCAATCGCCACGGGGTCGAAATCGTGCCGAATCAGCCCGGCCGAAGGCGATGCCTTTTTCACCTCGGCAATCACGTTGATGCCGCGAGGGTTGGCTTTGGTGACGGCCTTGTAGAAGTTGCGGCATTTGGGCTGTCCGCTGATCCGCTCCCGGAGCTGCTCCAGGGATGTCCGCGATTGCCGCTGCCGAACTTCTTCCCGCTTGTCGGCGATGATCTTATCCAGGATGGTGGCCAAAACCCTCAATCCTCAAAGTGGGATTGTTGATGCTGGATTTGAAGAGCGAGCCGAGCCACGCTTCTGAAATCAACGATCCGAAATCATACTTCGCTCATCATTGCTGTGCGCCGAGCTGATTGGCCACGCTGACGAACCCCATTCGCAGATCGCCGAGTGTGTCCTTGAGCATCTTCTGCTCCTGCGGGGTCAGGTTGCCCTTGGTCTTCTCCGCGAGCGTCTCGAGCATGTCGATATTGTAACGGGCCATTTCGAGGTCCGGCTCGTGCTCTTCTTCGCCTCGAACGCGGATCAGCCCCAGGGCGAACAGCGCCTGCGTCGTCAACATGCTGACCAGAGCCGCGAAGTTCCCCTGCGGCATGGGCCCGCCGGGTCCCGGCTCCGGGGTTTCGGCCTCCTGCTTCTTCTTCTCTTCCTTCTCCTTGGCAGCCAGGACTTCCTTTTCCCGCTGGGCCTGCTGCTTCCAGTCCTCGTCGATGATGATCTTCTTCGGTTCGTCCGCCATGCGGTTCTGCTCCTTCAAAGCGACTTCAGCAGTTGTACCCATGCTTGCCGGTGAGTAATGGGTGATCCCGTTCGATCCAATTCCTCACCCACAGCCCGGAGGAATTCCACTCTCCCCTTTTCGCCGAGCAAGATCAATATGCCGGCAGAGAAATCCACGAAGTTCGAAACGTATATGTTCTGACCGCTGACATATTCGCCCGTGATTCTCTTCTCAACAACCGACCGATCCCCTTCCTCAATGCCATGTTCTGTCAGAAAGAGAATCTCCGATATTCTTCTGGCTCTGGCTGTATCCAACTTCCCATTGAGTTGAGTCATCGTCAAGGATCGGTCCCTGACTTCCACCTGCAAAACGATTCGCCCGCTCAGCCTGCATTCGATGTCCCCTCCCACTTCCGATTCGGGGTCGCCTGCATCGTCCTTCTCACGACTGGCTTCATCAAATACGCCGAATTCGCGAGCGATAGTACGGAGAAGGGCCGTGCATACAGCTTTCGTTCGATCTTCTCCGGACCAGGTGTTCGTAAACTCTCTGACTAACTGAATTGTCTGCGAGAGGCTGACGCGGTTAGGCGCAGGGTACGCCACGCGCGCGGTGGCTAACAGCTGATGGACTTCGCCGAGAATCTGACCGAGTGGCTTGTCTGTGAAATTCAGATGGCTGACCTTCTCAACCGCATCAAGCGTCGCTGCCAGCTTGTCCCCGTTGGCTCCATTCATCCTATCGTCCTTCTCTTCTTCAGCCATGACGATCAGCCTTTCGATCTCAGTTTCGGTCATCTCTTTCGCAACGGTCCCTTTCTTCGTTCCAGCCAATGTCTTCTTGCCAGGCTTTTCCATCATAACACAAGTAGGGGGCTTATCAATCAGGAATGTGATATGATGGTACCTATGGACCAGATGATGACACAGATAGCTTGCTTCAAGCTCCTTCAATCGCCGTGGGAAGAGGATTTTGTTTCTCTTGTGCGAACCGCAAAGGAATCATTCATCATCTCATCACCGTACATCGGCCGGGAAGCTTGCCAAATCGTCGCCGCCCATGGTGTAGCCAGGCAATCTACCAAGAAACTCAAGCTGACAGTCGTGACTGATTTGTCTCGTCGCAATCTGCTGAGTGGTTCAACTGACGCAGGGGCGATTCACGAATTGGTCATTGGCTTTCCCGACTCCGAGGTCCTGTTCCTACCCAGTGTGCATGCAAAAGTCTACATAGCGGATGACCACGCAGCCATCATCACGTCAGGGAACATGACAGCCGCAGGCCTTTCCAGAAACTATGAGTATGGTATGAGGGTGAACGATCACCTGCTGGTGCGTGAGATTCGTGCGCATATCGGAGCCTATGCAGCCCTCGGGACAAAGATCGAGTTATCCAAGCTCAAGTTACTTTCCGATATATCCCTGGACCTTCAGGAAATGCACAGGGAGGCTGAGAAGACGATCAACTCACGATTGCGCGCCGAGTTCGAGCGGCGTCTAAGTGGATTCGATGATGAAGTCCTCAGAACAAGGGTAGCAGGCCGAGCGCCAAATGCCATTTTCGCTGAGGCCATCCTATATCTATTGAAGCGAGGTGCGATGTCGACGCAAGAACTCCATCTGTCTATTCAGAAGATTCACCCCGACCTTTGTGATGACAGTGTCGATCGTGTGATTGATGGAAGACACTATGGCAAGAAGTGGAAGCACGCGGTTCGATCTGCCCAGCAGCATCTAAAGGAGGAAGGCGTGATTCAACTGACTGATGGAATGTGGTGCATGTCGCAGAAGGAAAACGCCTCTATGTAAGTACCAGTGTCCCCATTATCTCAAATGGATGGGTCACCTGCGATACTTCTTCATATTCCGGTCGAGATCCCGTTTCTGCGCCCGCTCGGTGATGCTCTTTCGCTTGTCGTATTGCCTTTTGCCCTGGGCCAGGGCCAGCTCGACCTTGGCCAGGCCCCGTTTGCTGAAGTACATCCGCAGGGGCACGAGCGTGAAGCCTCGCTGCTCGAGCTTGGTCCAGATCCGGTGCAACTCGGCCTTGTGCAGCAGGAGCTTTCGCTTGCGGGTGGGGTCGTGGTTCATATTGCCCGCCTGGAGGTACGGGGCGATCTTGGCCCCCACCAGCCAGCATTCCTTGTCCTGCATCCTGGCGTAGGAACCCGTCAGGTCCGCAGGGGCCGCCCGGAGCGACTTGACCTCGCTGCCCCGCAGCTCGATCCCGGCCTCGTACTTGTCCACGAACTCGAAGTCGTGGTAGGCTTTCTTATTGACCGCCACCGGGGCTTGTTTCTCTTTGTCGGAGTCCTTCTTCACCATGTCGGCCATGATAGCTGCCGCCCGCCGGATTTGCAAGGAGCACCCATCACAGCTTGCCCCGAGACCTCATTTGTAGCGACGCCGTAAGGTGTTCCGCAGCATGGACGCGAGCGTTCAAGTATTCAAGATCACGGGCAAGATGCCCGTGCTGCGATGCCCTTACGGGCACACCACAAACAGGCGGTGTCAGTCGCATTCCATCGGGAAGTAGCTGCGGGCGTTGTTGTAGCAGATGTCCTCGACCATTTTGCCGAGCAGGGTCAGGTCGTTGGGCAACAGGCCCGCTTCGACGTCGTTGCCGAGCAGGTTGCACAGGACCCGGCGGAAGTACTCGTGACGCGGGTAGGAGAGGAAGCTGCGAGAGTCGGTGAGCATGCCGACGAAGCGGCTGAGCAGGCCCATGTTGGCGAGCGTCCGTAATTGGTCTTCCATACCGTCTTTTTGGTCGAGGAACCACCAGCCGGAGCCGTATTGGAGCTTGCCGGGGACGGAGCCGTCCTGGAAGTTGCCGATCATTGTGACGAAAACCGCGTTGTCGCGAGGGTTGAGGTTGTAGAGGATTGTCTTGGGCAGGCGGCCCTGCTGGTCGAGGCGGTCGAGGAACTTCGCGAGCGGGCGAGCGACTTCGAGGTCGCCGATCGAGTCGCAGCCGATGTCCGGGCCGAGCGTCTTGAACAGGCGCGTGCAGTTGTTCCGCAGGGCGCCAATGTGGAGCTGCTGGACCCAGCCGCGTTCAGCGTCCATCAGGGCGAACTCGACCATCATGGCTGATTTGAATTGCAGGACCTCGCGGGGGTTCAACGGACGGCCGGTTCGGACCTTCTGGAAGATCGCGTCGATCTCGCTGTCGGTGTAGTCCTCGGCGTAGGCGGTGTCGAGGCCGTGGTCGGAGAGCCGGCAGCCGTGATCGTGGAAGTACGTGTGGCGCTCGCGGAGGGCCTCGATGAAGACGTGGAACTTGGCGATTTCGAGGTCGCAGAGCTCCTCGAGCTTGTCGATGAAGACATTGACCTTGGCGAGGTCCTCCACGGCCATCGCCGGGTCGGGCCGCCAGGCGGTGTGCACCTTGACCTCGAAGCCGTCGTGCTTGATCCGTCGATGGTGGTCGAGCGGGTCCAGCGGACCCTCGGTCGTGCAGATGAGCTTGACGTTCATCTTCCGCATGATGTTGCGGACGCTGAACTGGGGCGAGCGGAGCATGTCGCTGCACTCCTGGTAGATCTCGCGGGCAGTGTCCGGAGCGAGCAGCTTGCCGCGGATGTTGAAGGGCCTCTGGAGCTCGAGGTGCGCCCAGTGATACAGGGGATTGCCCAGGCAGGCGGGCACCGTGGCGGCCCACTTCTCGAACTTCTCCCAGTCGCCGGCGTCGCCCGTGATGAACCTCTCCGGCACGCCGTTGGCCCGCATAACTCTCGCCTTGTAGTGGTCGCCGATGAGCCAAGCTTGCGTAAGGTTTTCAAAACGGTGGTCGGCGGCGATCAGGTGGGCCGGCAGGTGGCAATGATAGTCATAGAGAGGCAAGCTCGCCACATGGTCGTGATAGAGCGCGTGTGCGGTCTTGGTCTGGAGCAGAAAATCATCCGTCAGAAAGTGGCCTGCCATAGTCATCCGTCCTGTTTGTCGTGATCGTTGAACTTCTTCGGCGGCGCCGGACTCTTGAACTGGGCCATCTTCCTGGCCCAGTCGGAAACCTCGCTGTGCGTTTTCTCCAGCCGCTCCGATTTCCTGGGCGGCTCCTTCTCTTCCTCCCGCTGCATCTTGCGGTCCCACAACCAATACGCGATCCACCCTCCGCCCACGACGATCACGCCCACGATCATGAAAGTTCCATACCAGCCCATGGCGTCTTTCCCTTCATCAATTCCAGGTCCCTGACAATCTGCCGCCGCGACTTGTATCTTAGCCAAATCCGAGGGTCGGGTCAACCCGGTTCGCATCGCCGTCGTCAGGTCGGGTGCCGGGGGCAGGCCAGTCCCAGGAAGTCAGAGATTCGGCGAAGGCGCTGTTGACCTGCCCCAGGTCGGCCGTTGTAATCATTGTGTTGATGGAGGCTATGCCATGACGACAACACAAGCTATTCTTGAGCATTTGAAGGTCCTTCCGGAGTCGGCACAGCAGGAGGTTCTGGATTTCGTGAAATCCCTTGAATCCCGATGGACAGGACTCGCGCGAAGCGAGGAGGACGTCGCGTGGTCGCATCTCTCGCTTGCTTGTGCCATGCGGGATATGGAGGATGAGAAGACAGCCTACACACTCGCCGACCTGAAGGAATCCGTGTCGTGATCGAGTGATGAAATCTGAGGTCCTCCCGGTTTCCAGACCAAATTCTTAATTCTTTAAGGTAGCGAACTTTCGCACTTTTCATGAGGCATCATGCGGCCCTTGAGAGGGCTTCCAGAAGGACGTCGGTCTTTTTGTCATGTCCGAATCGTTTGCCGAACATCGATATGATTCGTCGGCTCCACAGGTGACGCCGAAGACTCGCCCACGCATCCTGGAAACTGGGATGAGCCTTCTGGGGATACCAGGGCAGAATTCTTACCTTGCCCGACCGGCCATCCTCGCGCAGATACCACAGCCACACCACCGAGCTCAACCA
>DCUI01000108.1 GCA_002327785.1 Phycisphaerales bacterium UBA2218
TCGTCTGGTTCGAGCCGGAACGGGTGGCCGCCGACACGTGGCTGAGCAACACGCATCCGCAATGGATCCACGGCGGCGCCGGCGGCGGACTGCTCAAACTCGGCGAGCCTTACGTGCTCGAATGGCTGACCAACCACGTGGACAAGCTCCTGATCGACCAGGGCGTGGACCTGTACCGTCAGGATTTCAACATGGACCCGCTTGATTTCTGGAGGGCCAACGACCTCCCCGACCGACAGGGCATCACCGAAATTCGCCATGTCACGAATTATCTCGCCTACTGGGACGAGCTGCGCCGGCGCCACCCGAACATGTTGATCGATTCCTGCGCCAGCGGGGGCCGCCGCAACGACCTGGAAACCCTGCGCCGCGCGGTCCCGCTGTTGCGCAGCGACTACCTCCTGGAGCCGATCAGCCAACAAAACCACACCTACGGCATCGCCTTTTGGATGCCCTTCTACGGGACCGGGATCAACCAGTTCGACGCCTACGGCCTGCGAAGCTGTATATGTCCCCACATCACTGCCTGCTACGACATGCGTCGGCAGGACCAGGACTATAGGACGGTCCGGCGTCTGCTTCGACAGTGGCGCCAGGAAATCGCCCCCAACTATTGGGGCGACTACTATCCGCTGACGCCTTACAGCATGGACGACGACGTCTGGATCGCCTGGCAATTCGACCGGCCCGAACGGGGACAAGGCATGGTGCAGGCGTTTCGCCGGGCCAAGAGCAAGGAGGCAACCAGGCTCATCAGACTACGCGGCCTGGATCCGCAGGCCCGATACCGCCTCGCCAACCTCGACACGGACCGGACGTGGACGATCTCGGGACGCGAGCTTCTGGGACAGGGTTTGCGGGTGGAAACCGACAGATGGCCGGACGCCGTGATCGTGACTTACGAGAGAATCGACTGATCCGCCGGGAGCCGTCGAGATGGTCCGTCAGAGAGAATCGCCGATCAGGCGGGTTGCTTCATTCCCCGATAGATCGAAGCGACCCCCCAGCTCAGTGGCGCCGCGGAAACCTCGGCAAACCCGGCCTCTCTCATCAGGGCGCAGAAATCGCTCGGAGGATAAAAAGCCTCGATCGATTCGTCGAGGTATCGGTACGCATGCCGGTCCCCGGAGACGACGGCGCCGATGAAGGGGACGCCGAGCCGCAGGTACTTCAGATGGCACCATCGGAGCGCTCGATTCTTCGGCAGCGAGAACTCCAGGATTAAAACAATGCCGCCGGGTTTCAGAATGCGATGGATTTCTCCGAGGGTGGCTCCCACATCGCTCGTATTGCGGATGCCGAACGCCATCGTCACCGCATCAAACGCTCTCTCAGGAAACGGCGTCGCGGACGCGTCGGCCTGCACCAGCTTGACGCGGTCCGCAAGCCCGTTGCGGTGAAGCTTCCGGCGGAAGACACCCAGCATCCGTTCGGAGACATCAAGGCCCACTGCCTCCGCGATAGGAGGACAGCGCTGCAACAGGGCGATCAGCAGGTCCCCGGTCCCCGTCGCCAGATCCGCCACTCGCAGCCCTTTGCCCTGGCCAAGCAATTCGGCCGTTCTGCGACGCCAGGCACGATCCCGTCCCAGCGACAGGAGGCGATTCAGCAGGTCATAGGTCGGCGAGATGCGATCGAACATCTCTCCCACGCGAGACGGGGCACCACACGAGGCACTACCCTCGACAGGAGGATCCTTGCACATGCGCCACGCGAGAAACGATCAAAGCTTCGACTGCATCGCCGTGGACAGATCGATCTTCGCATCGATCACCGCCTGCTCGATGCACTTCTTCCAATCGTCGCCGAACTGGTCCCTGTACTTGGGCTTCTCGTAGGCATAGATGATCGAGCGGGACGCATTGATCAGGGCCCCGGTGCCGTCGGGCTTGCAGAACCGGATGCAATCCACGGCCTCCGCTCCCTGCGCTCCGTACCCGGGGACGAGGAACCAGATTCTGTCGTACTTCGCCCGCAAGGAAGCGGTGGCCTCCGGAGCGGTCCCTCCCACGACCATCCCAATGTCGCTGTAGCCTTTCTCGCCCATGTACTCAGGCTGGGCACCGATCTCCGCAACGATCTGGGCCATCTTCTCGTACAGCGCCTGACCTTCGGCGTCCTTGAAATCCTGGAGGATCGCAGCCGAGGGGTTGCTCGTCCGCACCAGCACGAATACGCCCTTGCCCTGCGCCGCCGCCATCTTGGCAAACGGCTCAATCCCATCGACGCCCGTGTAGCCGTGGATCGTAATCGCGTCTGGGGCCAGCACGTCCTCCAGGCCGGTCAGTTCGGAGTTCTGCAGATGGGCCGCGGCGTACATCTCCGCCGTATGACCGATATCGCCGCGCTTTACGTCGCCGAGGATCTCCAACCCCAGATCGTCCGCCTCGCTGATAAGGGAATAGTAGGACTCCAGCCCCTCCCAGAGGTACCTCTCGAAGAACGCGATGTTGATCTTTACGGCCGGGACAATCGGGGCGACGATCCGCATCGCCTGCGTGCAGAAATCGAAAATGGCATCGACGGCCGCCGCGGCATCGTACTCGTCATTCATCTGCCGATGTCCGCGTATGGCCGCGGGCAATCGGCTGTAAACCGGATCCAACCCTATGATTAACGGCGTCTTCTTCGACTGGACGGCGGCAAAAAGCCGGTCTGAGAAGTGGCTTGACATAATCGGACGAACCTTCCTTTCAAAAACTCTTTCTACCAAACGTGCGAACCACTATAATCGCCGCCGCAGGATCGGGCAAGACAGAATTCGGCCGTTCAGACTTTTCCGGGAATGAATTCCCATTGAGGCATCCGTGGAGAAACCGAAGAAATCCCGGCGCAAAAAACTTGCCATGTGGCTGGCCATCGACCTCGTCGTGGCGGCGGTCGTGCTCTCTCTGCTCCATTACAGACCGGCCCTGTATCATCCTGTAATGCCGCCGGCCGGCGCCGACCCGAACGAGCAGCGAGTGCATCGCTATCTCACTCACGACTTGGGCAACACGCTCTACAACGGCGCCCAGAGACAGCGCCCATTCGAGATGGTCGTGCTCGACCAGCCTCTCAACGAGGCCATCGCACAAGCGGGATGGCTCCAGGAATCGGCCGGGATCAGGCTCTCGGCCCCTGCGATCGCGTTCACGCCGGGACGCGTGATCCTGATGGGCATGGCGGATCTCCAAGGCGCCGGATTCGTCATCACCGTCGAGATCAGCCCGCGGATCGTGGAGGATGGTCGCCTCGATCTCACCCTTGAAAAAGTCAAGGTCGGCGCCATGAATGTCACCCCGCTGGCCAGGATGACAGCGAAGAAAATGTACCGGGAACGCGTCGGGGCGGGGGGCGCCGATACCGACGACTGGCGCACGAAGATCGCGGCCTCCCTGTTCAATGAGGAGCCTTTCGAGCCGGTTCTGCCCGTCGAGGACAAGTGGATTCGCCTCCAGGGCGTGGACATCAAGCAGGGCGAGCTGCTCGCCCGCTTCGTCCCGGTCCCCGCGAAGGCGCGTGTGCGGTAGCACGGGCATCCCGCCCGTGTCGTGGCGATGGCGTCCCGCCCTTGCGTCACGAGGGCATCTTGCCCTCGCCCTTTCAAACCCGAAGCACGAAGCACCAAATCCGACCCCGCGAGAGCGGGAACGTCAACAAATTCAAAGCCCGAAACTCCAATGACCAAAACGTAGGGTGCGTACCACGCACCGCTCTGTGATTCCCGCGAAAGCGGGAATCCAACATTCTCTTTACCACGAAGGGCACAGCCTGCCCTCGCGAAGGCGGGGGAAGTTCGCGAAGCAAATCAGATGAGATACTGCCTTCTCGATTGCGAAAGCGGCACGAATTCCCAGACGAGGGGATACATCGCCTCTGGCCGGATGAGCCGCCCTACGGGGCAGAAGGCGATCTTCTCGGACCTCGGGACACGCCTCCCGAGCCGCGAAGTGAATCTTCCCAGGCCCGGAGCAGATCTCCCGAGAGCCTCGGCTGGCTTACTTTGATCCTCCGCAAGCTTGCTCTGCCTCGGAGTGAGCCTGCCAAGTCCTGGAGCAAGCCTGCTTTATCTCAGGGAGAGCTTCCCCAACCACAGAGAAAGCCTGCTTTGCCTCGGAGCAAGCTTCCCCAACGACGGAGTAAGCTCGCTTTACCTCTCGGCAGACTTGCCGAAGCAAAAAGCAAGCCTCCTGAGCCTCAGGTCAAGCCCGCTTTGAGGCTCAGGAGATTCACTTTGGGCGACGGAAAACCTTCCCGGCAAGAGGGCAAGCATGCCCTGCCACTGGCCATATCGGACAAGATTCTGTTGCTCAACCACAGAGGCCGCAGAGGGCCACAGAGCAAAGCCGTTCCGCGCCCCCAAATGCTTCAAGGAGAATAGGGACTGTCCCTCGCCGTCCCAAGCGAGAGCTTCGTCGGCTTGTTAATGCCGCCGCAGCCTGTGAGTAACAGGCACGCCATCAGGCCGCTCACACTCAGTGTCACATCCATTCTTTTGATGTTCGATCGTCCTTTCTATTGATCTCAATTCCCCTCAGCTTTGGCATCCGCGGAACGGTCAATTGTGTAGCAACACTCAGGGTTGCTGGGGGCCAGTCCCTATTTCCCAGACTCCGACGCGGGCGGCGTCACCACCGGCGCTGCAAAGACAGAGGGCGCGGTGGGCGGTATTGTCCTCGCGAGGCGGAGCCCCACGTCGGCGACAACGTGACTAGGCGGGTACCCGTTGCCAACCGCCGACCCGCACTGCCAAGCGTAGTCGTTCCAACCACCGCCCCGGTTGACGCGGCTCCTGCCCCGTGGATAGCCAAGCGGGTCTGTCACCACACCACTTTCGTAGGTGACATACCAATCGTGACACCATTCCGACACGTTCCCATGCATATCGTATAAACCCCAGGCGTTCGCCCGAAAACTCCCCACCGCCATTGTCGTCTGGCGGGACGGTCCCTTCCGTCCATTCCCACAGGGATACTCGCCATTGAAGTTCGCCATCCTTGAGTCCAGATCATTGCCATAACAAAACGCCGTCGTTGTCCCTGATCGGCAGGCATATTCCCACTGGGCCTCCGTTAGCAGGCGATACGTCCCTTCGGAGACCCCTTCCATCTGGCACAACTTCTTCACGAATGCCTGGCAGTTATCCCAACTCACCCACTCCACAGGAGCGTCCTTGCCTGCGTTCGCAAAGTGCGATGGGTTACTCTCCATCACTTGCTCCCACTGGCCCTGCGTCACCTCGAACTTGGCGCAGTAGAACGCCTTGCTCAAGTTCACTTGGTGCTCGATCAGACCCTCAATCAGCTTCCGCGGGACGCCGGCGCGCACCATCGCGTCTTGCTCCGTTTGAGGAATGCCCATCGTGAAGCTGCCCGGCGGGATGAGCCGGAACACGATTCCTGTCTTCCGCGTCTTGACCTCCAGAGGTAAGCCAAGTTGTTGCACAGTTCGGCGCTGCCGCTCCTGCGCCTCACGGCTCCCCGAGGCAAGACTGTCCAGAGACGCATAGCGTGCATCAGCACACTCGCTCAGATCGGCGGGTAGAGAACTCGCTTTCTCCCCACCCTTGGCCTTTTCCGCCGACGCCCTGGCCGAAGCCGAGCCATGCAAATAGAATCCAAGCACTGCCATCCCGATGACAAACAGCAGGATTGTTGGGGCCAAGATGGTAATCCAATCGCGATGCTGCCATTGAAG
The DNA here is from genome assembly GCA_002327785.1 of Phycisphaerales bacterium UBA2218. Lineage (GTDB taxonomy): Bacteria > Planctomycetota > Phycisphaerae > Sedimentisphaerales > Anaerobacaceae > PLanc-01. The sequence goes on from DCUI01000108.1 coordinate 5,680, forward strand.
GTTCTTCTCAGCCATGATGATCTCCTTCGTTTCGTAGTCTCCCGCTATCTGGTGATAAGACACACATCTCGAACGAATTCGAGTGTAGCCCCAACGCCCCCAACGTCCAATGCCCCGCGCAATGCCCGCCGCGAGACAGTCCCCAATTCTTCTCCTGATACTATCGCCTTCTCGCAAACGGTGAAACGCCTAAGAGCAAAGGGTAATCGTCTCAGTCCAAGGGCCACGACGCCACCACACGAAACCCGTTGCCGCTGCCGCGGCCGCCGGGCGAGCCCCTGAAGCGGCTCGACGCGCGACAGCGCCCGGGATCGTTGTGCCAGGACCCGCCGCGAAGCACACGCGCGAGGCCAGAGGCCGCGCCCGTCGGATCGGATGAGACACTATTCGCATAGTAGCTTGTATCGTACACATCATGGCACCATTCCCAGACGTTGCCCGACATGTCATGGAGACCCAACTCGTTCGGCTTCTTCTGGCCGACAGGATGGGTCTTGCCGGCGCTGTCGGAGGAGTTCCACGCGACCTCGTCGAGGTCAGACGAGCCAGCATATTCGAATCTGGCACCCTTGGCGCCCCCGCGAGCCGCGTATTCCCACTCGGCCTCCGTGGGCAGCCGATACACATACCCTGAAGGCAAACGCCCGGCCCGACGCTCCCGGTCCGTCAGCCTGCGACAGAACTCCAGCGCATCGTTCCAGGACACGCTCTCCACCGGCAGGTCCCCTCCCTTGAAGTAGCACGAATTCGTCCCCACGATGGCCTGGTACTGGGTCTGCGTCACCTCGCACTTGCCCATCCAGAACGGCCGGCTGATCCGGACGGCATGAACCGGCTTCTCGTCGCTGTCGCCGCTGTTGGAGCCCATTTCGAAGCTGCCTGGCTCAACGTACACCATCTCCATCGCGAGATCGGGCACAGTCCACTTCTGCCCCGCAACAGGACCACCCTCTCGCTGAACCGCCAGTTCCCCAGGTTTCTTCGCCCCCCCAACTGTCGAGACTCGCTCAGACGGTTCTATAGGCCCGGAGACGGTCGGCTCACGGGCGGGCTGATGAGGGACAGTCCCTACTTCCCCCTGTTCACGCTGGGGCACCGTAACTCGAATCAACCTCAATCGGTCTGGCTTCTGGGCGTCTGGCTCGACTGCCAAGTACTCCCATGTGCCATCAGCCATCGCTTCAGGGCCAACCATGATTCCCGCAAAACGGGGTCCTTCAGTAGTACCAATGACGACACAGCATTGCTCGTCTTGCTTCGCCACGTAAGCGAGTGTACGACCATCGTGTGAAAACTCTGGAAACAATATCCCGTCGTAATCACGGCCAACTGTCCCATTGACTACCATCGACGTGTATTCTTCCAAACCCTTCGGGCAGCATGCATATGCATAGGCAGTTGCGTCACCCTCTCCAGCGAAAAGTACCGGACTTACTCCACCGAACCAAGGACCTTCTTTACCGTCAAGAACAATCATCATTTCGTCATGATCGATCACAATGTAGGCGAGATGTGAACCGTCAGAACTGAAAGTCTGGGAGCCAACTCTTCCATCATACCAAGGTCCCGGCCGCCCATCCAAACCAACAGTAGCCGCCTTACCGTTCTCAAAGGCACTGTACACCAATCCCTCTCCCTTGGGACTGAAGACAACAGGACCGACACTGTCAAACGCCGGTCCTTCTACCTCATCTATAACAATGAAGCACTTCCCGTCCTTCATTGCGCCGTAGGCAAGATGCCGACTATCGGGGCTAAAATACATCTGGCCTATTCCGTCGAACAGCTTCGGGGACGGTTTCCCATCCGTAATCACCAACCACTTTGCTCCTTTTTGGGCTGCGAACGCTATTCTCTCTCCATCAGGGCTGAACACGGGGGCACTAACAAGATCGAAGCTTGGTTGCTGGATCTGCCCGTCAAGAACCATATACCAGTCCTGTCCATCGCGTGCTGCATAGGCACAGTGCTTGCCGTCGGCGCTGAACACCGGGGTATCCCCAACCTGATCAAAGGCCCTTTCCACGTGCCCATCGATGATCATCGCCTCCCCATCATTCACAAGTGCCCGATATGCTAAATGCTTGGAATCAGGACTAAAGACAAGCTTCTCACCCAGCGCGCTGACCTCAGGTCCTGCTTTCTCGTCCACGACAACAAATGTGCGTGCTCCGAGCGGGGCGATTTCTCCCAAGGTCTTTCCGTCGCGGTCAAACAAACGATTGAAAGTCCCCATGCTGACAGCGTAAGCCACCCGAAGGCCGTCTGGGCTGATCACGATTCCCGGTGGAATGAGCTTGTCAACCGCCGGTTCCAGCAACCGACCATCGTAGGATACTCGGTACTTCTTGTCTGGCTCGAACCACATACCCCAGGCCAGATGACAGCCGCCGGAGCCTTTACAGGCAGTGAGCCCTTGCGCCGTCTCAGGAAGGATGGTGAGAAACTGGCGTTTAGCCCTTGAGTGGTCGAACGTCGGGGCATTCGATGCGTTTGTCGCCGCCTCCATAGCAACTACGCGATTTGTTTCGGCGGAAGTGGAACCTTGTCCATAGACTTGAGCGAGGAGGAAGAACGCTGCCACAGTCCATGCAATTAGCCTTATCCTCATAGTATTATCCTTTCTGTTGGTAACCTGCTAATACGCTGGCACTATACCTATACCCACTTATCGCCTCCCCTTTGTCATGGGCCGCTGAGGGACAGTCCCTACTTCCCATCCAAGGCACTGGCATGCCCTCACAGGAACGCTTTCGGGCACGCCCAGTTCGGGCGTGCCTCGAAGAGCCGTCCTGTGATAAAAATTGCCCAGTTTCGATGTGGACAGCAGCCGAAGCTACGCAACTGTCAAGTGGTGGAAATCAGTTCTCCGTTTCTCTCCATGCCTCCAATTCGCGCTTCTCATTGTCTCCTTCCGTACACGAGCGACCGGCGACACGCAGCAAAAGAGCCACAGATCGCCCTTCGTAGACTGCCAATCCGTCCTGGCTCTCAATGAACACTGCTTCCGATGTTTCAAATGCTGTTATAGGCCGGTTCAATCGCGTTGTCTATCCGCATTTGTACGTATTTTTCGTTTTCTCTGGCTTCTTTCGTCCTGCCACTCCCTCGGCTGCGGCGAGAGGGAATCTGAGAAAGTAGCGCGGGCAGGATGCCCGCGACACGCAAGGGCAAGATGCCCTCGCCACGAAGACTTATCGGCGTTCATCCGCGTTCATCGGCGGTTATCGCGTCTCTGCGGCCCTGCATCTGGGCGTGAGGCAATCTGTTCCCTTTTCGGTGGTTTGCGTCCCCCGCCCACGCGAGGACATGATTTCGCGGTCACCCTTTCTTCCGGTCATCGTGTGGCAAGCCGTTGTTCTTCTTCGCGTCCTTCGGGTCCTTCGTGGTTTGGGCTTTCAACCCATACTCCATCGGCAGGATGCCGATGCCACGAACTCCCACGGGCAGGACGCCCTCGCCACAAGAGAGCAAGGGCAAGATGCCCTCGCCACGAACTTATTCACGGGCGCTCGCGCTCATGCTACGCGGGACTGACCCGCTCGCCTGTTTCCGCCGGCAGTGCGCGAGGCTTGCCGATGCGGAGCACATGGACGATCAGGCTCAGTCCGATGAAAGCCCCGATGAGGACGACCGTCCACCAGCCGATCCTCGGCCACAGGCTCCAGACGCTGACGAAGGTAGCCGCCGCCGTGGCGAACACCATCAGGACATTCCAAAGGATGCGGCGGCCGCCCACCGGCATGCTGTCCCCGAGCAGGCCCCGGCTGTTCATCATGAGCAGGAACGTGAAGTAGGCGATCGGCAGGAGCACGGAACAGAACGCCGAGGTGGCAATCGCCAGCCACGGCGCGGGCTGCTTCCAAAAGATGGCCCCGATGGCCCCCACGGAAACCATGAGCGAACCGATCCGCTGGGTCCATCCGCCCGGCGCCTTGCCCAGCATCTCGCAGAAACACAGGCCGTTGATCGACATCAAGATCGTCGCGGCACTCAAGCCCAGCCCCATCACGCCAAGGCCGAAGACATATTGCGCGATGCCCTTGCCGGTCAGAGGCGACAAGGCGTCGGCCAGGTTGAAGTTGTCGCGCTTGACGAGCATGGCCGCCATGCGTTTGTCGGCGTAGGGCAGAGCATCGACACTCCGCTTTCGCTCATCGGGGGACAGCTTATCAGAGGCCCCCTTGCCGATCTCGAACGCCAGCCGCTGCTCCAGCAGCGCGTTGTACGGGCCCACCAAATTCGCCGCCGGTGCGACGCTGACGACTCCCCCTTCCACGTCAGGCACGAAACCGGGCGCCGGTTTGGTGTGGAACTGGGAGGCAGCCGCCATGACAACGAAGCCGGTCGCCAGGACAAACGGGATGAACAGGCCGGTCGAGAGATCAAAGATGGCCAGGCCGCGGAAGTCCTTGTCCCATCCTCGCCGCATCATCGAATAGGGGAACATGAAGGTCATGTTGATGCCGACCGTCGCGGCGATGGCGCTGATGATGACACCCCGCTGCTGTGTCGTAATCAGGCTGGTCCAATAGGCCCGTCCATTCTCCACAACGGCCTGCAAGTAGGGCGTAAGCCCCTCCGTCGGCCGGAAGAGCATCCGCAGCTTCGGCACCAGCCCCTTCGCTGCACCGCCCCAATCCATGGCCCCCTCGATGGTCAGTTTCACCACGACCGCAAGGAAACACAGCACGATCATGCTCACAATGACCCGGATCAGGTTCTCGAAAATTCGTACGCCGCGACCGCCCAGGCTGTAAAACATGGAAACGGTGATGCAGGCGCCGAGGAACAGCAGCACGGCGACCACGCGGGCCGTATCGCCTCGGATCAGACTCCCCTCGCCGCCGCCGAAGATGCCGGGCAGGAGGTTCTGCTGGATCGCTGCGGTTCCCAGGCTGAACTGCGGCATGGACCACACCAGGTTGGCCGCCATCGAGGCCAGCAGCCAGCTCCAGCCGAGCACCGGACTAACGTGCTGATTGATCGCCTTCAGGGGACGCTCCCCGCTCGACAACGTGATGTATGCAATAGCCGCCAGCATGACGATGCCCCACATCATCGCCACGGGCTGCAACCACAGGAACGTGAAGCCGGAAAGCACACCAAGGTACAGACTCGACGCGAAGGACACGCCCCCGACCGTGATACCGCTCTGGAGCCACCCGGGGCCCGACAGTCGGACAAACGTCTTGAGCAACGCCCCCCGTCCTTGCGCCCTGGACGCGAGGATCATTTCACGGTCCCGCTCGATGCGAGTGCTTCCGCGCGCCGGCTGCTCCTTAGCCGCCTCCGAGCCCTGTCCACCCGTGCCTGCTGCCATTGCGAATCTCCTATTCGATGTTTCAATCAGCCGTTCGACATGAGGTCTTGTATCCGAAGAACTGCCTCGGGCTCCACCTCAGAAGGCGGAACGCCCGTCCCAATACGCACGTGTAACCTATTCTGGACCAACGCAAAGACCCTGTCAACCTCCTTTTGGATCAACTCAAAGTGGTCTGCTGCCGACGAGCGGGCAACCCTGTTGATCCGGACAATCGGGAGACAACGAGAATCAAATCGACAGGCATCGGTGCCAACAACGAAACAGCCCATGCCACCAAGGAAACTACCAGGGGCCTCCGACCTTCACCGAAAGTTCTGGAGCCACGACACCACAATGGTGTCGTGGCTCCAGTCATACACGAATGATCGTCTTGACTCAGTGAGTCTTATCCGAGCTTCTTCGCCAGGTCGTCGCGGAGGCAGCGGATCTCGGCGGGCAGGTGGTCGCCGAACTGGCTGAGGAAGCTGTCGATGCTCTGCAGCTCGGTCTGCCAACCCGGGCGGTCCACCTCGAAAAGCTTCTCCATCTTGTCCTTGGCGATCTTCAGGCCCGAAAGGTCGAGATCCGCGACGTTCGGGACCAGGCCGATCGGGGTCTCCTTGGCGCCGACGCGGCCGTTGGCGCGATCCAGGATCCACTTGATCACGCGGATGTTGTCGCCGAAGCCCGGCCAAATGAATCTTCCGTCATCATCAGTCCGGAACCAGTTGACCGAATAGATCTTCGGCGGGTGTTTGAGCTTCTTGCCGACATTGAGCCAGTGGCCGAAGTAATCGCCCATGTTGTACCCACAGAAAGGCAGCATGGCCATAGGGTCGCGTCGCAAGTGGCCGATATGGCCGGCGGCTGCGGCGGTTGTCTCCGATCCGATCCGGGCACCGAGGAATACGCCGTGAGCCCAGTCGAAGGCCTCCATGACAAGCGGGATCAACTGCGTTCGCTTGCCCCCCATCAGGATCGCCGAGATCGGCACGCCCCTGGGATTGTCGAATTCCTGCGAGAGAGTCGGGGCATTGTAGAGCGAGACGGTGAAGCGTGAGTTGGCGTGCGCCGCCTTTGTGCCGCCTTCGGACGTCCAGGGTTTGCCCTGCCAGTCTGCGACTCGCTTGGGCACGGCGCCGTCGGCGCCTTCCCACCAGGGTTCGTTCTTGTCGAGATCGAGGGCAACATTCGTGAAGAGCGTCGGATAGACCTTGGCGGCCTTGAGCGTGTGAACCATGTTGGGATTGGTCTTCAGGGAGGTCCCCGGCGCGACGCCGAAGAAGCCAGCCTCCGGATTGATCGCGTACAGCCGGCCGTCGGGCCCGACGTTCAGCCAGGCGATGTCGTCGCCGATCGTCCAGACCTTGTAGCCGGGCAGAGCCGATTCGAGCATGGCGAGGTTCGTCTTGCCACAGGCGGAGGGGAACGCCGCACAGATGTACGTGATCTTGCCTTGCGGATCCTGAATGCCCATGACGACCATGTGCTCGGCGAGCCAACCTTCCTTCTGTCCTAGGCAGGAGGCAATTCGCAGGGAAATGCACTTCTTGCCCAGCAGCGCGTTGCCGCCGTAGCCGGAGCCGATGCTCCAGACGAGGCTGTCCTGCGGGAAGTGCATGATGAATCGCTTGTTCGTGTCAAAATCGCCGACGGAATGCGTCCCTTTGACGAAGTTCTCGCTGTTGCCGATCTTGTCGAGAACGTTCTTGCTCATACGGGTCATGATTCCCATGCTCACGGCGACATAGGTAATGTCCGTAACCTGCACGCAACTCTTGGCGTAGGGCGAATCCGGGTGGCCCATCATGTAGGGCAGGACGTACATGGTCTTGCCCTTCATGCAGCCATCGGTGAGCGTGGCTAGTTTCTCTTTGGCTTCTTTCGGGTCCATCCAGTTGTTATTCGGGCCGGCCTGGTCCTTGGTGGGATGGCAGACGAACGTCAATTGCTCCGTGCGGGCGACATCGGTCGGGTGGCTGCGGTGCAGATAGGCATTCGGCCAAGTCTTGTGATTGAGCTCCTGGAAGACCGGCGTTTCGCCGATCTTCTCCTGCTTCATGCCGATCTCCATGAGCGTGCGGGCCTCTTCTTCCGAGCCGTCGCACCAGTGAATCTTGTCCGGCTTAGCAAGTCTTGCCTGTTCTTCTACCCATTTTTCGACAGGGGTTGCCATCGTTCTATTTCTCCTTGGTTAGGCGTTTGTCGCACCCTGCGCACGCAGGGCGACCACGCATGGTTATCACTTCGGCTGATTGTCCCCCTGCGCACCTGTTGCCGCTTCTCACGTTTTGGGTGATGTGCGGTCGGTACGCCAGACGTCCTATTACGAGACTTCGGGGTCTCCAAGAGCCACGAAATCATAGCGAGTATGCGGCAGGCCGTCAAGGGGTTCTGTTGAGAAACAAAGGGTGGTTGGCGCAAAAGAAGGCCGAGTCCCAAGGGACCCGGCCTTCGCATGAGAACAGCGATCTACCCTCATTTCACTGCGAATTTGAACCCTCCCATCACGTCCTTGTCCAGGTCCTTGCCATGGCAGCGAAGGACAAAGCCGCCGTCCGTCCGCTCGTACTGGAAATCCTGACCGCTAAAGGGGTCCTTGGGCAAACCGGCAGGCAAAGTCGTCGGCAGCTTCCCCGACCCGGCCTTTCGCAAGCAGATTTCGACGCCGGCCCTGGCGGCATTGACGTAGGCCTCGCTTCGAGTCCCGAGAGTATGGACCCGGCTGATGGCCGGCAGCATCAACCCGGCAACCGTCGAAGCAGCATCATTCGGGTCGAATCCACCGCTCAATTGCTCCAACTGCGCGTGAGCCTGCTCATAGGGCATGGAGGAGCCAATGATTGGCAGCATCGACGTGATGCGCTGCGAGTACAACGCTCGCCCCCGGGCCAACACGTCCTCGTTGGCCGCATTCAGGATCTTCGCACGCATCGGCTCATCCGACTCAGCAACGGCTCTGGCAAACGCGTCGAGTTTGCCCATCTGCATCACATCCAGCGCAATTTCCATCTCGATCTTCAGCGGCCTGACGGGCGTCAAATTCCATGCGGGCCTCGTCGCCAGCTCATCTTTCAACCATCGCAACACAGACACGTCGCCGCTGGCCTTGCCGACTACATCGATCATGCACCGATGCCCCAGGTGTCGCACGGCAATCGAGACCAGGTAGGAAACCAGTGTATCGTCGCCTACCTGGCGTGCGAGCGTATCGATCAGCAGGCACCGCTCCAGGCCCCCCCGATAGTTCCCATCCGCCGCCTGAGTCCGTGCATCGGCCACGAGAACGAAAGCCAGGAACCGCACATGGGCCAACTGCGGCATCAGGGCATCGAATCCCTGTGAGAACCTGACGCCCCAGTTGCACGTCGGTACCTGGGCCGCAGCCTTGGCAAACCCAATGGCCCCCCGACACTTCTGAATGCACTCTCGTGCCCGGTCGTTCGGATCGATCTCGCCGCCGGACACCTCGCGGATCAGCGTGCGTTCGCCTTCGTCCAACTCGGCCAGCGACAAGAACGCCTGATAGTACAGTAACGCCGCGTTATCGGGGTCCGGCGGAATGGCCCGGGCCCGAGACGCCCCCAACGACACAAGGATAAGCAGGGCCACACCCACAGCCCCTTTGCCAGAATTCGTTCGCATATTCCGATCCTTTCCTATTTTAACCATCCAAGTCACGAACAACACGCAGCATTGAGAGCCCGTTGAGCCGCGGTCTCAACTGGTCCAGCGCCGCATCAAGTTGTCGATTCAGAGCCTCTTCCCCCCCTTGCTCGTACGCCAGCCTCAGCGACCTCATCGTCAGCATCTCCGTCGCCGAGCGGACAACAGGCGGGGTCGGCGGGACCGGTTCTTCCGATCCGGGCCCGTCCACGAAGAAGAGGGTGCCCCCCATCACGACGGCCGCCGCGATGGCCAACCCAGCGGCTCGGCGCACCCAAACCGAGCGGACCCCGCATCCATCCGGCCGATCATGCCGAGCCAACAAGATCTCGTACTCACCAGCATGGGTCTTTCTCCACGACTCGGCGTCAAACACCGGCGTGCTGCCGTTCACCGCTCTTTCGAGCTGTCCGTCGAGCCATCGCTCGTCTTTTCGTTCGCTCATAGGTCCACCTCATCGAAGCCATGGCGGCGCAGATGCTCCGCCAGTTTCTTCTTGGCCCGCCGGAGCCGGCCGTTGATGGCCTGCTCGGAGATCCCCAGAACGGCTGATATCTGATCGTAGGACAAACCGTCGTAAAACCGCAGGAAAACCACCTCACGGGCATCCGAAGACAGTTGGCTCAAGGCCGCCTTTACCACCTCGCCGGTTTCATCCGCCCGGGGCGGAACCTGCGCCGGCGGCGTTTCATCGTCGATGCGGGGTTGCCGTCGAGCCCGGCTCAGGTCTCTGGCCTCGTTGCGGCAGATCGCCGCCACCCATCGGCCGAAGTGGTCCGCGTTGCGGAGCTTCGGCAGATACACCGCCGCCTTGGCAAAAGCCTCCTGGGCGGCGTCCTCGGCCAGATGCCGATCTCCGAGAATCGCATGACCAATCGCCACCAGCGGGACGTAGTAGCGACGACATAGCTCCGTAAAGCTCTCGCCGTCACCTCTGGCGGCCTGCTCGACCAAGATGTTATCGGGTCTGTCTTCCACCGGGTCTGCCCGTCAAACCGAAGAACGTCTTCGAAAAAACGGTTTTCACCATAAAGACCGAACAGGTCAATGGAAATGGGCGCAGCAGAGAGGCATTTTGAGATGTCGGTTGGTACAGATGTGCGGAATCCCTCTACAGGCGCGGGTTCCCGGTCGGAGGCGCATAAAAAAAAAGCCAGCCCCCAAGCCCGCCTTCTGGGCGGGCTTGGAGCGACCGGCAAGTCAGTAGTCTGCTCGTGGTTCTCCCCAGCTCACCAAGCCATGCGAGACAGAAAACTGACTAAGTACTGGGTCAGGGTTATACCTTGATCACATCACTCCGTATGAGCGCACCCCCCAGCTCCACAGGGGCTTTTCGCCTGTTCCTGGCAGCCTGCACCCCAGCAGGAAACAGCCTCGGCCTTTTCCTTGCAACAACCGCCCACAGGCCTCGAAGCACATGTGCCTTGTCCAGAAGCAGTTGCGCACGAGCCGTCCTTTTCGCAGGCGCCGCCGACTTTGCAGCAAGCCTCCGTGCCGGTCTTGGGGCACCCGTCACACTTGCCATGCGTCGTTACCGCCGTCCCCTGGCTCGGCTTATCCACATACCCAGCCAGAAGGGCCGTTCCGGCAGCCAAACCCGCGATAACAACCAAGGCAACGATCGGACTTCTTGAAAGCGTCAATCTCATATGTATCCTCCCAGAACGCCCAATGATCGATCACGTCAGTTCCAGCAAGCCTTGAAGTCTTTCAAGACTTGCCACTCTATACTAATATACCCGGTTTATGGTTCGGACAATAGTGGGCGGCAAAGCGCCTTTGTCCCACCAATCGAAAGCTCGTTCGAAATCGTTTGACGGCCGTATGGCCTGTAAGTATAGTATCGTGTTTAAGGATGATTGATGCGGAAGCGTTGTTGGAGCCGCAGATGAGTAGCAGCAAAATCGTCGCCGAAGGCATCACGTTCGATGATGTTCTCCTGGTCCCGGGCAAGAGCGATTTCGTGCCCAGTCAGGCCGACACGAGCACGAAGCTCACAAAGAACGTGGCCATCAACATCCCGATCGTCTCGGCGGCCATGGATACGGTCACGGAAGCCGCCCTGGCCATCGCCCTGGCCCAGGAAGGCGGCATCGGAATCATCCATAAGAACCTCTCCGTTGAGGCCCAAAGACGGGAAGTCTCCAAGGTCAAGCGGTCCGAGCACGGCGTCATCCTCGATCCGGTCACCCTCTCGCCCAAGGAGCCCGTTCGGCGCGCCCAGGAGCTGATGAGCGAGCAGAACGTCTCGGGCATCCCGATCGTCGAGGGCAAGAAACTCGTCGGCATCCTGACCCGACGGGACCTCAAGTTCCTCCAGGATTTCGACGTCGAGATCAACTCCGTCATGACCAAGAGCAACCTCGTCACCGGGCCGGCGGGAACCAGCCTCGAACAGGCCAAGGGCATCCTTCGTTATCACAAGGTCGAGAAGCTGCTCCTGGTCAACGGCAAGGGCGAGCTGGCCGGCCTGATCACCATGCGAGACATCGACCGCGTCCAGCAATACCCGCGAGCCGCCAGGGACAACCGAGGTCGCCTGCGAGTCGGGGCCGCCGTCAGTGTACACGAGTACGAGCGGGTCGAGGCCCTGATCGCCGCAGACGTCGATATCATCTGCGTCGATACCGCCCACGGCCACACACAAAACGTCATCGACACGGTCAGAAAGATCAAAGCGAACTTCAAGATCGACGTGATCGCAGGCAATATCGCGACAGCCGACGCGACGAAAGAACTCATCGACGCCGGCGCCGACGCCGTCAAGGTCGGCATCGGGCCGGGGGCCATCTGCACCACCCGCATCATCTCCGGCGTCGGCGTGCCCCAGGTCTCCGCCATCATGGACTGTGCCGAAGCGGCCGCCAAACAGGGGGTCCCCGTGATCGCCGACGGCGGCATCCGCCAGTCCGGCGACATCACCAAAGCCATCGCCGCCGGGGCCTCCTGTGTGATGATCGGCTCGCTGTTCGCCGGCCTCAAGGAAAGCCCCGGCCAACTCGTCATCTACAAAGGCCGGCAGTTCAAGGAGTACCGGGGCATGGGTTCGCTCGGCGCCATGGTCAAGGGCTCAGCCGAGCGCTACGGCCAGAGCAGCAAGACCGAGGTCGGCAAGCTCGTCCCCGAAGGCGTCGAAGGCCGGGTCCCCTACCGCGGCACGCTCAGCGACTTCGTCTACCAGCTCGTCGGCGGCCTGCGGGCCGGCATGGGTTACTGCGGCGCCCAGAGCATTCCGGAGCTGTTGACCAAAGGCAAATTCGTCCGCGTCAGCTCCGCCTCGGTGAACGAATCGCACCCGCACGACATCCAGATAACCAAGGAAGCCCCGAACTACTCGGCCAGCCTGCCCTTTGAAGACTGAAAGGAAGACCAGATATCAAAGGTCCAATACCGAAAATAGATCCCAGAAGTAGAAACGCCATCGCGAAGCGATTCCGCATATTTGATCTTTGATTTTTGATTTTTAATTTATGAAAGAAATGGTCGCCATCCTGGATTTCGGCAGCCAGTACGGCCAACTGATCGCCCGCCGGGTGCGAGAGCAGAACGTCTACTCCCGCATCTGCCCGGCCGGGACCCCCGCCAAAGAGCTGACCAAGATACCGCTCAAAGGCATCATCCTCTCGGGCGGGCCGGCCAGCGTCTACCAGCCGAACGCCCCGCGATGCGACGAGCGAATCTTCGATCTGGGCGTCCCGATCCTCGGCATCTGCTACGGCATGCAGCTCGGCTGCCAGATCCTCGGCGCCGAAGTCATCCCCGCCAAGAATCGCGAGTACGGCCGGGGCACCCTGGCGATCCACGACAAGGCCGATCTTTTTGCCACCCTGCCCGACGAAACTCCGATCTGGGCCAGCCACGGCGACCAGGTCGGCAACCTGGGCGACGGGTTCGTCACGCTGGCCTCGACGAAGACCTGCCCGCACGCCGCCGTCCGGCATCGCAAAAAGCAGTTCTTCGGCGTCCAATTCCACCCTGAGGTCAGCCATACGCCCAAGGGCGCGGTCGTCCTGAAGAATTTCCTCTACGACATCTGCGGTTGCACCGGCGACTGGAAGATGAGCGATTTCGTCGCCGAGACGGTGCAGGCCATCCGCAGGCAGATCGGCGACGCCAAGGTTATCTGCGGCCTCAGCGGCGGCGTCGATTCCTCCGTCGTCGCCTCGCTGATCCACCAGGCCATCGGCGATCAACTCGTCTGCATCCTCGTGGACAACGGCTTGCTCCGCCGCAACGAGCGGGAGAGCATCGTCTCGACCTTCCGCGACCACTTCCACATGGACCTGCACGTCGTCGACTGGTCCAGGCAGTTCCTCGCGGGTCTGGCGGGCGTCACCGACCCGCAGATAAAACGAAAGACCATCGGCGCCGAATTCATCAAGGCCTTCAAATCCGAGGCAAACAAGATCGAGAACGCACGGTTCCTCGCCCAGGGCACACTCTACCCGGACGTGATCGAGTCCGGCTCCAAGGACGGCAACCCCGCCGCCAACATCAAGCTCCACCACAACGTCGGCGGCCTGCCCGCCGAGCTGGGTTTCGAGCTGGTCGAGCCCCTGCGGGACCTCTTCAAAGACGAGGTCCGCCGGGTTGGCGAATATCTCGGCCTGCCCGAGGACATCGTCTGGCGGCACCCATTCCCCGGTCCCGGCCTGGCGGTCCGAGTGATCGGCGAAGTCACGCCGGAGCGCCTGGAGGTGCTCCGAGCAGCCGATGAGATCCTGATCGACGAGATCAAAGCCGCCGGTCTGTATCGCAGAATCTCGCAAGCCCTGACGGTCCTGGTCCCCGTCTCGACGGTGGGCGTCATGGGCGATGAGCGAAGCTACGAGAACGTGATCGCGGTCCGGGCGGTGGAGACGACCGATTTCATGACGGCCGACTTCTCCCGAATCCCGCACGAGGTCCTCGGCACGATCTCCAGCCGAATCATCAACGAGGTCCGAGGCGTCAACCGCGTCGTCTACGACATCTCCAGCAAACCCCCCGCTACCATCGAATGGGAATGAGCGGGGATTGTTGATTCTTGATGAATGTGATGAATGCCCTCTTGTGCCCCCGGCCTGCCACAGTCTTCTGTCTCCCACCCTGTGACTGATCCCTTGTCATCTGGCAGGCTTTCCATTTGCATTCGCGCCTTCCCGGGCGTATGATTGCAGGAGTTGGGCGTGACGGCCTTGGAGACCGACAGATCGCTCTCAAAAAATGCACCGAATAGCTTCAACCGCCCTCAGGAGGCTGCTATGCACTCGGATCAACGCGACGCGAACGGTACCTCACGCAGGGAATTTCTCCGGCGGCTTTCACTGGGCATCGCCGGATCGGCCCTGACCGGCGGCAGGATGGGGCAGGCCGGGGAGGCTGATTCGCCGGTGATCCCCGAATCAGCCGGGCCGCTGCTGCCGACGATTCGATTGGGCGATCACCAGGTCACCCGGCTGATCGTGGGCGCCAACCCCCTCAGCGGATACTCTTACCTGGGCTCCTCGATGGATCAGGAGATGCGCGAGTACTTCACGCGCGAACGAGTCGTGGAGTTCCTCGCCCACTGCGAGCGCGCGGGGATCAACACGCACCAGTTCCACGATCCTGCGCTGATGACCGGCATCATTCGAACCCTGCGAGAACAGGGATCGAAGATGAAGTTCATCTGCCTGCATTCCGGCGGCGGGATCGAGCAGGTGGTCCGCGACATGCAGCCCATCGCGATCGTCCATCACGGCGGGGTCACCGACTCGCTGTTCCGCCAGGGCAAAAGCGAGCAGGTCCACGATTTCGTCAAAGGCGTCCACGACGCGGGCGTTCTGGCCGGCGTCTCGGCCCACAATCCCGACTGCGTCAAGCGGATCGCCGACGAAGGCTGGCAGGTCGATTTCTTCATGACCTGCTTCCACAACCTGACGAGATCCGCGGAGGAGCTGGCCAAGATGCCGCCCGCTGATGCGATGCCGAAAGGTCACGGATTCTTCGCCTCCGATCCCGTGGCGATGACCGAGGTAGCCCGGCAGGTCAAGCAGCCATGCTTAGGCTTCAAGATCCTCGCGGCTGGCCGCAAGTGCGACACGCCCCAGGCGGTGCAGACGGCATTCCAGTTCGCCTTCGAACAACTCAAACCCATCGACGGCGTGATCGTCGGCATGTACCCCCGCCACCGCGACCAGATCACCGAAAACGCCGCCTTCGCAAGGCAGTTCGGCGCAACGAAGAACGCGTGACCAATTCCACAGTCCCGTAGATCGGACACTCCGCCCTTCGAATTCCACATCCAACTCACAGCCCCCACGGCCCTCCTCGCCGGTACCCCAAATGCGACAAACACTCTTTTCCTCGTCATCTGGGCTTCCCGCTGCACCCCGATTTGTCACTTCTCTCTCGCCATTTCGCGAGATTCGGATTTGCCTTTCCACCGACTTGTCCGTAGAATACACTGGTTGCCCTGACACCGTCGTGTTCTGGGAGACGGAGAATGAGTCGTGGTAGATGATCTGTGATGTTTCATCCCTTTTTGTTCCTTGGTGAAGCGTATGAAGTCGAAGACGTTTGCCGACTACAAGGAAGATGCGGCGACGTGGATAACACTCGCAACCGGCGAGTACTATCCAGATATTCTGAAGGATGCCTGTGAGTTCTATAAACCCGTCCTGGTTCTTTTCGGCCAGATATTGAAATCGTCTGAGTCCTCGATTCGCCTGTTTCTTCAGATTGCACAACTGTCAGACGGCTGGATGCGTATTCAACTGGCACGCGTTTTTCGCAAATACGTTAGTCCAGAGACGCCGGTAGAGATGCTCAAAATCAAATCGAGGGCACAGCGAATCTGCGAGCAGTTCGGCAAAGGCTTTCGCCCGATCCAGGAGGTTCAAGCCGCCTTCCACATCCCGCCCGATTCCCGATGAGGCATTGTGCGCCATCCTGTGGGAGTACAAAGATCGTGGCAAGAAGGGCTACGACCTCACAGAGAGGTTCTTCTCTTTGTTCCGCGATGCTTTTCCCGACCTGCCCATCAGGGGCCCCGAACGTGCTGGCAAGGACATTCTGCTCGGCGAAGTATTCGAGAGATATCCGAGGCCAGATCGTCCAGTGGACTTCATCATCTACGACCGAGCAGGCAAGGAAGTGCTTGCCATCAGACTTGCACGTTACGATTCGGACCGAGGGGGAGCTCAGGAAGATGATCGCACTGGCGGCTACCACAACTGCGCCGATGAAATCCTCAAGTACGCCAAACGCCGAGGGCTTCGTACAAAGGTCATCTTCGTCAACGATGGCCCTGGCCTGTTGCTTGGCTCTATGTGGAACGACTACGCCTCTCTGGAGCGAGGCGGCCGAGGTCGAATCATGGTTGTCACACTCAGAATGATTCCCGATCGTATCACGCGTGAGTGGCTTCTGAGTTGAAAGGATCGCACGATGGCGACTGGAATCCCCAGAACGAGTTCGCGGCATGCCTCCCCTTGTGGAGACGGCAATGGGTCACACACGCGAGGACTTGATGTCACGCTTGTATATGAGGGCAAGAAGACGGAAAGCGAAATCCTCGCAACGCCACCGGCACACCTTGAGCGACTGTGGCCGAAGCGAAACGAAGAACTCCGGGAGAACCGCTTCATCTTTGGAGAAAACCTGCGAGTCCTCGCAGCCCTCGCTTCTGACGTTAGTGTGCGTGGACATGTTCGTTTGATCTACATCGATCCCCCCTATGCCACCAAAAGTGTGTTCCAGTCGCGAAACCAGACCCACGCATACGCTGACATCCTGGATGGTGCACATTACCTGGAATTCCTCCGTGAGCGTCTCATTCTTCTTCGTGAACTGCTGGCGAGCGACGGTTCTATCTACGTCCACATTGACGACAATATGGCCTTCCACGTCAAAATCGTTATGGACGAGATCTTCGGACGCTCGAATTTCCGCAATTGGATCACCAGGAAGAAGTGTAATCCGAAGAACTACACCCGAAAGACTTATGGGAATGTGACCGATTTCATTCTCTTCTACACCAAGTCGAATGATTATGTCTGGCACCGCCCCGTCGAGCCTTGGACCCAAGTTCGTGCCTCCGAAGAGTATCAGTATGCAGAACCAGGCACAGGTCGCCGCTTCAAGAAAGTCCCGGTCCACGCCCCTGGAGTGCGGAACGGGGAGACAGGCAAACCATGGCGAGGTATGAATCCGCCGCCAGGCAAACACTGGCAGTATCCGCCAAGAGTCTTGGATGAGATGGATGCTCGCGGCGAGATCTATTGGTCTCCGAACGGCAATCCCCGCCGCAAGATATACCTTGACCAAAGTGATGGAGTGCCTGTACAGAATATCTGGATGGGCTTCCGTGATGCACACAATCAGAATATTCATGTTACTGGCTATCCTACAGAGAAGAATCCGTTGCTACTGCGACGGATCATTGAAGCATCGTCAGACCAAGGTGATTTGATTCTTGACTGCTTCTCTGGTTCTGGCACAACGCTTGATGTTGCGCACCGGTTGGGCCGGCGCTGGATCGGCATCGATAACAGCCCAGAGGCAATCAAGCGAACTCTCGCTCGCTTTGCCAATGGATTGGAGCCGATGGGAGACTTCGTGAAGAACTCGGTGAAGGCAAGACGACTGGAGATGGATGAGCCTACTCTGCCTCTTCTCGATTTATTCCACCAGTCTCCCCCATCAGAATCTAAGAATGCTACGCATGACCCTATTCGCGATTTTACGCTCTACACTGAGAAGCCCTATGACAGTTCTCTTTCTGAGGTTGTAGTAGAGTGGGAGCATTTCTTCAAAGGCGAATTGCATTGTGCGCCCTCAACATAGCGTCGGGCAATAACGCGGATGGCCATCCACTCGGGGACCGAGTGTCAAACCTACGCATTTGACGATCATGGGATCATTCCCGCGTGGGTCAAGAATCCTCTTCGGACTCTCCATTTGCCTCTCCGTTGGTCTGGTGGTACAATGGAGTTGCGGACCCGGAAATCATTATATTATATCGCGAGTTCTGAGTTTGCGGAGCGCGGGCTGATCGGGGAAGTCGGAGTACAGAGCAACAAAATCTATGGCCAGGTGACTCTGGAACCCTTCGAATCGAGAATCCTCGTGTCGGCGGCCTGCGAGATTCCCACCCCCGCTTTTCCATAGCTGAGAGAAAGGGTCACAAGTGCAACACGCCGGGCAATGGCAATGTCCGGGCCGTAGGCCCGCATAACTCCGTCGCAACAGCCTGGGGCCTCCGCCCCCAGACCCCCGCGGTTTCTTTGCATTGAGCCAGAGATATGATAGAGGGTAAGGCGACGATATACATGCCACGTCGCCCCTGGGGGCAGTGGACGACGATTCGGAGCTCGCCGCCCATGGCGGCCTCGATGCGGCGGAGCGTGCTGACGTATACGTCGGACCGGCGCTCCGGCATGAAGACCGTTGGGTCAGATCGGTCGGACGAGAAAATCATGGTTGCGGCTTTGCGCACCGGGTGCGAGTCAGGTAGAATGCCTGCTCGTGTGGCAGGCAGAGTCCCGCCTGCGCTGGTGCGACGCAGATGGACGGTTGAAAGGATCGATGGGATCATGGCAAAAGAGAGGTCACAGTGTTCGGGCAAATCGCGGTATCTGTGCGGCAAGCGGATTCTTCCGTCGCCGATTTCAGCCGACACCAGCATCGTGCAGTTGGTCGATTGCATGGATGCCTACAACGGCGGGCGGTTGCGCGCGGCCTGCCATCTGCTGCGGGACCGCTACTCGCAGGAGGATGTCACCGTCGGCATGAGCCTGGCCGGGGCCCTGACACCGGCAGGACTCGGACCGGCGGCGATCATCCCGCTGATGAATCACGGGTTCGTGGACTGGCTCGTCGCCACCGGCGCGAACATGTACCACGACATGCACTTCGCACTGAACCTGCCGATGTTCCGGGGCAGCCACAACGTGGACGACGCGGACCTGCGGGACAAAGGCGTCACGCGAATCTACGACATCCTGTTCGACTATGAGGACGTGCTCATGGAGACCGACCGGCGGCTGCGGGAGATCCTGGTCCGCCCGGAGTTCCAGAAGGAGATGGGCACGCGGGAATTCTATCACCATCTCGGCAAGGTCCTGGACGAGTGCGAGCAAAAGAACGGCATCGGACAGGTGAGCATCCTCGCGGCGGCGTATCGCAACGGGATTCCCGTCTTCACTTCGTCGCCGGGCGACTCGACCCACGGGATGAACGTGGCCGGCCTGGAGCTACTGGCCGAGGCGGCGGGACTGCGGGACCGCTTCAAGCTCAAGATCAATCCAAGCATCGACGTCAACGACTCGACCGCCATCATTTTGAACGCCAAGAAGTACGAGAAGGGCAAGACCGGCGTCATCCTCATCGGGGGGGGGAGCCCAAAGAACTTCATGCTCCAGACCGAGCCGCAGATCCAGGAAGTGCTGATGATCCCGGAGGTCGGCCAGGACTACGACATCAACGTGACCGACGCCCGGCCGGATACGGGCGGACTCTCCGGCGCGCCGCCGTCCGAGGCGGCGAGCTGGGGTAAGATCGACCCAACGAAGCTCGAAGAGACCGTGACGGCCTATCTCGACGTCACGGCGGCCCTGCCGATCATGGCGGCCTACACGATCCAGACCACCAAGGCCAAGAAGCTCAAACGCCTCTACGACCGCGCGCGGGAGTTGCACGAGAAGCTGGTCAAATCCTATCTTGAAAACAATCGAGAGGTCGAGAAGCTGAAGTCGCTCATGAGAAAGCTCAGCGCGTAGCGGAAGATGGTGCGTGATACGCACCCTACGGACTTCTCATTTCGCATACGGAAACACATGAACATAAAGGAACAATCGCTCAAGCTGGCCCAGGAGCACGGCACCCCCTTGCTCATCATCGACCACGCCCGCATCCGGGAGAACTATCGCGCGTTCAAGCGGCACCTGCCCCGGGTCCAGGCCTACTACGCCGTCAAGGCCAACTCCAACCAGGAGATCGTCAAGACCCTGTTCGACGAGGGCGCCAGCTTCGACGTGGCCTCGTACAACGAATTCATGCAGGTCCACGAATACATCCGGCACTTCGAGGAGAAGGCGCAGGATTTCTATATCTGGGACAAGATCATCTTCTCGAACACGATCAAGGACCGCGACACGCTGCGCAAGATCCGGCGGTACAAGCCGCTCGTGACCTTCGACAACGCCGACGAGCTGACAAAGATCAAGGAGCATTGCGACACGGCCGGCGTGGTCCTGCGTTTGAAGGTCCCCGACATCGGATCGCAGGTCGAGATGAGCTCAAAGTTCGGGGCCGAGCCCGGCGATGCCCGCGTCCTGATCGCGCGGGCGTCCGATCTGGGCCTGGTCGTCGAGGGCCTGAGCTTTCACGTCGGCAGCCAGTGCACCACGTTCGACAACTACACCGCCGCCCTGGACATCACGTCACAGATCTTCCATGACGCCCGCAAGCGGGGCTACCTCGTCAAGATCGTCGATATCGGCGGCGGGTTCCCCGTTCCCTACGATGCGCGGGTGCCGCAGCTCGCGAAGCTCGGTGAGCTGATCGAGGCCGAATGTGCGAGGCTCTTCCCCGAGGACGCGGAGATCATCGCGGAGCCGGGCCGATTCATGGTGGCCACCGCAGCCGTGCTCGTGTCCGAGATCATCGGCAAGGCCCGCAGGGACGGCAAGGTCTTCTACCACATCAACGACGGCGTGTATCATACGTTTTCCGGCGTCGTCTACGATCACTGGGTCCCCAACTTCCAGGCGTTCAGGCCCGGCCCCATGGAGGTTTGCGCCGTCGTCGGCCCCACGTGCGACAGTTTCGACAAGATCAGCCTCTCCGAGCAACTGCCCGCGGACCTCCAGATTGGCGATTGTCTCTATACCGAGAACATCGGGGCCTATAGCATCGCCTCTTCGACGAAGTTCAACGGCTTCGAAGGCGCCCGCATCCTGCACCTAAACAACTGAGAGCCCATCTTTTCAGGGCGGGGGATGGCGCCGTCAGTTCCCAACCGCCACGCGGTACAGGTGGACATCCCAGGGCTGGAAGTCGTCCTGGAACACGCCGTCGGTCGATTCCAACGTGCGGTCTTCATCAACGACTTCGACGGCATAGTGGCCCGACAACCCCTGAATCGAGAGCCTGGCCCGCGTTTGTCCCGCTCGTGTCGCCACGGCGAAGACGTATACCGACCCGCCGTGCTTCTTGACCATCGTCGCGACGGACACCGCCGGATTCTCCGGTTGGACTTTCGCGCCCTGGGCGACCGTCGGACTGTTCAGGACCGGCGCCAACGCGGCGATCCGGTGGTTGATCCGGGTCACCGCCTCGTACATCTCCGTGTCACTCAGCAGAGCCGACTCATTGAACTTCGGCTTCCACTCGTGGACGAAGTAGATCAGGCCGGTGGAGCCGTGGACGATCGACATCCATACCTCGCATCGCACCTGGTGGGGCGTGGGCTTGCGTTCGTCGCTCTGGATACGCGTACACTCGATACAGTTCCAGACGATCTTCTCGCCCCGCGTCCAACCGACCAGCCGCTCGACGCCGTAGGCGACGTACCACAGGTTCCCGGCGATCTGCGGGCTCGAATGCGTCACGGGGTAGATATCAAAGGAGACGATATCGCAGCCCTTGACGTATTCCGGGTAATCCTCCGGATGGTTCGTGCGGACGCCGCGTCCGTACCACCCGTCCCAGGCTACACCCTGCCCGAGATTCAACAGGACCGGTCGGCTGGGGTCCGCCGCCCGAATCTTCTCGTAATCCGCAACGATCTTTTCCGGCGCGATGGGCGGGCCGTAACCCTGACCCGACCCGAGGGACTGCGCGTTGTCCGGCTCATCCCCGTGCATCCAGCCCACGATCGTCGGGTCGTCCAAATGCCGGAGCCCGACCGCATTCTGGCTGCAGATCACGGGCATGCCGGCCGCCTTGAGCTGCGCCAAGTGGTCTTCGGTAGGACCCTGCCACAAACCAAGGTACAGATTGATTCCCGCCGCCAAATAGCGCCCGGCGTTGCCCGGACTTTGCAGCCACACGGCAATCGGGAAAAAGTCCGTTCCGCCCCTCGGCCCCCGGCTCCATTGTGCGTATAGGCCTTGCGACGCCTCTTCGGCCCGGACGGTCCCCGCCAGGACCAGCAGGGCCGCCAGCAACAGCTTCCATGCGTCACGACGTTCCATTCGTCACCTCCAGACAAAACCCGGGTTTGTTCCCATCAGTGTATTCGCTGCCCATGCGAATGGAAAACAAAACTCCCGCCGCCACTCGGACTGAGACCCCGGTCACAAGGCAGACGCAGTTCAAAAGCATCGCCTCTCAGGCCAAGCACATACGGGAAGCAGTCCGTGATATGCGGAAGCAGGTGGAATCATCGGCCACACCGGCGTCCGGCCCGCGAGGGTCCATCCGTGGCCCCATGTGTGCCTCAGCGCCCGCGGGGTACGCCCCCCCCCGTGTCGTACATCACGTCGTACATGCCCGCGCCGCCGTAGGGGTCTTGCATACCCCCGCGGCCGCGCATCGTGCCCTGGTTGAACGCGCGGAACGGCTTGGGTTCCTTGCGTTTCTCGGTCTGGATCATCTGATATGCTTCGGCCAGGTCTCTCGGCCAGTTTGTCATGCTCACGGGCATGTGCTCGATGTACATCCCATCGCTCGTGTAAAGCATGTCGTGATACATGCGGGGCCGCAGGTTCGGGGCATCGCCCCAGTCGTTGACCTCGACCAGATCAACGACGACTTTCCCCGTCGTGTAGTCCACGACTTTCGGCTGGCTGGCCTGAGCCGGGTCGGACGTCATGTACATGGGATCTGCCATCATATCGCCTCGCGGGTCCGTGATCCGGCCGCCGCCCATCTGCATGGCGGCAAGCCGCCGTTCCCGATCCCGGCTCCGCTCCCGGTCCGGCTCCTTCGGCTCGACCGCTTTGCCGATCGACTCTCCGGGCTTGACCTGGAAATCCTCCGTACGCCAGTATCCCAGCATGTACCGGGCCACTTCCACGGTCGCGGTTTTCGTCTTGTCCTGGACGTTCTTGGCAAACAGATAGACCCGTTGAGGAATCGAGATCGGGCCGACAGTCTGGGAATATGCGCTCCAGAGAATGACCTGGCCGTTCTTGTCCATGTCACGCTCGACCAGTTGTCCGGTCCCGGCCACGGGATTGAACACCCCGACGCGAAGGCGATACTGGTACATCTTGCCCGGCTCGGCGGTGTCATCGAACGCCCAGATCAGCGTGGGCTTGGCCTGCTTGGACAGATCCGTCCTATACGTAAGCATCTCTTCGCGGAGATCAAAGTAAACCTCGTCGGTTGTGGTCTTCCTTCGCCCATCGGAGCCCATCCCCTGCATTCCGTACATATCGCCGTACATGTCGTCGCCGGTGCCGCGTCTTCCCCCCCGGCCGCGAGTGCTGCCGGTCATCGCCGGGTCCTGGGCGCCTCCCCGGGTCCCCCGCGAGCTTCGCAGGCCCGTATCGCCGCCGATACCGGTCCCAGGTCGTCCTCTGCTCGAGCGGGCCGCGCCCGCCTGCGCGCCACCGGGGAGCCCGCCGGCGCCGCCTCGCAGGTCCCCTCGACGGCTGTCTGTCGATCTGTCGTCCTTTCCGCGTTCCTGTTCTCTCTGTTCACGGCGTTCCTCGGACTCCATCTTCCTCTGGAGATCCTTGAACTTCCCGTAGAAGCTGGGAGGAAACCATTCCTCCTCCGCCGAAGCGATCTGATACCCTTCCGGCTGGAGAAGCCCCATGCGAATATCCCTACGATCGTACTGCATGAGGCGAACGGCCAATCCGCCCGGAGGCAGGTTCTCCACGCGCTCGATCACCGAGAACAGGTCCCGATTGGACTCGACGCGGCTGCGAGGAATCGCCCGCCAGTCGCTCCAGGACCCGCCGTCGAGCAACTCCTGCCGCTCCAACTGAACTGCGGCGAAAGTCGGATCGGCCAGGCAGGGATCTCGCCATTCTTCCTTTTCCACGTCCACGCCGGCGAAGCTCGCGTGGAATCGACGGTACACCTCCGCAGTGTCAAACCTGGCCTCGACCGTCACCAGGTCAATATCGTTGGGCTCGGTGGCCGCCGTGCCGTAGGTCGTCTGAGCCGTGAGCGGCTGGACGGGCACATAGGCCGCCGCTCGAATCTGGTTGGCCGCCACGTCCGTCACATCGGGAACCGTGGGCAGTCTGTACTTCCTCGACGATTCCGCATTCCGGGCGGTCAATTGGGTCGCCGGCTTGGGGGCCAGCGTCGTATCGATGAAACTCAGCGGGGATTCAAACAGACCGGCAAACCCCTTCGGCAAGGCCCTTGAGAGTACACCGTAGATCTCCCCATCATTTGGGCCGATGGCGCCGGTCAGACGCGGCTTGTAGAGCTTGCTGCTTCCAGTCTTGCGGCCCCGCAGCTCCGCACTGAGCTCTTGCGCTTTCTCTTCGTACACATAGCGATCGATCTGTCCCGGCGCCAGGTTCTTTCCCCCGATTGCCACGATATTGGGACTGAAGATCACCTGGGTAAAGAACAGCCAAATGCAAATGACGCCCGCGACCGCCAGCACGATCTTCTCGACATGGTTCTCGCAGAAACGTCCGATCTTTGTTATGAGGTCTTTCATAGCCTATCCCGCTATTGAAGTTACGAGCGAAAAGGAACAAGCAAGCCCTGCGAAATCCCTTTTCTTACTTATGCCTTTCACCTTATGCCCCTGCGCCGCACGGATCCGATTCCCTCGTCCCGGCAAGAGTCGTTCTCTCATATCTCCTCCGTGGTGCCCGCGATGTCATTCTTGATTACTTGGGGCTTGACTGCCTCGTACCCCGCCTTCTGGAAGATGTACTCGCAGATCAGGTCCAGATCGACCACCGTGTCAGACCCGTATCGATAGGTATTGTGATCGAGATCCTCGATATCGACGGGAATGACGTTGCTTTCAAGAACCGCGATCTGGTTGTGCTTGAACGTTTGCTCGGGCTGATCGCCATACCAGCCGCGAAACTTGTGTGTCTTGGCGCTGCACAACTCCTGGATGAAGGGCATCACCTGGTCGGCGGCAACAATCACGCGGACATTGAAGTGCATGACATCGACGATCTCGTTGCAGTACCGGCCGGTGCACGGCGGGGCCGCAATGGCGGTCTTGAGATTGATGACGTACGTCGGCGTCTGCTTGTCGGTGGGCCGCCGGGTCATCCTGCCGCGCCGCCCTCCGATCATTCGGGTCGATTGCGACGACAGGGTGAAGCTGACGTTCATGATCCGTTTCACCGGGGCATCCAGCGCGCTGGAGCTGTTGCTGTTCATCTGCTGAATCGTATCGATCACATCGCCGAGCGCCCAGTATCCCATCTGCCACGTCCAGGACTGGCGAACCGCCGTGTCCCAGTCTTCGAATGTCCAATCACTCCAGAAGGAATACCCATCCAGGTCGGCGGGGTTGGCGTATATCCGGATCGCCTTGGCCCTGTCCTCGCAGAGCTTGTCGACGATTCTGCGGTCCATTTCGGGCAGCAAACGAAAATTCCGCTGCCCACCGCCATAGCCGGAGCCCATCCCACCCCGGCTTCGGCCGTACAGGGAACGCCTGGGGGATTGTTCCAGAGCGGCGTCGATGTCCGAATCCGTGGGCGGAGCCCCCCCCCCGATGCGTTCGACCATCGCGTCCACGCCAGCCATGTACTTCCGCTTGATCGGATCGAACAACAGAGGCGATGTCTCGTTCGTGTCCGGAAAGATCTCGTAGCTGAACAGTTCGCGCATCGTCGTCTGCCGCATCAGGTTCTCGATCTGGTTGGCGTCCTGGGCGTAGGCGTTCACGTATTCTTCCATCGCCTCGGCCTGGCCCGCTTCGTTCACGTCCTTGATGAGGCGCTCGATCTCCTCGGCAGACTTGACGCTCTGCTGGGTGATCGTTTTTTTGAGTCGCGCGCTGAGGAGCTTGGTGGGAATGAACAACAACGCCGCCACGAGGGCGATGATGATCGGCACCAGCAACGCAAGGTTGTTCTTCAGGAAGCTGAGTTTCTTCAGGACTTCCTTTACCGTATCGAGATTGATCTGCGGTGATTTCATCTGCCTGCCTGTCTAATATCCGCCTGACTCGTAAGTGCCGTCACCCGTTTTGTCACCTGCGTCCCTTGGTCATCCCGACGCCCTCCGGCGTAGCGGGCGCTTCCTTCCACTTGAGCTTGACCTGGAGCTTGAACCAGTAATCCCGGTTTTGTTTGATCGGTTTGTAGAGGAAATCCAGCTTGGGTTTGCCGTATTGGTCCAGCACGGCCTCGGCGCTGATCGTCTCCTTGGTGACGGGGTCGATCAGGATCCAGGTCCCGTCCATGCTCTCCGTCGTCATCCCCATGGGATTGGCCGCAGCCGCTGCGACGGCGGCGGCGCTCGGAATGAACTTCCAACTCCCGACGCCCATGGGCAGACTCTCCGAATCGACGTCCACCGGGCCCGTTTCGATCTTGAAATGGGGCGGGTTCTTCGAGTACACCTCGAACGGCGAGTTAACGTCCAGATTCAGGAACTGCTTGAGATTCTCCAGCCGGGTGACGAGGCCCCACCGGCTCGGATCGTCCTTCACGTTCGGTGGATCGAGCAGGGCTCCGATCTCCTTGTAGGGGCTGTAGCCCTCGACCACGATGACGAATCCCGGAGCCTTCTCCGCCTCGGTCGTGCCGCCGCCCAGCATCAGCGCGTACTCCTTGCCGTAGATCTCCTCAAGTTCCTGCATGGAATCGCCATATGCCCCCCCCCCCATCCCCCNNACATCCCCATCTCGCTGTCCTGCAAGAGAGCGTCCCTTCGCATCTTGGCGGCCTGCCTGAACTGGGCCTTCTCCAGATCGTCGGAGTAGTATATGGACACGGTGGCCAGGAAAAGCTGCTTGCGATCGGGACGCGGGACCTGCATGACCCGATTGAGGTCGCCTCGCTCGAACGCCTCGTAGAATTCGCGGTCTTTGCGATTGGTTTTGGCGTTCGGGAGGGCCGAGAAGAGGACCTCGTGAAGTCCCGGAATCATCTCGCGGTAGCGGAACTGCGAGAACTGTGTCTTCATACGATCGTCGAACTGGGTGGTCTGATCCTTCACGCCGCCGGTCTTGGCGACCGCGGCTGCGACATTGGCCACATCCCGCTTGATCTTCGACCGGTAGTCCTCGCCCTTGGCGTAGCTGACCCGGTCCAACCCCACCCGGCCCAGACACATCAGCGATACCGTCAGAAGCATCAACGCGGCGCCGATGAAGTACTTCATCTTGCCGGCCCACGCCATGGACCTCGCCACGTTGCTGGGCAGCAGATTGCTCTCGATGCGAGCCATGCCCAGGCCCTGCAGGCCCAGGCCGTAGACCACGCCGAAATCCGCCACGGTTTCGTGGAACTTCGCCGCCGAAACGCCCGGCATCACGGCCAGCCGCTTGAAGGCGTCCGGCTTCTCCACCGGGATTTGCAGCGTCTGCTGCAGATACTTGACGAGCCCGCGGAGCTTCGTCCCGCCGCCCATGGCGACCACGCGAACCAGTTTCACATCCGGATTCGAGCTGGTGTAAAACCCGAGCGAACGCTGAATCTCGGACGCCCAGTCGGTGAACACCGGCCGCATCGCCTGGAAGATCTGGCGGGCGTACTTGCTCACGGGGGCGGTGCGCTTGAGTTTCTCGGCCTTCTCGAAGCCGAGTTTGAACGTCGAGGCGATCGCGCTGGTGAACGCGTTGCCGCCCATCATAATGCACCGCTGCCACACGGTGGAGGCGGTGCACACGACAAGGTCCGTGCTGTCGGCGCCGATGTTGACGATCACCGTCGCCCGCTTGTCGGAGCTCGCCAGGTCCGGCCGGTCGAACAGCAGATAGTTGTACAGGGCCATGGACGCCATTTGCACGTAGCTGATCGACAACTCCTCTCGCTCGAACGGCTCCATCACCGCGTTCACTATCTCATTCTTGATCGCAAACAGCCCCACTTTCTTTTCTGGACTATTTGGATCGCTCATTAGCTGATAATCCCATTGAACCTCGCTCATGTCGAACGGGATCTGCTGGGCGGCCTCGAACCGCACGATCTCCGGGAGCCGTTTGGCCTCCACCGGCGGCAGCGTCACGAATCGGGCGAAACTGTTCTGGCTGGGCACCGAGATGATGATCGGGTCGAACCCCACGTCGTTGCGCTCGACGAACTGCCGAAGGCTGACCGCGACCAACTCCTCCCGCTCGGCGGCACTGACCCCGCTGCTCGATAGGATCTTGCCGTGCGGAACGTGATCGAAGCCGATCACCTGGACCACGTCCCCCACCACCGCCAGGTGCAGCGCTTTGAGGGAGTTGTTCCCCAGGTCGATCGCCCAAATCGCATCCGATGCTGCTGCCATGCCAAACCTCCCGCCAATCGGTACGCGTATGTACTATGCCTTAGTCTTGTGAACAGCCATCTACAGTCATATCATTATACCACATGATGCACAGTTTTGCCATCTTAACACTCGGCTGCAAAGTGAATCAGTACGAAAGCCAGCAAATCCGCCAGCTTCTCGAAGGCTCCGGACTGCGGCTGGTGGACCTCGCGGACTCGCCCGAACTCGTCGTCGTCAATAGCTGCTGTGTCACTCACACCGCCTCGGCCAAGAGCCGTCACCTGCTCCACCAGGCCGGGAAACAGAACCCACAAGCCATCGTGCTCTGTGGCTGCCTGCCCGCCGTGAAGACAGACGAACTCAAACCCGTCGGGGAAAACATCCATGTTGTCAAGAACCGATGCGACCTCGCGGACACCCTGAGCCGCCTGGCACACACCGAATCAACCACCCCAAATTCGAATCAAGCAAAACACCTTTCAACCGCCCTCATTAGACCAGAAAACGACGCCAAAGTCAAGTCCAAAAACGACTTACATCTACACCAGGATTTGCCGGCTCTCGCATCGTTTCATGGCCAAACTCGCGCGTTTCTCAAAATCCAGGATGGTTGTGACGCATTCTGCTCTTACTGTATTATACCGACGGCCCGTCCGATTGTTCGATTCAAGAATGTCGAGGAAATCCTCGCCGAGGCGGCTGCCCTCGTGGCCTCCGGCCACAAGGAGATCGTCCTAACCGGCATCCACATCGGCGCTTACGGACAAGCCACGGTCCGCCGTCGCCACTGGCCGACCGAGGAAAACCCGCACCTCGCGGACCTGCTGGCCCAAGTTGCCCAAATCCCCAACCTCGCCCGTATCCGCCTCAGTTCGCTGGATCCCGCGGACGTCACGTCCCGACTGTTCGACGCCTTCTGCGACCATCCAAATATCATGCCGCACCTGCACCTGTCGCTCCAGTCCGGCTCGGATGCCGTCCTCCGCCGAATGGCCCGGCCCTATACCGCGGACGAGTTCCGAGCCAAAGTGACCCTCGTCAAGGCTCGCTTAGACCGTCCCGCGATAACGACCGATATTATCGTGGGTTTCCCAGGTGAAACCGATGCCAACTTCGATCAAACGGTCGCTCTCGCCAAGGAAGTCGGCTTCGCCAAGATGCACGTCTTCGCCTTCTCGCCGCGAAAAGGAACGGCAGCCGCCAAAATGCGTCCAAGAGTCGCTCCGGCGGTCATCAAGGCCCGCTCCCAGACCCTCCGCGACCTCGACCGGGACCTCCAGACACGATTCCGAGCCCAGTTCCTCGGTGAGACCGCCCAGGTTCTCATCGAAAGCCACGAAGGCCCCCCCACCGGCCGAGCCGAACGCTACTTCACAGTCCGGATAGAACATGGGACGAATAGGATCAATGCGTGCGGCGACCTTGTCACCGCAAAGCTGACGCAGAACACCGCCGACGCAGTCCTGGCGCAAATCGCTTGAGCCCGCCGGCCCGTGATGCTACCACTTCGACGCGACAGTCGCCTTCTGCGACCGCTTCATCGAAC
Source organism: Phycisphaerales bacterium UBA2218 (assembly GCA_002327785.1). Lineage (GTDB taxonomy): Bacteria > Planctomycetota > Phycisphaerae > Sedimentisphaerales > Anaerobacaceae > PLanc-01. Next base: position 35,532 of record DCUI01000108.1, read on the forward strand.
GCCCCTGCGCAACCACGCACCACCTTTGTTGTCCCGAACCATGCAGTGCTGTGTGGTACCCACACGACGCGCTGCGGATTCATCAGTCTCCCTTCGCGGACACACCGGCACCCATCATGGCCGCAGCGTTGCCCCGTCGCGAGGGATGTAGAACTCTCCTGCGCCGAGGCCCAAGCCCGTGAAGGCAGGGGTCGTGCCGTCCAGGGCTTTGGCGACTTCAAGCGTCGCGGTTTCACTGGGGCGATAGGCTTCCACGTGCCCGTCGACGAAACCGGCCCGGAGCTTGATCTGTACGTGGGTGCGGTCGGGCCGGCCCCGGGGTTTCTGGAGCCAGAACGGCGGCGCCTCGTGGGTGTCGGCCGTGACCTCCGCCCGGCTGAAGCGCTCGCAGCTCCCGAATGCCTCGGGACTGCGCCAGTGGTTGAAGCCGAAGTAGTCGCTGATCAACAGGCGGCTGCCTCCATCCCGCCCGTCGTCCGTCTGCGGGCCGCGAAAGGGACGCTCCTGCTCCGACAGGTATCCGACGTAATTCCAGTAGAAACAGAAGCTGCCCAGGGCGCTGTCGTCGGTGAAGGTGGTGTCGGGGTTGTCCCACTGCTCGCCGGCACGCCAGAAGTCCTCCAGGTAAGGATAGGTCGCGGGACTGCTCGGGCACGACAAGAGAACGGCCTTGGGCAGGTAGGCCCGCAGGTAGCCGGCCATGGAACAGCGGTAGCCCTCAGCCCGGGGCTGGCAGGCCTTCATCATTCGCGGCTCCTGCCATCGCCAGGTCCGGCCCAGCATCGCGGCGGTCGCCACGGACTGCGGATACCAGCCCTCGTGGTCGGCCGCATAGAGGTTCACCGCCAGAACCACCTGCCGCTGCCGGCTATCCTGTGCGTCGAGAGCCTTCTGCACCGCTTTCTTAAGAGTATCTTCACCCTTCGGGTATTTGACTCTCGGCCAACCATAGAGGAATTCAGCCCAAGTCTCAGAGAAAGGCTTTGTCCCAATGACAGGCAGCGCCTTTTCATGCCATAGCGTGACAATGGGCTTCAATTCTTTCGCTTCCAGAGGAGCTAATTCAGGAATGGCTTTCAGGTAGCGGCAGAAATCAAAGATGGCTGTATTCCGTTGCCCTTCCTCTTTGGGCTGGGTAGAAATGATGGCTTGCAGCACCAATTTCTGGGTGTCAGCTTTGTATTGATCCAGAACAGATGGTGTACCTACCTCCGGCGGTATAGATATACCCTTACTATATATTGCTTCACTATCCTCTATATCTTCTATATCTTCTGTTTCTTCTGTCAACCCATCCAGATTCCATTCCCTAAGATCAACAACAGGAAGCTCCCCATTAGGCTTGATAACCCACTCATAGTGTGGCCCATCGGGATGGATCGAAGGCGGTAACAGAGCATACTTCTTTGTAGCCAGCACGTCTATCTTGCCACACTTAGGTGTCGCGCATAAATAACCT
>DCUI01000255.1 GCA_002327785.1 Phycisphaerales bacterium UBA2218
TTACTTCTTCAACCTTTTAGGGACACGAAGTTTAACCGGTGCGAGGCGCGGCTCTCGGATTGCGTCGTGATCGGCGGGCCGGGGGACGGCATCCACATCCTCGACCAGTCCAACGCAGCGATCCAGCGTTGCTTAGTGGCGGCGGTCTGGGGGACCGGGGTCCGCGTAGGCTCCAAGAAAGACGTAGCGGAGGCTCGCATCGAAGACAACGACATCCGCAACTGCCACTATGCGGGCATCTGCATCGCTCGAGAACAACATATTCTGGGCCAACGAGCAGACAATCCAGCGTACGAGCGACACCGGCGCGGCGCAGGCCATCGCTCTCGACGAGCAGGCAGGCAATCGACCCGCGATTTGCAGCACCGGATGCCAAGGATTTTTCCTTGAAGGCCGATTCCCCGGCCCGGCCAAAGGGCATCGGCGTCGCCGATCTGGTCCCGTTCGAGAGTCCGCGGCCGCTTCAACCCGAGGAACTGGCCATCATTCCTCAGGGCGAAACCCGCGATTCCCGTCAATGGCGCGATCCGCCTCTTCCATAGCTGTAACACTTTGACCCGGTGCGCAACTTCATTCACGCAACGGCAAGGCCGTGCGGCGCGCCCCGTCGTTCCGGCCGGAGAGCTCTCAGTAGCATGGGCGTCCCGCCCATGGTTTCCAGGTCACGGGCAAGATGCCCGTGCTACTTGCGGTATTGCGGACAAAGTACATTTTTGGAATGGACGCGGATATCTCCACGCCCGGAAGGAGCATGCCATGAGCGCGAAGAGAAATCGGCGGGCGCTGGGTCGGCGGGAATTCCTGAGATCGGCGGCGAGGGCCGGGGCGGCCGTGGCGTTTGCGCCGACCGGTCTGGGGGTGGCCAAGGAAGGCGAGGCGGTCGAGCCGATCAACGTGGCGCTGATCGGCGCGGGGACACAAGGTGAGGTTTTGCTGACCGCCTGCCTGAAAATCCCCGGCGTGCGGTTCCAGGCCGTCTGCGACATCTGGGAGGCACAGAATCTCACGCGGGCCTCGCGCCTGCTGAAACGATACGGCCATCCGGGCACGCCCTACATCGATTGCGACGAGATGCTGGCCAAGGAAAAAGGGCTTCACGCGGCGATCATCGCCACGCCGGATTTCTGGCACGCCAGACACACCGTCGCCTGTCTCGAAGCCGGCCTGCACGTCTATTGCGAGAAGGCGATGTCCAACACGCCGGAGGGGGCCCGTCAGATGGTTGAGGCCGCCCGCCGGACCGGAAAGCTCCTCCAGATCGGCCACCAGCGTCGCAGCAATCCGCGGTACCTCTTCTGTCGGGAGAAGCTTTTCCGGGAGATGGGCCTGTTCGGACGGATCACCGCAGTCAATGGCCAGTGGAACCGCGCGGTCCAGGCGCCCTTCGGGTGCCCCAAAGGCAAGGAGATCGACGACGCGACTCTGAAGCGTTATGGCTACGGGTCCATGCAGGAGTTCCGGAACTGGCGCTGGCACAAGGGGCTTGGCGGCGGTCCCATCGTTGATCTCGGCGCGCACCAGATCGACGTGTACAACTGGCTCCTTGACGCGAGGCCCAAGTCGGTGTTCGCCAGCGGCCGGCTCAATTACTACGACAAGGGAACGCGCGAGTGGTACGACACGGTCATGGCCGTCTACGAGTATGATACGGCTCAGGGCCCGGTCACCGCTTCCTACCAAACGCTCAGCGCCAACAGCAACCAGGGATACTTCGAGAAGTTCATGGGAGATCGGGGAACGCTTGTCCTTTCCGAACGGGCGGACCGCACGAGGCTCTATCCGGAGCCGACGGATGAGCCGGCGACCACCTGGGCCCGGTGCGTCAAGAACGGCTATCTGACCGCCCAACCGGAATGGATGAAGCTCGTGGAACGGATGAGCGTCGAGGAACTGGCCAAGACCCTCAGTGTATCGGGCACCGTGGAAACGACGGGCAAAACGCCGATCCTCGAACTGGCGGTCGAGTTGAACAAGCCGATCCACCAGCCGCACCTGGAGAACTTTTTCGACGCGATTCGGAGCAAGGCCAAGCTGAATTGCCCGGCCGAAGTGGGCTACGAAGCTGCCCTGACGGTCCTGAAGGTCAACGAGGCTATCGAGACCGGTCGCCGACTGGAGTTCAAGACGGAGGAGTTCAACGCGTAGGCAGCGGGGCACCGGAAACACGGACCGACACAGACGGACACAGACTTCGAGCCAACGGATCGTCCGTGGGGAGTCTGTGCAGGTCCGTGTGCTTCCTCACCCGAAGCTGTAGTGCTTGCGAACGGCCTTCTCGACACTCCAGACGCAATCAAGATCCTGGGGAAAAATAACCCAATCGCCCGGCCCGAAGCTCACGGACTCCTTGCCGTCTGAGACGGTGACCGCGCCCTCCAGAATCAGGCAGGTTTCTTTCTCCGTGTAGGACCAGTCGAACGTGCTGGGCTCGCACGTCCAGATCGGCCAGCTCTTACATCGCTTGACCTCCTCCTGTGTCGGCTTACGAACCACGATATCCTTCGCTGTAGGCATATCCGCATACTCCTTGCGATCAGACATGAAACCAGACACCCGCAAAACGTCCGGATTATACAGGGATTTCCGCAGGACGGAAGTGGCCAGTGGATTTTTTCTGTGATTCGTTGGCGGCAGGAGGTCGTTCCGGGTATAGTTACTCGTTTTCGGCCTAAAGGGTGGTTTGGAGACACAGGACTTATGGAGCCGTGCCGGTTGGACGAGCTCAAACGCTGGTTTGACGCCTATACGAGCCGCTTCTTCGGCCAGGACGAATACGTGAACATGCACCTGCGCCTCAAGCAGGAGCATACCCGGCGAACGTGCGAGGAGATCCTCTACCTGGCCGGACGGCTCGCTCTCGACGACAATCAGACGCGGATCGCCAAGGCCGTCGCACTGCTCCACGACGTCGGGCGGTTCCCCCAGTTCGCCAACTACCGCACGTACAACGACACCCGAAGCGTCAATCACGGCTGTCTGGGCGTTGACGTCCTGCATCGGGAGTGCGTTCTGGAGGCTCTGGAGCCTGAGGAAAGGCGATGGATCGAAACGGCGGTTGCCCGTCACGGCCGAAAGTCCCTGTCTACCGATCTCAACGGCCCGGCGTTGCTGTTCCTGAAACTGATCCGCGACGCCGACAAGCTCGATATCTATCGGATCGTGGCCGACGTGTATCGGCGTCGTGCGGAAGATCCTGCCGGACTCTCTTTTGAGATCGAACTGCCGGACGAGCCACGGATCACGCCGGACGTGCTGGACGCCGTCCTGGCTGGGCGGCTGATCGAGCACGCCAGCCTGCGAACACTCAACGATGTCCGGCTCTGCCAGATCGGCTGGGTCTACGATATGAACTTCGCCGCGAGCCTGGAGAGGCTCAAGGCCGGCGGCTTGCTCGAAGAATTGTTCGGCTACCTGCCCCGGGACGAAAAGATGCAGCAGGTCCGGCGGAGGGTCCTCGAATACGTCGATTCCCGCCTTTTCGATACCACAGTCCCACGAGATTGCATTCCAGACCCCAATGCTCGCAAGGGATAGAGACAACCCGCGAGATCGGCAAAGGGGACACCTCGGTTCCCGGGCAGGCCACAAATCGTGACGAAGGGCCTATGGGGTTTCCGTATGGCCCCGTCTGCAGCACTGACGGCTTCCGTGTGGGCGGTCGCCTTCCTGATGATGCGGTGGGCCGGGCCGGTCGGCCGGCGCGGCGATTTCGACAGGGCCCCCGTGGATCGAGAGGGCCTTGCCGTGGACGAGGGCGTCGGCCACCTTGGCGTGTGCGGCGTCCAGGATTCGGCCGAAGGTCTGCCGCGAGATATTCATTCGCTGCGCCGCCTCTTCCTGGTACAAACGTTCGAAGTCCGCCAGGCGAATCGCCTCGAACTCATCGACCGTCAACTCCATGCATTGCAGCATCGCCTGAGGAATTCCGCGAGGCTTGTAGTAGGTGATCTGGGGCATCCCGGCCACCCGTCGGCATTGTCTGGGTCTGGACATGTGGGGATTATAATCGGATTTCCGCGAGATGCCTACCCGGCTTTGTGCGCCGTCGGCGCTCTTGGCGGTTCAGAACACGATGGCCGCGTAACCCACGCTGTCGTGATTGACGGCGCCCGTCCGGCGGAGCATGATCTCGTTGCTGTTCGTGTGGGCAAGCAGGACGCCTTTATCGGCGCCGAGCCTCTTGGCAACCATGAGGGTGGCGGCGGCGGCGCCCGGACCGCACGCATTGCCGTTCTCGATCGCGTTGGCGAGCAGCCGCTGCGGCTCAAGGGCGAGGGCCAGATCGATGAACTGCCGGTCGTTGACGTTGCTTGCCCAGCCCAACGCATCGGCGCCGATTCCCATGGGCGTGAAACCATATCGAGGCCCATAGTGCGTCAGGTCCGTCGAGCCGATGCACACAATCCCGCCCGTCGCGTCCGCCGACAGGTCGGCGACGGTGTTGCCCAACACAATGGCCGATTCGTTCGCCGGCACGATGATCGGGGCAATCGCGGCCTCCGGGAACAGATGCTGGATGAAGGGAACCTGCACCTCGATGCTGTGCTCGTGGCGGTGGGCGGAGGCGGAGGCCGCGGCGACCCCCCTCTCGACCAGCGACCGCCGCAGGGAGTCGTCGATGGGCACCCTGCCCAGGGGAGTCTCCCAGGCATCGCTGCCGTCGAGGGCGGGCATGGCCCCAAAGTACCCATGAGCCGCCCCGAAGACCACGAATGTATGAATGGCCCCTCGCTGCTTCTTCACGGCTGCGAAGACCATTGCCGCCAGGGCGCCACTGAACGTCCAGCCTGCGTGCGGCACGATGCCCGCCACAAGCGGCTCGGGCAGCGGCTCACTCAACGTGTGCAACGCAAGGCACTCGCGAATCTCCTCCAGGCACCTTCCTCGATCCGCTGGATAAAACTGACCTGCAACAACCGGTTGTCGAATCTGCATGGCGGACCCCTCTGGGATTTACAATTGACGATTTACTGTTTATGATAGCATCGATCCCCCGTGGATGGTAGTACCAGCGATCGATAGTAAATTGTCAATAGTCAATCGTGGATGGGAAGGCAATGGCATCGGAAAACAGTGCGCCGGTCGCAATCGTCATGGGCTCGGACAGCGATCTGAGCGTGATGCAGGGGTGCGTGGAGCAACTCCGCGAGTTCGGGGTGGAAGCAACGGTGCGAATCCTCTCGGCGCACCGAACGCCGCAGGCGGCGGCTGAATTTGCGCAGAGCGCAGAGACCCGGGGGATCAAGGTCATCGTCGCGGCGGCGGGCATGGCCGCCCATTTGGCCGGCGCAATGGCCGCGTGGACCACGTTGCCCGTCATCGGGGTGCCCCTGGCCGCAGAGGGCGGGCCGGCAGGACTCGACGCCCTGCTCAGCACGGTCCAGATGCCGCCGGGCGTTCCCGTCGCCACGGTTGCAATCGGCAGGGCCGGCGCGAAAAATGCCGCCATCCTGGCCGTCCAGATCCTGGCCCTGACGGACGCCGCACTTCGCGAGAAACTCCACCAATTCAAGAACAAGCAAGAGCAAGCAATCCGCGAGAAGGACGCCGCACTGTCCTGAGGACCCGTGGGACGCCGATCAGGGCCAGACTCGCGAGCGCCAGTCCCGCTGCCGGAGGCACGGGAATGGCGATGGCAGGTTCCGACAAGGAACCGGTGATGATCAAAGCAAAGAAATCAAGACAGCCGGTGTTGGCGTAGTAACAATCGTAAACCTGGAGACTCCAGTCTCCATATCCGTCCTGGCCATCGAAGACGGCCAGTGATTCGAGCGGCCGGAAGCTTCCCGCGAAGGGCGGCCTCGCACCCGCGATCTCCGCGTCGGCTTCATCGTCGAATGTGGTGGCAATGTAATTCTCGCCTTCATAGTATCCCTCGAGCGGATCGCTCACGCTCAGTATCACAATCGCGCCGGAGGGACCCTGGAGACACAGTTGCAGGTCGAAGGCCGCCGTGTGGCGGATGCTCACGAAGACGTCCACGTCACACAGGGTGACATGATCCGGCACCGTGACAACGACGTCCCGCATCCATCCCTTGGTGGCCGCGGGGTCGGCGGGAATTTTCCGGTTGAAGCTCGCGCCGTAAGTGTACACCGTGTTGGTTCCGCCCCCCCGAAGAGGGTCGGACACAACCGATAGAACGAGCGCAACGACGACAGAAAAACAGATATGCGTTCTCACCCTCAGTTCTCCTCCAGACAATGGATTCCCGTCATGCCCTCCGGGACCTTTCCACGAATGGCAGGATAATAACGGATGGCAATCTGGAATGTCAAGAGAAAAACCGGAATTCGTCGTGCGAACGAACCACGACACAACGGGGGCTGGCCCAATGCTCCCTCAGAACAACGCGCACAATAGCCAGCCCAGAGTAGCCCCGAGGACCATCAACACTACGTCCCGCCCGGGCTGCCTCTTATGCTTGTGACGAGCGACGCACGCGGACATGTACCGGCGTTCAATGGCTGCGCCTTTGCCCTTTAGCATCCAATCAGCGTGAAGGTCGATTGCATCCTGAAGCAATGCCGGATCCAATATCGACAGACCTTGACGGGTGTTGATTAGAACGGGCAGGTCTCTGAGCTTCTTGTCCTGTCGAATCTCGCGAAGCACCGAAATGGCTTTAGGTGTCTTACCCCGATCCACTATTTCCTTGAGCTTATCGAGTTCTTTGTCCACAGAGGCAACTTGCTTGCTCACTTCACCGTTCACCCGTTCCGCGTCGGGGCTGCCTGGTGCAGCATTTGTACAATACAGGTCCAGCACAACTAAATCCGGCAGGCGCGCTGCTGCTCGAAGGGATTGCGGAACGTCGTCGGCATCTATGATCTCCTTCGTAATCACGATTCCTTCATCGGTCCTGTGCCGGTCCCTGAACGTATCCCTCGCCTTCTTCTCGTCATCGCAAATCCACACACTAAGCATGACGCCCCCTTTCAGCAATCTGGCCGCATTGCACCGACCGGGCGCAAGATTCAAACTCCCGCATCCGTTGCGCTCATTATGCCTCCTCCTGATACCACCTCATCGCATTTGCTCCCCGCGACGTAGACAGCAAGTATCTTCATCGCACGTTCATTACTTGTGTGTCTCTGGGAAGCATTGTGGCGGGCATATATAGGGCAGTCAAGCAAAAAGCAACACACACCGTCTGACGAGTACGGGCGAGACAGGTGAAGGGTTTCGATGGCATCCTGCATGCTCGCGAGATGATTCACTTCCGGAGCCACCGGGAATACAGCCGTTTCTCGCATGCGCACGGGAAAGTCCGGCTGGAAGGCAACGACACGTTAGGCACGATCCTTCAAACGGAATCGCCCTCCGGCCGGACCGGCCAGGGCTTGCACCCTGGTGAATCGGGACCGGAGGGCGTTCACGTCGCCCGGGGGCGGACGCATCGTTCCGTACACGTCCCATGCCATACAACCGGCTCGTCAAGAGAGCCGTCACCTGGCTGGTTTGCTCGTATCGCGCCTTTCTACGGCTTCCACTGCGGCGGGCGGGGAACCGTCGTCAGTTGACCCTGGTTGAGGTCGATCTTGATCGCGTTGTTCACCGTGGGGTCCGCAGTGACTCCGCCGACGACGTTCGCATATTCCCTGACGCCGACGAACTGCGATTGGGTGCCTACCGTGGTGGGCGACATGAGGGTCTGCGTCTGGCCGCCGACGAAGCTCTGCGATGCGGTGGCCGTACCGGAACCCCAGGGCTTGACGATGCTCGTCGTGAAACCGACGCCCATCTGCTGTCCCTGCGAAGTGGTCGGATGTCCCCAAGTCCCGGTCCCCTGCTCCTGGCCGCCGCCGATCTTGGCGGTTTGCCCGATCCAGGCCGGTCCGCTGCCGCCCGTACTGGCGGTCTGGTTGAAGAGGCCCGCCGCCTTCTGGAACCCCGAGGGAGCGTTCCACCCGCCGGCGACGCTCTGTTCCTGGCAGAACACTGCTTTGTGACCCCCCTCGACCAGGCCAACGCCGCCGGGCCATGTGATGAAATTGGCCGCACCGATATTGAACCCCTGTTCCTGACCCACAAACGCCCACGCGCTGCAGGTCAGCACCAGGACTGCCGATACGGCCGCCATCCGTTGCTTGTGCATGTACACCTCCTTGTTTCGAATTATCCCTCGTTGCGATGGAGAGCGTCACGCGGCCAACAAACCGCGACCTGTCCGCTCCCGACAATCCTCCCCGTTGACGGCGCGACACCTCCTTTCTCCCCGCGCGAGAGATGACTCGAAGCTCCCCTGTGACGTGCTATGCCACCCGCGATGCCTATCGCACGCTCACGTACATGATTTCGCTCGGATCGTGGAACCCGGCCATGGCGAGTAGCTCACGACGAACCCTGATTCCGGGCTTTCGACTCTCGGAACGACCGGTCGGTGTCACCGCCCGAGGCAGGTCCCGGCTTACTTGAACGCCGGATTGCGGGCTGTCGTTGCGCAGCCCGGCCGGCGCAGGTTGAGGCTGCTCCCGACTGACCTGGACTTGCGGCTCCAGGCTGTCGGCGCAAACAGTCGAGGGCTCGGCCTGGGCCTGCGACTGCGGCGTAACGCGAGGCGGCAGTTGCTCGTAACGACCGGCGTCTTGGGGCTCGGGCGGAGGCAGCACGCGCCCATTCTGGGTGGCTCCCTGCTGCTCGGACTGGGGCCTCCGAGGCGAATCCGCAACCCCTGGCAACTCCGCCGACTCGGCCGTCTGCACGGACATCGCAGACGAGACAGACGCAGCCGGCGCCGCGCCGACTTCTCGCGACACAGGCTGGGGCCTGGCCCGGATACGGTCGTAGAGCGATTCGGGGATCCGTCGGCGATCGATCTTGCCGGGGTTGAAGCGGTACGCGTCGGCGCTGAGAACGGCCTTGCCTCGGCCTTCCGTGATGCCGGTGGCCTTGGCCCCGAACAGCGACAGCGAGTAGTTCACCTGGCTATAGCCGGCGGCGGCCGACGGGAACGTGACATTCGACCCGACGGTGACGCCTTTCATGCCGCCGGAGACCAACAGGACGTCGGTATCCCACAGCAACGCCTCGGCAACCGCAGCCTTGTAGGCGTGATCCCAGTTGCGCTCCACGTCCCCCTCAATGCTCACCTTGCCCACGTAGACATATCCTTCGTCTCTCAGGAGGGCGACATCCACGTTGGAGTCGATGAAGACCAGAAGCGGTTTGCCCTCGGGCCGGCGGTCTCGGGTGATCGAGTTGGCGATCTCGAGCCCTCGCCCATGGTGATAGCGATTGGGGGCGTCGAACAGGGCGACCGCGAGACCGTTGAACACCCCGCCGACGGCCTCCGCCAGGCCCGCGTGCGGGAGGGCCTTCAGAACGCTCCGCAGCTCGCGCATGTCCTCGGGACTCTCGGGATCGAACACGGTCTCGTAAACCGTGTCGTTGACCGTTGGGCTGTTGGGGAAGTAGGCCTTCACGGTGCCCCAGCCTCCGTGGGTCCAGTAGGGCAGATACGGCGGGAACGTCGTCAACGGCGCCGTCCGTGTCTCGTAGTTCGAGACCGAGTTCGTGTTGATGCTGACCTGGGAGGTGGAGGCGGACTTGTTGTCGTTCCAGCTCGATCCTCCTTCGGCGATCGACGTCGTCGAGACATCCTGACTCTGACTGGTGCCGATCTGGTTGACTACGTCGACGACCGTTCCGCCCGGACCGCCGTTTTCACCGTGCAGCGCCGTGCCGAACGCCAGCATGGGAACCAGCACTAACCATACCTTTTTCATCTCTTTCTCCTTCTGAAACTCCGTTTTCTTTCGGGCCCCTCCTCCGCCACGCGGTCCATGCGTGTGCACCGAGAGCAGAGTCCCCGTTCATTCCTGTGCCGGATGCCCGCGGTCGGACCGGCTCGCCGGTCCCTCTCGCAGTGGGTGCGACGCACTGCATCGGCGCACTTGCGCCGGATCGCGCGCCGCAACGGTGCGCGGAGAACGCAAAGAGATGACGCTGTGTCCGGAGGGTCGAGCCGGATCGCGCAAGCACGACGGCTCTGGACAAGTGAGGGACAACATCGGAGAACACCACACCCCCCCGACTCCTCCAGCCGGTGAAACACCCGCCCCCTGTTGCGAAGCGGAAGCAACATGCTGCGTCACGATCACGCACATAGCATCCTTGCCCGGTCACGCTGCCATCCCGCATCGCATACTACAATGGCAACCCCAGGTTCCTGTCTCAAGATACAGTTATAGGACTATTCTGTCAAGCGTATACTATCTTCCCTGCGGCCCATTTCGGATCGTAAACATCACTTGCATCAACAATCTTTTATCTCGGAATGCGCCCAAATCACCCATACCTCCCATATTTACACGAACAACGCATTGACCCTGCACCCCTCTCGCTCTATGATACGGATGCATCCTGTGCGAAGTTTTCTTGAGTACCCTGCTTCTGCGATGCTGTCCTTCGGACCTGCTCTGCGGAGACTACTTCACCTCGAGGACCGAGTTGTAATCCCCGTAGGGATTCATTTCAGAACGCTCGTTGTAGGGATCCTGCTGCCATTGGCCGTCCACGACCAGGCGGTATCGGTAGATGCCGTTGGGCAGTTTCATCTTGGCCTGCCATACGCCGCTGTCGCCGACCCGCTGCATGGGCGTGCCGGCCGGCTGCCAGTTGTTGAAGTCGCCGGCGATCTCAACGCTCTGGGCGCGGGGATAGAGCGTCACGAAGACCACGGCGTCCTGGATCTGGCTGACGCCGTAGTAATTCGCGAGCTTGGCGTCGATCTGCTCGGTGCTCTCGGCGCGGGCTTCGACGGCCTTTCCGACCGTCGCGACAGCCGGCTGCGGCGGCGCGACCGGCTCGGATGTCACGACCACTTGTGTGGCCAGAACAGGCTCCGGCTGCTTGGGCGGCGCCGCCATGACCGCCGGCTTGGCGGACTTCAAAAGCTCGTTCGCGCTGGTCCCGATCGCTTCGAGCTGGTCGGCCAGCGAATCGACCAGTCGCTTGCTCTTGACCTGCGGCCGCTCTTCGCTCCCGACGACCTCCTGCGCCAACAGGCGGAAATCCTGCTGGCCCTTGCTCGCCGGATCGTACTCGTTGATCGGCTGCCCGAAGCTCGAAGCCTCTTTGATTCGCGTGTTGAAGTTGACCACGGTCTTGTACATGCGGTCCCCGAAGTGGGATCGCAACTCCGCGAGAATCTCGCGGGCCATCTTCGTGCGAATGTCGTACATGCTCGCGAGAACGCGGACGGCGACGTGCTGCTGGCATCGTTTGCACAGAATGCCCAGGGTTTCCAACTGCTTGCTCAGGCCGTGCAACGCGAAGTAGCCGGTCTCGACCGGAACGATCACGTCGGTCGAGGACCGCAACGCGTTGAACGTCAGCAGGCTCACCGCCGGCGGACAATCCACCACCGCGAAGTCATACTCCTCCTGCACCTCGTCCAGCACGGTCTTGAGGCAGGTCTCGCGATCGGAGATCCCTGCCATCTGTTGCTCAAACGCGGCCAAGTCGATGCTGGCGGGGGCGAGTTCCAGATTCTCGCCGATCTGCCAGAGAATCTCGGTCAGGCGGATCGGCTCGTTGCGACTGCGGCTAATGAGAACGTCGTAGATGCTCTGCTCGATCTGCTCTTCCGGCACGGCCAGTCCGACCGCACAGTGAGACTGCGGGTCCATATCCACCAGCAGCACCTTCTTGCCCAACTCGGCCAGCGCGCTGGCCAGGTTGATCGATACCGTGGTTTTCCCACATCCCCCTTTTTGATTGACGATTGCCACTGTTCTCATGTTTTTCTCCGCGAACGAGCCTACGATTGCGCCGGTTCCTGGACCGGACGTGTTTGCCACGGGTCCGCAACGCGATCCATCGTGTTGTGGGCCCCGCCGGACTGAAAAAACCTGCTTTTCAGCACTGACAGTCCGCATAAATGCCTACACTGAAGTTTTTCGGCACACCCGTCCGGAAAACTTTACCCTTTTATGGGACGGCCCTATAAAAAGACCTACAAGGTAGAAAAATCACCCTGCTTATCGGCACAGAACCCGCCCGCCGTCGGCCCGGAAACCGGGCAGATTCCCCCGTGACAACACGGAGAAAAGCCCCCTCCCCGCTGCGTCGACACAATGCGCAAGAGGGAGCAAATGAGAAGAATGCCAGGGAAGCTCCATATTACCGGACGTACTGCCTGCTGAAACAAGCCGGACGATCCCTCTTATCGTCACGCCCACAAGGCGGTACACTGTATGCACCGATGGACAAGTCAATCGACGAATAGCACAAGGGTTTCAGTATGCATCGAATCAGACACAACACGGCATCGTTCCTTTCGGCGCTCCTTTTGGCAATCAGCCTGTCCATGCAGCAAGCATCGGCCCAAGACAACCACTTCGACCGATACGGGTTCATGCGTATCGACGGTGTCCCCCGGCTGATCCTCGGCTTCTACGAGCTGCCCGAACAGGACGCGAAGCTCAAGGAGCTTGCCGAGAGCGGCTTCAATCTCGTTCGCGTGCCGCAAGAGCCGGCCGCGCTGGACCGGGTCCATCAACACGGGCTTCGCGCGTGGATCTGCCTTGGTTCTGCGGTCCAGGTGGGCGACGGTGACATCGAGGGCAGCCGGAGACTGGCCGGTCTGGTCGACAAGTTCAAAGAGCATCCCGCGTTGGCCGTTTGGGAATTGCCGGATGAGGCGCTCTGGAACATCTGGTGGGGGCGATTCCCCTGGATCTTCGGGGGGCAGCAAACCGAGCTCCGCAAGCAGATCGAAGCGGCGAGGGCCAACACGCCGGACGCCACTATCGCAAGATGGTATTCGGTCCTCAATCGCGCCTCCGATTATGACGAACGCGGCCTCTGGAAACAGGCGGAGGAACTCTATGACACCCTGTGGACACAGCTCAAGACAGAGAACCCTCATCCGGCCTGGAAGATGTCCCAATGTCCCGCAGAATCCGCCGCACTCATCGAGGCCGCGGCCCGCGGCTGCGATCTGGTGCGACGGCTCGATCCCAGACATCCCCTCTGGCAGAACCACGCGCCGCGAAACTCGCTGGGCAGCCTGCAAAAGTACAATCGAATGATTGACACCGCAGGGTGCGACATCTACCCGGCGCCGCCCAACTACGCCGTGGGACACAGCGATCTGACGGACACGCAGCTCACCGCCGTCGGCGCCTACACCGATCGCATGCGAGACGCGGCGCCGGGCAAGTCCGTCTGGATGGTCCTCCAGGGATTCGGCTGGCGGGACCTCAGCGAGGATGGAAAGAAGGACTCGGACCCCGCGAAAGGCCGTCGGCCCCGCCTCGCTGAAACCCGATTCATGGCCTATGACGCCATCGTCCACGGGGCCCACGCCATCCTGTACTGGGGCACCGCCTACATCGAGAAGGACAGCCCCCTGTGGCGCGACCTGATGACCGTCGCCAGGGAGCTTCGAGCGCTGGAACCCGCCATCGTGGGGGATCGCGCAGCCGTGGAGCCCGCTTCCCTGGCAGACGAAACCCATGGCTCCGTGGACGGCGAGGGCCCCAGGCTCATGCTGCGGAAGGCGGACGCCGACTGGGTCCTCATCGCGGTCAATGAATACGCCCAGGGCATCTCTTTCTCCGTATCCAACCTGCCGAAGGAAATCGAGGGCAAAACGCTCTACCGCCTGTACTCAGACGAGACCCAGGTCGTGAACGACGGCGGCTTCCACGATGGCATTCGCGGGCTTGGAGTCCACGTCTACGCCACAAACCGTCGCTTCGAGGCCAAATGAGACCGGCGGTCATACCCGGACCGCATCGAAGGAAAACCGTCGCTTCACTGCGGAGAATCCCGAAGGCTGCTTCCTGCTCCGCACGTCTCTGCGGTTAGAAAAGCAGGGTGTTGCAGGGCCCGATCCGCGTCGCTCCCTACAAGTCAACTCGCGAAAAACGACGTAAGATGAGGCCCTGCAACAGCTTGCGAAGAGAATTGCAGTGGACAGGGTAGGATTCGAACCTACGTAGGTTTACACCAATGGGTTTACAGCCCATCCCCTTTAGCCGCTCGGGCACCTGTCCAAACTACTTCAAAATAAGAACTTACATGAGTCTGCGAGCCCAGTTGTCTCTGCGACTACAACCTTGACTACAACCGAATCTTCCCCTATCATAGGGATCGCATGCTGAACAACGCGGTTGTTGACAAGGATACTGACCATGACAAAACCTAGACCTAGCAGAAGCACACGTTCTGACAAATTCCCACTCACTTTACACCCCACCGGCCAGTACTGCAAGAAGATTCGAGGCAAGTTGTATTACTTCGGCAAAAACAGGGCGGAAGCCCTTGCCCGCTATCAAGAACAGGCAACATCTCTACACACGGGTCGCCCACAACAGGATGCCTTTCCAGATACCATGCTGACTGTCAAGATGCTGACAAACATGTATCTCGAACAGGAGGACTATCGTGTGGCCGGTGGAGAGATTAGACTTCGCCAACTCCATGAGCAGACCGGCCTTCTAAAGCCTTTCGTCAAGTTCATTGGTCCTGATCGGCTCGTCTCTGAGATCACCACGATGGATCTCCAGAGGTATAAGAACTCCCTTATTGATGCGGGCAAGGCTGGAAAGACGATCAACAACCGCATCGGAGCGGTCAAGGCTCTGTACCACTGGGCACTCGACAACGATGTCATCCGATCTGCCCCCAAGCTCAAAGCCGTGAAGAAGCTGACACTGCCAAAGCGGAAGCGACCTGTTTTCACGAGCGACCAGATTCGGACGTTGCTTCAAGTCGCACGACCGAAGTTGAAGGCCATGATCCTTCTCGGATTGAATTGCGGATTTGGGTGCACCGACTGTGCGGAACTCAAGTGGACCCACCTTGATCTTGAATCTGGCCGCGTGATCCTGCCCCGCGGAAAGACGGGGGTTGGGAGAAATCTGGCTCTGTGGCCTGAAACGATCGAGGCATTAAAGGGAATACCGCGGTCAGGCGATCTGGTGTTCTATACCCGCAACGGAGGTCCCTGGGTAATCTCCAGGCTGGTCGAGGGCGAAAACAAGGCCAAGAAGTACAGAGAACGAAATACCGTGACTGAGGAGTTCAGCAAGCTCATGAAAAAAGCTGGGATCAAAGCAGAGAAAGGCACAGGCTTCTATACACTTCGGCGTACTGCCGCGACCTTGGCCGCTCAATCACGTGATCCCTTTGCTGTCCAACGGCTGCTCGGCCACGCCGATCTGAAAATGGCGACTACTTATATCCAAGATATTTCGGTACAGACAGACCGAGTGATCAAGGAGAACCGGAAGTTGATCATCGGCCAAGGCGTCGATAGTCCAACGGAGTCGAGAGTGGAACAAGAGCAGTCCGATCCATCATCAGAATCTCCGGGAACCGAGGTGCTCAAGCAGGTGGGACGCAAGTCTTTCGTAGGTCTTCATGAGCTGTGCCAGAGCCCTGCGGATTGCGACGATTGCGGCCGGAGGTAATCCTTCGGTGTTCGTTGTCTCGAAACACTCCGCCGGTTGCCGTGGTTGGGTTCCGGCTGGGCCTCTCTTGCCAACAGGAACTCATTGAGCCAACTTCTTCTAATCCGGCATAGTCTATTTCGATGGTGGTTTGTTGTAGTTTTTCAGCCGCAAGCACTGTTCGAAGGGGGTCATAATCCGAGGTGGTTCTTCACCTTGGGGAAGCGCCGGGCGGGTAGGCGAGCCGGTTCCTGGGGCAGCGGTTTGACCTTCCTGGCTTCGAGGTATTGGTCGAAGGCCTCTCGTTTTATTCGAAAGTGTCCTTTTCTGGGGATCCTGCCCTCGTCACCGACAACAAGGTCGACGGCCTCCAGGTCGCCGCTGCGGATCAGCCGATAGACAATCGATTTCGAGATCTTGAGCTCCCCAGCGACATCTTCGACAGTGAGCCAATCTGATCGGTGGGAATCGCGAACCGCCCCCAACACTTCGAAGAACCGGCCCAGATTGACAAGAAGATCCCTACACACCGAGCATCCGCCGGTGTCCGCCGGGTTCAGGTCGTTCTCGTTGTCTTGGGGTCGCGGTTGCAACGTTGTTGGCCTAATAGGTAAGCATCACTAACGAGTTACTGAGTCCTCGCTACGTGAACAGCCGAGGGCTTCTCAGTTCATCCATCAGTTCCTTCATGAAGCATCCGCCTGCCGGACAGAATTGCCGTAGGAGCGGATGACCACACTCGAACGCCGGATTCTCACCACCGAACGTCACAATTGCCCGGAGCCGGGTGCCCTCGAGGAGCCCGTGGCGTTTGCTCACACGGTGGATGTGGTACCACACCTCGTCCTCGCCTGCCCCCACGAACGGGTAGAATGCAGCGATGACACGACACGCCTCAATGGCGCTGTCCTCGGACATATCGCCCCAGTCGAGACGTCTAACGCACGGCGGCACCACCCACCGGTCCAGCAGCTTGTTGCGTAGTTGCGACTGCTGTCTTACCTGTTTCTCCTTTTTTGTGAGGGTCTCGGCAAACCATTCGGCTGCTTCCGGCGCACGACGAGTGTCCGCATAGGAATCGTCAGGCCTCGGTTGTTCTGACATCTCGAAGAGGGCCTTGGCACCAAGGTAGAGCAACTCCCTCGGACGCAGTGGGATAGCATAGCGGCCGGCGGCGCCCGCGATGGCATTGGAAAGCGGAAGGAATTGTTGCCCCTGCGAGTAGCAGTCAACGTCAACTTCGATGCCGTCTTGCCGCATCTGTCTGGCGAGCTCGCAGTTTAGCGCAAGTGCCAATGGTGTAGGCCGAGCGTCGAAGACGGACGGTGCGACCATGATTACGATCTCCGCCGGCGTGGCGGCGGCGTTGGCTCGACCCTCGTCCTGGGCGACGAGGCCGCCGCCGTTGAAGATCAGATCAAGGGATTCGGGTGGTATGCCACAATTTTCGGCCAGGTAGTACACGACTTCCAGAGCACTCTGACGGGTCTGCTCCAGGCTGCTGGATCTGATTCGAAAGCAAAGGGCGTACATGTACCGAGACGAGGGATCAGCTGACTCGTAGAAGGCGACGGACGCCACGAGATTGCGATTCCCGTGGCGAGCGCGGAGGGCATCAAGAACTTCGGGGTCCTCGATACGGATGAAGCCCGTCGTCTTCGCGCCCTTGGTCTTCATCATCCTATATTGGAAGTCGTGCTGTGCCATCGTCATTGTTCTTCTGCAGATGCTCCACTTACCGACAAGCCGTCGAAACTCGGCAGGGTCGGGACGCAAGTTGGATGTTGCTCCAACTGTCCGGGCGGGAGGGGCACGATGCCCTCCATCTCTGTCGGCGACGTCGGAGCCCCTATGCTTCCCTCATCCCTTGTGGTGACGTGTTCTGATACAGTTACTGTAATATATCCAGGATAATGGGGGTTCCTGCCGACTGGTCCGTAGATGAGGAATAGGACGAACAGTCCGACAAAACACGCGGTGGCCAAGGATGTCATACCCATGATGCCCACTACGTCGTAGGCGTGGTATCTATGGCCCAGCGACTTCAACAGCGTAGCCAACAAGACCAACGTGACGAGCATCACGATGGCGAGGGCGACGGCGGCGGACAGGGCGTATTCTTCGAACATCTGCGTTCCTCCTTGTCACTTGCGTTTATCATTTCTTTGCTGGGATTCCTTGTTGTTCCTGTAGCCCATTTTCCCAGTTTCCAGCCCAAGCGGGCCGACACGCTGCTGCCGTGTCGCTGACTTTCGTGTGACTGGCCGGCCGTCCCAGCGACACGACGAAGAGCCCGCCCCGCATGGAGCGGGCTCTTGCTGCAGGGGAGGCTGCAGGATCATACGGGCACAGCTTCGTCACGGTCCTTACGTTCTTTGAGCGTCGTGAATTCGTACGATTTCTGGAGGACCAAGATCAACTTAGGCAGGTCTTCCGGGAAGTAAGTCTCGGTATCTGCGTAGCTGCCGTCATCCTTGCGGTAGCGTTTCTGGGAACGAATCGAGTACCGCACGACCGTCTGTCCATCCTGCTGCATTTCGTTACGCCAGACGCTTGCCGATATGAGGCCGGCGCGGAATTCAGCTTCTGGTTTCTGTTTGTCGTTCTGTTGTGCCATGATATTGCTCCTTTCACAAATGGTTGGTGTTCATATATGCATTAGCCCCACTCGCGACGAAGATGCGGGCCGTGTTCATATGGCCATCAGTCCCTGTGTGCCGGCCGGACCTCCTTCTCTGTCGTCGTGGAAGTGGCTCCGGCATCCGCCGGCGATGTCGATACTCGTTCGAAATCGAACGCCTCCACCCCGGTGACATCAAGGCCACGAAATCGCATCCCGATGACAACGTTGATGATCTGATCAAGATCGATGGACGCGCCCACCGCCGTTGCCTCGATCCCGCAGGCCGCCAGGAAGGAACAAGCGAGATTGCCGGGCCGAATGGGCAATGGCATCGAGGTCTCGTGAATCCGTCCAGATTGACTCGGATCCAGGTTCTCCGCGGTTACCTGGAGGAACCCAGCCGCCTTATTGGGCACGGCGTTCTTAATGCGTACTGCATAGAGTTGGCCGGGTCTCAGCTCGGGCCAGGGCTCCACGGTGACGATATTGGTCTTGCGGCGTGGCATAGTGTTCTCCTTTCGACAGTTGAAGAGAGTGGGGAGACCCGATAGAACCGGATGTCCGTGTGACGCGGGAGAGAGTCGGACAGGAAGAAGAGCCTACAACAGTGCCGCTGCTGCCCATCAGCCACGACTTGGGCAGCCTGCCCCGTCTGACGACAACCTGGCTGGTAGGCATGCCGGCGCTTCCTGCTGGCATCGAGGGCGACGAGCGGGCCATGCAGATGCTGTTGGTGGTGGATGACAAGGAGGATTTCATCCTGCAGGGGCGGCCTGTGTTCTCGGGAGATCTGCGAGATGCAGCCGACAAGTTGGTGGAGACGTTTCGGGGTAAGGGTTTGAGGAAAATCAAGGGGTTGCCGCGCGAGATGGTTTTCTCCAGCCGGAAGCTCTTCGATGCGATGGTCCCTATTCTGGAGCCCCTCGGTGTGAAGTGCCGTTATGGCTCAACCATCCCCAAACTGCGTGATCTCATGGCAGAATTCTACGACCTGGCTGACAGCCAACATGTGCCATTCGACGATGCCGACGAGTCTGATGCCGAAGAAGTGCGTGTCCCCGCACCCGACGACCTCAAAGGCTGGAAACAGGCAGATCAGCGGCTGTACAGGCGGCTCACGTTCGAGTTCAGTACAGAGCAACGATTGCGATCGACACGAGCAATCAAACGGTACTTCGGCGACGATGATCTCGATTACTACATCCAGGAGCACAAGCAGCAGGGAGTGATGGGTGCCTATATGGCCTGGAGCATCCTGGATTACCGCCCCAATAAGAAGAGTAAGACCCAAGCAGAAAACATGCTCGAGGAAGTCTTGCCAGAACCAGATGCGACTCTGCTGCAGGCGCGCATGCGGGCCCACCCGACTCTGTATCGAGTCGCCGGCCATGATCCCAAGGCCGGGACGATTGATCTGGAGGATGCCAGAGAGATTGCACTATCTGTTTGTCTGCTACGCGAATGCGGATCGAAGTCCGACGGCGGAAGCAGTGTGCCGCAGGATCGCTGCGGAGAACGGCCTGGAGATTGAGGCCAGCTCCGCAGGGATGTCGGATGAGGCTGTTCGGCCGGTGACGAAGAAGATGGCTGACCTGGCGGACAAGATCTTTGTCATGGAGCCGGACATGGTGAGTGAGATGGTGGAGGAGTACGGTCAGAACCCCGCCAAGGTGGTCTGCGTCGATATCTTGGACGTCTATGTTCAGAACGACCCGGTGCTTGTCCGGCGACTGGAGGCGAAGATGTACGAGTACCTGATGCGAGAGGGATTGCTGTGAACGGGCTGCGGGATTGGAGTCGGCCCAGAGACTTGGCGGCCAGGGGTATTGAGGCTGGCAGTAGTAGCTGTGCATCGCGGGATGTGTACGGCGTGTGAGCACGGTCTATGAGATCGAATGAGGAATCTCGGTTGAGCGGCGCTCGTCGCGAGTATCGATGGAGAGGCCACGCCCTCGTCAGCGTGCTTGGCATTGCGGTCGGGTTGTTCTGCGTGACAACCGCGGTGGCTGCTTCAGAGCCGAGATATGAGCTTGGACAGCGCTGGGAATACCGGCATGAAGGGCCACGGCCGGGCAGCATGGAGCCCAATGCTATCGATGGGGACCGGATCCTGTGGGTGGTGTCGAGCGTCGAAGAGGAGGGAGGGATCCGGTGGATTATTGAGGAGCGTTTCACGAAGGATGAGAAGGTGGTCGGACGCCTCTTCGTGGACGGGGCCGGATTTCTCAATGCCCTTGAGATCCAGAACGAGAAGGGGGAGAAGATGGGGCTTCGATATGACCCGCCTGTGCCGCACCATCCGGCGGACATGAATGTCGGGGAGACGAAGACGATCGAGACGACATTGCGGGTGGATTCTGCGAGTTTTGCCCTGCCGAACAAGACTGTGGTGGAACGACTTGCCGATGAGGCAATCAGTACGCCGGCGGGTGACCACGCGAAAGAACACCACTGCCCCCTGGGGTCCGGCGGTAAACCTGGGTCCAGTGGTCAATACCGGAGCGGCGGAAGCACCGGGCGGCTTTTCCGCCGACATGAGAACCCTCTACCTTATCTCCCTTTTCTCCGACCGTCCCGGTGGTTTCGGAGCATGGGATGTGTGGCAGGTGGCGATTCTGCCCGTCGTGGATTTCAACGGCGACGGAAAGGTCGATGGAAAGGAAGTCCTGGCCATGGCGCAGCACTGGGGCCAGGACAAGGCGTTGTACGACATTGGCCTGTCCCCGCTGGGCGATGGCGTCATAGATGCCAACGACCTGACTGTTCTTGCCGGGTACATCGGGCAGGAGGTGAACGATCCGAGCCTGATTGCGCATTGGAAGCTCGATGAGACATCGGGCA
Organism: Phycisphaerales bacterium UBA2218; assembly: GCA_002327785.1. Taxonomy (GTDB): domain Bacteria; phylum Planctomycetota; class Phycisphaerae; order Sedimentisphaerales; family Anaerobacaceae; genus PLanc-01. The sequence goes on from DCUI01000255.1 coordinate 20,869, forward strand.
TGACAGCCGTAGACAGCGCCGGGGAACACGACGCCATGGTCATGGGTGGTCCGGCCTGGCAGCCAGAGGGCAAGATCGGCGGCGCCCTCGCGTTCGACGGGATCGATGATTTTGCGGTTGTGAACGTGGGCGTGAATCTGGAGGGTGGGCCATTCAGTGTAATTGCCTGGGTCAAGGGCGGCGCCCCCGGGCAAGCCATCCTTTCCTTGCAGGGCGGCGCGAGATGGCTGTACACGAACTCGATCGACGGCAGCCTGATGAGCGATCTGAGCAAGTCCGATCGTGCGGGAACGCCGCTGTTTTCCGACGTGGTTGTCACCGATGGGCGGTGGCATCGTGTGGTCCTGGTGTGGGACGGCGCAGATCGCGTTTTGTACGTGGATGACAAGGAGACCGTCAGAGAGGCGTTGGGCGAGGTGAGCCTGCTGGAGTCCAAATTCATCCTTGGCAGCGGCGGCAGCATGCAGCCAGGGAGTTTCTGGTCCGGCCTGATCGACGACGTGCGAGTCTACAACCGAGCCGTAGAACCGTGAAAGCGGGTGGCCAGTGACTCCGCGGCGAGGCCATCTTGGCCTTGCCTCGCGAGGGCGGGCCGCTATGG
>DCUI01000125.1 GCA_002327785.1 Phycisphaerales bacterium UBA2218
GGGTTCAGCACTTCATCTACCACCTGGCCCCGACGGGCCTCGCGGGTTTCGTCCTTGCCAACGGCTCGATGTCCTCGAACCAGTCCGGCGAGGGCGAAATCCGCAAGAACATCATCGAAGCCGACCTGGTGGACTGCATGGTCGCCCTGCCCGGTCAGCTCTTCTACTCCACGCAGATCCCCGTCTGCCTGTGGTTCATTGCACGGGACAAGAAGAACGGCCGATTCCGGGACAGGCGCGGCGAGACGCTCTTCATCGACGCCCGCAAGCTGGGGACGATGATCGACCGCGTGCATCGGGAACTGACGGATGACGATATCCGCAAGATCGCCGACACCTATCATGCCTGGCGCGGAGACAAGGACTGCCAGGTCAAGTACGCCGACATCCCCGGCTTCTGTATGAGTGCCACGCTCGACGACATCCGCCAACACAACTACATCCTCACACCGGGCCGCTACGTTGGCGCAGCCGAGGTCGAAGACGACGGCGAGCCATTCGAAGAGAAGATGGCCAGACTGACGGCCGCCTTGCGCGAGCAGACCGAGCAATCAGAGAAACTCGACCAGCTCATCTGGGCCAACCTGGAGGACATCGGCTATGGGGGGTGAGGCACGTCTTGGCGAAGTAGCCGAGATCATCATGGGGCAGTCGCCTCCGGGTGAGACGTACAACGAGCACGGCCAGGGTCTTCCGTTCTTTCAGGGCGTGACAGACTTCAACTACCGCTATCCGACGCCCCGGGTGTTCTGCTCCGCACCCTCCCGCATCGCAGTCCCGGGAGACATCTTACTAAGCGTTCGCGCGCCGATTGGTCGAGTGAACGTCGCGGACCGCAAGTGTGCAATCGGTCGTGGTTTGTCAATCATCCGACCGAGAACACCAGAAGACGCCCGCTACTTGGAGTTCGCGCTCCGTATGAAGGAGCCCAACTGGGACGCGATTGAGGGCAGCGGCTCCGTTTTTGGTAACGCCACGCGCCGCGACCTGGAGGAATTGTGCCTCCCATGGCCAGAGGGGGCGAACGACCGCTGCGCCATTGCCCACATTCTCGGCACGTTGGACGACAAGATCGAGTTGAACCGCCGAATGAACCGGACGCTGGAGGAGATGGCACGGGCGATCTTCAAGTCGTGGTTCGTGGATTTCGATCCCGTCCGCGCCAAGGCCGCCGTGCGCCGCGAACATCCCAATTGGACCAACGCCCAGGTCAGCCGCGCCGCCTGCCCCAACCTCAAACCCGAAATCGCTGAACTCTTCCCCGACCGCCTCGTGAATTCGGAACTGGGCGAGATTCCGATGGGGTGGAGTGTGCGCCCACTGCCAGAAATCATGCACATTAATCCGACCCGGTCGCTCCCGAAGGGCACGCTGGCTCCTTACCTCGACATGGCCAACATGCCTACACAGGGGCCATCGCCGGATACCTGTGTGATGCGCGAGATGGGGTCAGGCATGAAGTTTACGAACGGTGATACATTGGTCGCACGGATTACGCCCTGCCTCGAAAACGGCAAGACAGCGTTCGTCGATTTCCTCGCGGATGGAGAAGTGGGCTGGGGATCAACGGAGTATATTGTGCTCCGACCCAAGGGCACGATCCCTCCACTGTTCGCGTACTTGTTGGCCCGCACTGACGAGTTCCGCATGTTTGCCATACAACAGATGACAGGTTCGAGTGGCCGACAGCGAGTGCCAGCAGCGAGCCTCGAAAAGTACAGGATCGTCACCCCGGACATCGACTCGCCCCCTTATTTGAATTTCGGCAACATCGTCTCGCCGATGTTCGACCGGATCAGAGCGTCGATGTTGCAGTCCCGCACTCTTGCCGCCCTGCGCGATGCGCTGCTGCCGAAACTGATTTCCGGCGAGATTTGGGTGAAGGATGCGGAGAAGATAGCCCTACAATCTGAAAAGGAGGATTAAGCAATGACAAAGAAAAGAGCCTTTATTAGTTTTGACTTTGATCACGATGAGGATTTGCGAAATCTTCTTGTTGGTCAGGCTAAAAATCCCGATTCCCCATTTGAAATTAAGGATCGTTCCTTAAGAGAGCCCCTTACCGGTGACTGGAAAGAGAAGGTGCGGCGGAGGATGGAGAACATCGACGTGGTTATCGTTATCTGTGGAGAGTATACACACACAGCCGCAGGAGCCTCAGCAGAACTTTCAATAGCACGCGAAGAAGAAAAGCCTTATTTCCTTCTCTGGGGACGTAGTGACAAAACTTGCACCAAACCAAAATCGGCTCTTGACTCTGACAAGATTTACAAATGGACTTGGGAAAATCTAAAGCAACTTATAGGCGGTGCGAGGTAGCTTATGTCTGACAAGCCAACACATCAACTCATCCAGCACACAATGGAGACCTACGGCGATTCTTTCAAGGTGCATCTTTTCGAACAGTACAAGATGTATGTCGAGTCGGCGGAGAAGATCAGCGAGCGACGGGTATCGGCGAACAACTACCTACTGACCGTCAATGCCTTCCTCGTGACGCTTTTGGGATTACTTGCAGCAAGTCCATACAAGGGTGTTTGGACAATACTAGTACCGCTTGCCGGAATTCTCGTGTCGTTCACATGGTACCGGATTATCACTTCTTATCGTGACCTGAACAGGGTCAAGTTTAAGGTTATCCATGAACTTGAGCAGGAGATGCCAGCAGCTTTATACGACTATGAATGGCATAAAGCAGAGGAAGGCCAAGGCAAGGCATATCACCCCTTGACCCATCTTGAGCGCTGGGTTCCTGTTTTCTTCATGCTACTCTATGTCGTGCTCATGGTCATTGGCCTGCTGGAGCGAATCAAATGAACGCACCCTTTACCGAATCCGTCGTCGAGCAAGCCACACTCGATTGGCTGTCCGGTCTCGGCTACCAGACCCTCTTCGGCCCAGACATCGCCCCCGGTATGCCCGCCGCCGAACGTGAACACTACGGGCAGGTCGTGCTGGAATATCGGCTGCGCCAGGCGCTGGCGCGGCTCAACCCGCAGGTGCCGTCGGATGCAATAGATGAAGCATTCCGCAAGTTGACGCGGCCGGACTCGCCGTCATTGGTGGCGAACAACCTTGTGAATCACAAGTACCTGGTCGAGGGGGTGCCGGTCGAGTACCAGCGGGCCGATGGGTCCATCGGCGGCGATCTGGTCCGCGTGTTCGATTACGCAGAGCCGGAGAACAACGAATTCCTCGCGGTGAATCAGTTCACCGTGGTCGAGAACCAGCACGAACGCCGGCCTGACGTGGT
>DCUI01000213.1 GCA_002327785.1 Phycisphaerales bacterium UBA2218
TTGATAATAGGTGGGAGCGAATGATGATTCGCCCGTACTTCGATGATTCCTTTGTGCCCTCTCCCCGCTGGTATCCCCAAAGCGATAAACGTACCGCTCGAATTCGTCGGATGTGAAGGGCGGAGGGAAAGTGCGGCGGGTGGCGGGGCGGAGTAAAACTGCGGCACTCCCAGAAGAGCTCTGCGAGAATGCGTGGTCATTCACGGCGTTGGAGGCCGTGGGGATCATGTGGGTCTCAGCAGAAAGGAAAGGGAGTGTATTGCAGCATGGAACAGTGGTTGGACATTCGCCGGAGAGTACTCCGCGAGGGAGTCCGCAAGCGTCAGATTCTGCGGGAGACAGGGATGCATTGGACTTCGGGCACGCGTTGGTGAAGATGGGCGGGGTGTTGCGTAAGGTCTGCTTCTTCGTGATGACCCTGCCGTATTCGGATGCGTTCTTCGTGCGGGCGTATGAGCGGGAGTGCACCGAGACGTTCTGGGACGGGCACGTTGGCGCCTTTGCGTTCTTTGGCGGCGTCCCTCGCCGGATCGCGTACGACAACAGCAAGATCGCCGTCGCCCAGATCCTCGGTCCACGGCTGCGGGAGCTGACGGCAGGGTTCCTGCAGTTGGTCAGTCACTACCTGTTCGGCTATCACTTCTGCCTGGTCCGGCGGGCGAACGAGAAGGGCGTGGTCGAGGGCCTGGTGCGGTACAGCCGCCAGAACTTCCTGGTACCGGTGCCGCAGGTGCGGGACTTTGAAGAACTGAACGCCTACTTGCTGACGAGGTGCCGGGAGGACCTGCGTCAGCGGGTGCGGGGCCAGACGCGGATCAAGGAGCAGTTGCTGGCAGAAGAACAGTTATCCTTGCAGTGCTGCGCGACCGCATGGAAGCCCACCTGGAGCACGGGACCCGGGAATACATCCGGGTGCTGCGTCTCTTGGAGACGCACCGGCTGGCGGACGTGACGGCGGCGGTGGAGAAGGCCCTGCGTCATCACGTGCACACGAAAGGCGGCCTGACGCAGTTCCTGCCGGACGGTCCCTCCTGGCGTCAGACGACCTTCGACCTGGCCGGTCGGCCGCACCTGCGCCTGGTCCAGGTCGCGTCGGCGGACCTGCGGGCCTATGCCCGTCTGCTGGGAACGGGAGGCCGGGTATGACACCGAACAAGTCTCACCTGCTGCCGGCGCATTACTTGAAGCAATTGAAGCTGCCCGCGATCCTGCGGGAGTATGCGGCCGTGGAGACCGCGTGCACCCAGGACCGCTGTGACTATGCCGACTTCCTGCTGCGTCTGGTGGAACGGGAGGCCCTGGACCGCGAGAAACGGGCGGCCGAGCGTCGGGTCAAAGCCGCGCGGTTTCCGTTGCTCAAGACCCTCGATACGTTCGACTTCACCGCGCAGCCGTCGATCCCCGAGAAGCTCGTCCGCGAGCTGATGGGGGGTGAGTACGCGGAGCGCCATGAGAACGTGCTGCTCGTCGGCAACTCCGGCACCGGGAAAACCCACTTGGCCAGCGCCCTGGGCTATGTGCCGTTCTCCAAGACGGGGGCGGAACTGCTCTTCGAAGTGATTAGCCGGGCGTATGAACGTTTGAGTCTGATTGTGACGACGAACCTGCCGTTCGAGTCCTGGACCGAGGTCTTCGGCTCGGAGCGGCTCACGGGCGCCTTGCTGGACCGGCTGACCCATCGGGTGCACATCCTGGAGGCCAATGGTCCCAGCTACCAACTTCGGGAATCGCAGCACCGCCTCCACCCTGGGGGCTCCAAGCCCGACCAAAGAGCTTCAACCGACGCCGAGGAACCGGGGCCGGAAGATGTATCGAAAAAGTGAATAGGAGACAATTGACACCCCGGATCGCACGGGGTACGTAGGGCTGGGGTGCCGCAGTTTTGGTCCGCCACCCGCCGCACTTTCCCTCCGCCCTTCACAGCAGGGCACCCCCGGGCGCTTTCTCAAGGAACTGGAGGTTCGAAGGTCCCAACTGGATCGCCAAAATTTCATCGAACGGAATGAAGTGCTTCGCCAAGTCATCGTCTATTACAGCAACAACAAGGGCAGGATGGGCTACCCCAATCACCTGAAACGGAAATTGCCTCTGGGCAGTGGTGTGACGGAGGCCGCCTGCAAAACAGTAGTTAAACAACGGATGTGTGTATCTGGGTCACGATGGAAAGAGGGGGGGCCAGTTGCGTTCTGGCCTTGCGAACGTTGAGACTGACATCCGGCCGTTGGCAACAGTTCTGGGGATACGTCACGAGGCATGGGGCTACACTATATTGAGCGAGCACCCGTCAAATAAAGACTTATGACGGTGGCCGTAGCGCAACCGAAGGCAAACCGAAGGTCGTTGTTGCGCGTTTTGTTGCGCACCCCCGCTTGGGTTGATCCATTCCACACATCCTGTTTGGCTCCGGCTACGGCTTCGGCAGGGCCTTCGCCTGCGCCAAACAGGTGGTGGCGTTCGCCGCCGGGATCCTGTACCCAAGGCCGCCCAGTGCAGTCTGGCGTTACTTGAGTTCTTTCGTCCCATCATCTTCTGATGCACGGCATGGCTGAACTTGACGCCGATGGCCGTTCTTCCTACCCCTTCCAATGCCTTGAGAGCAGCGCCTCTGTCCGACGGATCGCTGTCCAACGCTCCCATAATAGACCGAAGGGCGATGGCATCGCTGAGCACCGATTCGTGTGGATATATCGTACTATCATCAAGCGGAATGTGCGCGCGTCGTTTTCGAATTGCGTAATCGCATCGAGAACCTTGGAACCCGTGGATGCATCTGTTCCTGCACGGATCCCTTTGACTGGATCAAGCACCGGATGGGGCTGCGGCTTGCTCAGCCGATACCCCGACGGAATCCAATAGGCCAACGCCTTCGCCGCGGTCTTACGCGAATGTCCCAGCTCCTTCGCTGTCGTCCGCTGGCTGAGCCCCTCAATCAACACCTTCCGCCGAATCAACTCATAATGCTCCACCGTCAACATCCCTTCTGACCTTTGCCAACTGGAACCCTTTTTAGAACGACAACACCGGTCCGTTGCGGTGGCCCCTTTTCTGGCGCTTTCACCCCCCGAAAACTACCCTTCTCCTGCCCCCCACTCTGACGCTTGTCTCCACTTTCTCTGCAGAATCTGATGGGCGAATTCTGTTACGGGCGGACTACCCGGTCGTAGACCCGCACGTCGTCGATCAGGCCGGTGAAGAAGCTGCCGGGAGTCATGTCTTTGCCGCAGCCGATGTTCAGACCGCCGGTGCAGCTTGCTAGGCTGGACTGGGTGTCCTCGGCTACGAGGGCATCGTCCCCATACAGCGCCCGGGTTATCCCGTCCCATACAAATGCAACGCGGTGCCAGTTGCCGTCGGTGATGACTGCCTCTGAAACCAGTGGCGGGATCGCCTTACGGCCGGCAGCCGGTGCCAGCGCCGTCGTCAAGGTTCCCTGCGCCGCATCGATTGCGAGCCAGTCGGCGCCGTCGACCTGCGAGATCAGCACCTGCCCCGGCGCGCCGCCCTGGACCCAGGCAAAGACGCTGAACGGGCCATCCGACGGGTCCAGGACAAACTCGGTCACAACGGAACACGCTCCGTCCAGTTCCAGAGCGCCGCCTACCTGGCCGCCATCGGCCCGCCACAGAGGCACGCCTGTCACGATACCATCGTTGCCCGCAACGCTGTCAGCGGCGACCGTGCCTTCGGTCTCATCCAGTCTCCAGTGGGCAATCAGGTCGGGACCGGGGATCTCTTGGCCCCAGTAGCTCATGAGGATCTCCAAATCCGCTGCGTCGACCACACCGTCGCCCCATGGGCCGGGACCTATATCGACTGATGGGTCATCCTGCCCCCAGGATTCGATCAACCGCACGAGATCGTCAGTGTCTACTGTGCCATCACCGTTGAAGTCAACTGTAGGCATGATCGCTGCTGCCCACAGGTCATAACCGCCAGATCCGCCTGGGCGGTCCGAGTCGAAGTAGAGTGTTCTCATGTCGGCCGAGACGCCTGCGGCTCCCTCCGTTGAGCTGCTGTTGACAAATGGACCACAATTGACTGTAGGAGTCCAAGGAGCTTGTCGGCTCTTGCGAGTGGTCATCCATAGATCGTAGTTGCTGAGGCCACCGGGGCGGCCGGAGGCAAAGAACAACGCCAGACCATCGGCTGATAGGCTGCATTCCAGATCACCATGGGTCGGACTGTTCACGGTGGCCCCCAGATTGACTGGAGCCCCCCAGGGGGCATGGACAGTTGACCGCTCGGACAACCACAAGTCGTAGGGCCCACCGGTTCCAGTCCGGGAGGAGGCAAATACAAGTATCAGGCCGTCACCGGAGACTGTCGGACTGACCTCCATGGCGGAGCTATTGACGGGAGCTCCAACGTTTACAGGCGTCGCCCACGGGTCGTTGCGGCTTGCACGCGTGGTCATCCAGATGTCCGCGCCGCCGAGCCCACCCGGTCGGGGCGTGCCGGAGTAAAGGTCACTGAAGTACAGCGTCAGTCCATCCGCTGAGAGACTTGGGTACGCCTCCACGTACGGGGTGTTGACCGGCGTGTCGAGGTTGACCGGCGGTCCCCAGGGTTCAGTGACGCTTGGACGTACAGCAACCCATATGTCCAAGTCACCGAACCCACCCGGCCGATTGGAACTGAAATAAAGCTCCAAATGATCTGCCGAGGTGGAGGTACTCGCTTCAACCGACGTAGTGTTGACCACAGGGCCCAGGTTCACTGGCTCACCGAAGGTGAAATCGGCGTTTGCTCTTCCAACACAAGTAGCCAACGTGATCACCGCAACGATAGCTCTTATCTGGACGACGCTCATCGAGGATAACTGTGCGCGTCTCACGATTCACCTGCCTTTCCACCTATGCCAGGAGTGAGGGCCGGGTCGCGCTATGGACGACCCGGCTTACACATTCGGGTGACGCCTAAGCTATTTGAGTCCTTCCGGCATCGGCGTTGGCTCGCAGGAGGGGAACCTCGGCAAACGCTTTGCAGTCAATTCGCCGGGAATACACACCAGCGGTACGGCGCCCTCATCGGGTAGTGCGTCACCGTCGGCGTCCTGGTCAGGTGTATAAGCAGAGAGGGTGCCTACAAATTGCAGTGTGTCGGAATCGGTCAATTGCACCGTGCCCGACATGACCCCCATGAAAACGATCTCGCCGACGCCCATCCGCTCTGGACCACCTGCTTTGATACCGTGCCAGAGGACGCTGAACTCGAACGTGTCGACATTTGTACGCACACAGTTTCCGAGCATGTCCGACAGTCGCTCGCTTTCTGGGAAAAAGCCCAGCAAGGTGGGAGAGCACTGTGGGTGTTTGCCCACCACCGTGTACGCCAGCCCTTCTGAGCCCCGTGCATCGATCACAAAGGAATTGATCGAGGCAAGCTCCGGACTCGCCGCCATCATCGTCGTCCAGATGCCCTCCAGCGACAAGTCCGACGAGGACATAATCGATACCGCACCCTTGACGCCCCCGCTTCCGACCGCCCAGGGTGTACCCACGAGCAGGCCCAGAGCAAGTACGGCAATGACAGCCACCATTTGTCTGTTTCTTCGCGTGTACATAGCCATTTCTCCTTTCCGTTTGCACAATTTTCCCGATGACTGGACGAAACACACTTCTGCAGCCACCTGCCAAGTGATCTGTCTCTCCACAGAGCTCTCCGTAGAACCGTGAATCGTCCTGCGCGCAGAGGGGGGAGATTTTGTCTGTGGAAGCTGGCCGATACCCATGTACCAGACACAATGAGGCTACCGGGCTGTTCACTGACGTGTTACAATAACAGCGGGGCACCGGGCAAGATGGGCCGCCTTGCTGGAGATAGCCATATGAGACCTCGTGATCAGACTGACCTGGGCGGAACGATGCGCACGTTCCTCACCACGCGTTGGTCGCTCATTGCCAGCATCCAGCAGGAGGAAAACCCGGATCGTGCTCTTGTCGGGTTGCTGTTGCAGCGTTACTGGAAGCCGGTCTATTGCTATCTGCGGCGAAAGGGCTACGAGAACGAGCAAGCCAAGGACTTGACTCAGGGCTTCTTCCACGAGGTCGTGCTGAATCGCCGTCTGATCGAACGCGCCGACCCATCGAAAGGCCGTTTTCGGGCTTTTCTGCTGCATGCCCTGAAACAGTACTTGGTCGACGAGAGACGAAAGGAGGCTGCCCTTAGGCAGGTCCCCAAGGAGAAACTCGTGCCGCTGGAGATCAGTGACCCACCGGTCCTGCCGCAGACGACCTCCAACTGGCGTCCTGAGGATTGCTTCATCTACGCCTGGAAAGCAGCCATCCTCGACGAGACGCTTGCGGAGGTGCAGTCGGACTGCCTGGACCACGGACTGGAAATCCATTGGAATGCCTTTGAGGCCAGGATTCTGCGGCCGGCCTTGGAAAACAATCCGCCTCCGTCCCTGACCGAAATCTGCGAGCAATACAGCATTGCCTCCGAGGTCAAAGCCTCCAACATGGTCATCACCGTCAAACGACGTTTTCAGGCTGCGTTACGCAAGCACCTTCGCAGCACCGTCGCATCTGATGAAGAGGCGGAGGAGGAATTGCTGGATATGTTGAAAACCTGGGATCTTGGCGCGCAGGGCAAGGGATAGTTCTCCGGATATCATGGTAGAGCCGCTGTACGATCTGGACTGCGCAGGATCCAAAAGGTCGCCCAGAAGCATGACAGACAAACCGTCTACGTTTGGCGCAGAACCGAATCAGCTCGATCACCTGCTCTCCCTGGGCCTGCGGGAGGAAGCTGGTGATGGCGGCGGCGAGCGTCCGCACTGCCCGGACAGCATGATCGAAAGACCCGGCGGCCGAATCGGTCGATACACGCTGTTGGAGGTCCTCGGCGAGGGCGGCATGGGAATTGTCTACCTGGCCGAACAGACGCAGCCGATTCGACGGCAGGTGGCGCTCAAGATCATCAAACCGGGAATGGACTCCAGGCGGGTGCTCGCCCGCTTCGAGGCCGAGCAGCAGGCGCTGGCGCTCATGGAGCACCCGCACATCGCCCGGGTCTACGACGCCGGACTGGCCCCGAGCGGCCGACCCTACTTCGTCATGGAGCACGTCCGGGGTCTGCCCATTACGAAGCACTGCGATAAGTACAAGTTGTCGATCGATCAGAGGTTGGAACTGTTCCTACGAGTTTGCGAAGCCGTGCAGCACGCCCACCAAAAGGGTGTCATCCATCGGGACCTCAAGCCCTCGAATATCCTCGTGACGACCGAGGGCAACCAGATGACTCCCAAGATCATCGATTTCGGCGTCACCCGTGCGATCCATCAGCCTCTCACCGAACAGACCCTGTGCACCGAACAGGGCCAGTTAGTCGGGACACCCGAGTACATGAGCCCCGAACAGGCAGACAGCCAGGATATCGACACGCGCACCGACATCTACTCTCTGGGACTTGTGCTATACGAGTTACTCACCGGCATGCTTCCATTCGATCCCGCGACATTCCGTACCGGCGGCATCGATCACATCCGTGAGGTCATCTGCCGGGAGGAGCCGAAGACGCCAAGCACGCGGCTGAATAAGGCGTCGCCCGAAGACAGTACCGTGTCGGCCCAGCGGCGTCGAACCGACACGCGGTCGCTTCGACGCAAGCTCTGCCGGGACCTGGACTGGATTGCGCTCAAGGCGCTCGAAAAGGACCGGACGCGGCGTTACGCCAGCGTTGATGCGATGGCTGCGGACATCCATAGCCATCTGGCCGATCAGCCCGTCAATGCTGCCCCGCCCGCGGCTCTGTACCGCGCCGGCAAGTTCTTCCGTCGGCATCGGCAAACCTCGGTAATATTCGCTATGGCAGCCCTTGTCTTCATTGCTGCTCTGCTGGCCGTCATCATGGCCGCTCGAACAGACCGAGAACACGAGCGCGCTCAGTCGCTGGAGCACCAACGCGCGCTGGCCCAAGTGCAGGCCTTGGCCGGAAGCAGCAGGTACGATCAGGCCCTTGCAGGAACCGTTCGGCTGCTCGACAGCCCCCACGTGGGCCGCCAAGCGAGGCTGCTTCACGCGCAGTCCCTCTCGGAACAGATGGGCCACCTGGACCCCAATGATCTGGACTCCATCGTCGCTCAGTTGGAGTCTCTTACAGACGGGCACGATCAGGTTGCTGGCCAGGCGCATTTCCTTCTGGCCGAGATCTACGGGGAAGACGACCCGTGGCTGCCGGAGAGGACGAGTGAGTATCAGGCCAAGCGGCAGCACCACAGGCAGGAGGCAGAGCGACTCATCGCCGGCACCGCCCCGTATTACTTCCTGCAGGCAAAGGCATCACCGGTCATACGTGATAGACTCAGGCTTCTACAGAAGGTGTTGGAGACCGAACCGCTGGAGGCAGACAACAGTCACTACGATGCGCTTCGGGAACGTGCATACATCCGCTATGTGCAGAAAGACTACGTAAGGATGGGAGAGGACGCTTCACAGATGATCATGCTGCGCCGCGGCGACCCCGCCGGCTATATGCTCAGGGCGCTGTCACGCCGGGAGCAGGGCCGGTGGACCGAGGCGCTCGCCGATCACGATGAAACGATTCGACTGGCACCCCGGGACGCCGTACTGCACCACCTGCGGGCCTGGACCTATGCGCTGATGGAGCGGTATCCCTCCGCTCTGGATGATTGGCGGCAGGCAAACGCGCTCGATCCGAGCAATGTACATTATGCAGGGGTCCTGTACGCGGTCAGGATCGCTTGCGGCAGATATGAAGAGGCCAGGCAGCAGTATGAATCCCTGCTCAGCCGGCCGGGAGTCGATCTGGCGTACCGGGCGTTCATGCCTGCGGCAGGGTCCGACTGGAGCATGAGGGAGTGGTTTGACTTCGTCGTGGGAGGCGGGGCATTCTGGCTCATGGTCCGGCAACCGTCCTGGAAACGTCCCCCGGAGGAGCTGCCCTATTCTCCTTGCTGGGCCATCCGGGAGGCCACGGACGATTACCGCAAGCTGAGCCGTCACGCCGTCTGTCTCCTGGAGGAAGGATTCGGGCCCGACTGGCACCCGGACGGCAAGAAGATCGTCTATGGTCAAGGGACACACTGGGCCAGCGCCCTGGCAACCCTGGATCTCGAGACCGGTGCAACGGAGATCCTCACAGCACCGGGCATGTATCCCCAGTGGTCGCCCGACGGGGGAACCATCGCCTTCGTTCGCGACCGCCAACGCATCGGGCTGGATGCCATATCCGTGATTGGGCACATTCCCGCATCGGAACGACGGCGGTCGGGAGGAAAGCTGTCCGGCCCGACTGAAGCCTGGATCTTCGACGTCGACAGCAGCGAACAGCGGTTTGTGGCCCCGGGCAGCATCCTCCGATGGAGTGAGGATTCCAAACACGTCTACTATCGTTCGGCGGGTGCGTTGTACTCGGTCGCGCTGGACAAAGAGCCCCCGATGTCCGTGACGGTCCCAGACGTACCGGGATTGCTCTCGCCGGACGGACGGTACATGGCCGAAACCCGCTTCCGCTGGCTTTGCGTTCGCGATGCACGTACCGGGATGGTGGTCTCGGAGTGGCTGGCGCCCCCGTTCCCTGCTACCGGGCTGTCCCTGCACTGGAGCCCCAACAGTCGGGAACTGAGCATCGGTGGCTGGCCCACCAGTCGAATCGGGCTGTGGATCTTCGATGTCCAGACGGGAGAGGCGCGACGCATGCTGGGCGTTCCGGTCATGTCGGGAATCTGGTCGCCGAGCGGTTCGCAAATGCTGATCGAACTGAGCGGTCCGCATATTGAGGTCTGGCTGGCGGACCTCGACCCGAACCGCCCAACCGCTGAGGCATTCGGTGACGGAGCAACGGTCGAGGAGCATTGCCGGGAACTCATCGAATACTACAGTCGCGGCGTCGCTGCCGATCCGAACCATGTCGACAGCCATTTGCGTCGGACGGACGCAGCCCTATGGATCGAAGACCAGAGAGCTCCACAATTCCTGGCCCAGTTGGAGCGTGCCTTCCAGTGCGTGCCATATGAAGCCTCAGGATGCGCTGCCCGAGCCCAGGCGATCCTCTCCAGTCCCGCTGAACTCCGTGACAGACTCCTGCTCCTGGCTACCCTGTTGGCCCGCAAAGCCGTGGCCAAAGAACCGGCTAATCCCGAATACCACGACCTGCGGGAAAGGGCCCTTGAATTGCAGCGGTGAAGACCTCCAACGGAGAACCCCGATGGCCTATGGTTGCACGGCCCGACTGTAGATCCGAACGTCGTCGATTAGGCCGGTCCAGAAGCTACCGGGGGCCACATTCTTGCCGGCACCGATGACCAGCTTGCCGGAACAAGCCGCCAGACTTCCCTGGGCGTCTTCGGCCACCAGAACGTCATCGACGTACAACTGACGATGGCTGCCGTCCCACGTGAAGCCGATACGGTGCCAAGTGCCGTCGGTGATGATCGTCGCGGACAACAGTCCAACACCGGTCCGCCCGCCTTTGGACAACTCGGTCATCAACGCCCCGGTGACGGCGTCGGTCATCAGCCAGTTGACCCCTCCTTGCTGCGAAATCATCACCTGCCCCGGTGCACCGCCTTTGACCCAGGCCAGCACGCTGAACGGTCCCTTCGCAGGATCGAGCACGGAATCGGTCGTGGCGAAGGTCGCCCCGTCGAACTCCAGAGCCCCGTCGACCGCCCCCGCCTCCGGCCGCCATACCGGCTCGCCCACCAGCGTCGCATCGTTTCCGCCAACGCTATCCCCAGCGATCATGCCTTCAGTTTCGTCCAGTGTCCAGTGAGCGATCAGCGTCGGGTCGTGGATTTCCTTGCCGATGAAGTCGGCGAAAACGATCACGTCTTCCAGATCCACCACGCCGTCACCAAAGGGCAAAGGTCCGAGGTCGCAGAGCGGATACGCCTGCCCCCAGTGCTCGGTCATGATCAGCAGGTCCTTGCCGTCGACCCTGCCGTCACCGTTGAAGTCAGGTGGCGGCGGAGCGGTGTCGTACACTTCCACCGTCGAAATAGACGTCCAAGACGAAATGCCGAGCATCCCGCCGATCGTATAGATCCTTCCGTCCACCACGCTGGCGGAATGGGCGCCTCTTGCCGTGGGCATATCGGGTCCCGTGGTCCATGTATCCGTCGCGGGGTCATACAACTCCATCGTCGATAGACACGAATCCCAGACATTTGCACCGCCAATCACGTAGATTGTTCCGTTCAACGCACTGGAAGTGTGACCAGCCCTTCTCGTAGGCATATCGGTCTTCCTGGTCCAGGTGTCCGTCGCCGGATCATACATCTCCACCGTTGGAATAAAGGGTCCGTATGCACCGGTTACGCCGCCAATCACATAGATCTTCCCATTCACCACACTGGCGGAATGCATGCCCCTGGCGGTGGGCATGTCGGCCTTGCGGGTCCAGGTGTCGGTCGATGGGTCGTAGACCTCCACGGTCGCAACCATGGTTTCACTGGGATAGATCTTGCCCCCGATGACATAGATTTTCCCGTCTACGACGCTGCTGGATAGGAAGTTCCTTGCCCTGGGCATATCGGTCTTCCTCGTCCAGGTATCGGTGGCGGGGTCGTACACTTCCACGGTCGGTACTTCTGAATCCCTGTGTGGTGCACCTCCAATGACATAGATTCTACCGTCCACTACACTGGCGCATAAGCGGGCTCGTCCGGCCGGCATATCGGCTTTCCGCGTCCACGTATCCGTCAGGGGGTCATAAAGGAAGACCGTAAACCAATAATCAGTCCACCCGTAAATATAGTCGGTGCCTCCGATGATATAGATCTTCCCGTCCACCACGACGGCACCGTGCAGGCTCGTGGCAGTGGGCATGTCCGCCTTTCTGCTCCATGTCTCCTCTGCTGCCACAATCGTGGAAGCTAGAAGCAAGGTCAACGTTGATAGGAATAAGATCGACTTTTTCATCTTGCGATCCTCTCAGAGCCGCTTGCTGTTTTCAGTACCCACATCTCTTGGCGTGCCATATAATGACACAAGCCTTTGTTCGGGCGCGTAAAGCATGCGCCCGGATCAGGTCGGGCCGGTGAGTACTTTGCTTGGCGGCGAGGGACTCACCGGCTGTGCCTTCTGTTCGCATAGCTTCTTGACGCGAAGTTCAATCCTTCCCTTCGGGCACCACCTCCTTTTCGCCGCCACTTCCCGGCGATTGACGAACCGAGTTTGCCACGCCGCCTGAGCCAACCATCGACTCGACCGCGACCTGCCAGAGGTCGGTGTCGCCATAACCCCCCGGTCGAGAAGAATAGAAATAGAGCGTGGAGCCATCCTCTGATAGCCGTGGACTTCCGTCATGGTACGAGCTGTTGACCGGCGGTCCAAGGTTGATAGGTTCAGTCCATGGGGCCAGGATCGATGGACGCGTGGTTACCCAGATATCGGTCCCGCCAAGACCTCCGGGTCGGTTGGAGGTAAAGTACAAAGACAGCCCGTCACTTGACACATATGGAAGGGCTTCACCGGACGCCGAATTGACAGGTGGTCCGAGTTTCACGGAATCACCCCATGGATCGGAGATTCTCGCCCGGGTTCTCACCCACAAGTCCTGGGTCATTACTCCAGTCACTCGGTAGCTACGCCAGTCAGAGAAGTACAATTCCAGACCGTTCGGTGATAGGCTCGAGAAGATCTTCCTATCCAAGGTATTGTCGGATGTTCCCGGATTCATTGGTGCGCCCCAGTTGCCATCAATCGCTATTCGTTTGGTGATCCATATGTCGTTATCACCATGCCCACCCGGTCGGTCGGACCAAAAACAGAGTTCCAGCCCATCGGCCGAAATGCAAAATGCCTCATCAGCTAACGGGCTATTTACAACTCGGCCCAGATTTTTTGGTGTGCTAAAGATAAGGCGCGTCGTGTTCTCGGGACTCATAAGAGTACGGTATTGGGTCGTGTCAGCGTGGGCCTTCTCGCGGTCGCCCAAGAGTTGAAAGTAGTAGGCGCGGCTCAGGTAACTTATGACATTGCCGGGATCGATTTGAATTCTGCGCGTGTAGAATCGCACCATTTCCTGGTAATGCTCCTCAAGCGTTCGGCCCGGGCCCAGGGCTTCGACGGTGGAAAGATTGGGATCGAGATCCGCCATCCAGATCTCGAAGTACGGCGGGCCCAGGGAAAAGAGCATTTTCGTCTTATCCGGAGACCGGGAAGCGCCAGTGACCTGACCACTGAGGACTTTTGCAGCCTCCTGCCTATCCAAATCGTAGATCCAGAGGCCTATCCGATCCTCGACTCGGTTGACACTTCCCAGACTGAACTGACGCCCGTCTGGGGACCAATTGCCGCTTGAAATCTGCAGAGGCACAGCCCATTCCGAAACACATAGCCGGGAAGCCAAATCTATGATTCTCAGTGATCCCTCTATTACATCGGCTACATACTTGTTGTCAGGCGATACCCATGAGTACTCAGAGACAAAGCCGCAGACCGGTATCGGCTGAGCCTGGGGATCCTCGATCGAGAGCAGATAGAGTATGTTGTCCACACGGGACTGATAATACACATGCTTAGCGTCCGAGCTCCAGGAGGGATCGCCTCCTCGCGCCAAGCGTCTCGGCGCCGTGCCATCGGCGTTCATCACCCAGACTTCGTTCTTCAAACACCAGCGAGGCTGGCTTCTTCGCTCGGCTGTCGTCAGTTCTGAAAGGCGAAGGACCTCACAATCGCGGACAAAGACGATGTGTTGTCCGTCCGGCGACCATCTCGGACTCCTGCCAGGAACGATCAACAACTCTGTTTCCTGCGACTTTGGATCGAAGAGGGCAACGCCACTGAAGCCGAGAACGCCCAGACTGAAGGCCAGCTTGGTCCCATCCGGCGACCAACAGCCGCCGAACCCATCGGTGATCAACCGCCTGCCTTTGGCCGACACGTGATAATACGTCTCTTCCGCTTCCCACATGGCCAAGAAAGGGGTGCCATCCGGCTTGCGGCCGGGCGCATGCCACGATCGGCCGGCGGTCAAGGTGTCAAATACGTACTTCATCGACCAATCCCTGAACCTGTTTCGAGATTCAGGATCTGAGTGTGTGATTCGGTTGAACAGAGTGTCCGCCTCGTGATATTCGCCCAAAGCAGTCAGCGCGCAGAAGGCGTGAAAATGCATCTCGATTTCACCCAGAGAATCTCCCGAAACATCCCGCGCCTCTGTAATGACGCGATCGTATTGCGCCATTCGCACGAGTGTCTGACAACGCTGAGCGTTCAATTTGGTCCGTTGTGGGTCTTCCCGAGGCGTTAACTGGATTGCCCTGTCATAGCTCTCAACCGCCTTTTCATCCTCGCCCAGCTCGCGCAAGGCAATGGCGTTGAGAGAGTACCCCAGGGGATTCGTGCACCTCAATGCAATCATGACCCGAGCATCCTCTTTCATCCTTTGATATTTTCTGGACGCTTGGCATATGATGGCCCGCAACTTGAGAGACTCATAATGGCCGGGATCCAAACGCAAAGCCTCCTCCAGCATTTCGAGTTTCCTTTTGATCGCAATAGCGGTCATAGCCCGGAGAAAATACGCCTCGGCGGTCTGCGGGAGTAACTGTTCGGCTCTCTGTCGATGTTCATCGACTTCTTCGAGCGTCGCGGCATCAAGTGACCCACGTTGCCAGAGCACGCGAGCCATAAGTGCATGGGCAGCGCCGGCGATCTGAGGTTCTTCGCCGAGGAGGTTCTCCAATCTGAGCATAGCATCGTCAGGCTCTTGGCCCTCGGCAAGAATGCTTGCGTAAAGCAGTTCCGCTTCGGGACCAACGTACTTACTGCCTAAGATGGATTTAGTATCCCTGAGTGCCGCAGCAAAATCTCGGTCAGTAAAGGAGTCACGGGCACGTTCCAGAATACCACGGTGTCTGAATGATTCGGATTCTGCAAGCTGGAGGCGGTCTTCACTCCACATGGAGAGAATGACGCATGCAACACCCAGAACGAACGCCACCGTCAAAACAGCAGCGACCGCAATATGATTTCGTTGTACGAACTTCTGGAGGCGGTATATGACGTTGGGGCCTCGCGCCAGAACTGGTTCGCGGTGCAGATGTCGCTGGATGTCAAGCCCAAGGGCATGTGCCGTTTGATACCGTCGAGAACGGTCCTTTTCCAGGGACTTCATAACAATCCAGTCCAGATCACCTCGAATCGCTCTCTTCAAGAGATCGGGCGTGGAGCCGTGGAATTTCGCGACATCCGTTAGTGTCTGCCCCAGAGTGCTTAACTTCGTGGACGGCTTGGTCGGTTCCTCCTCTCGGATCATCCGTTGCATCCCGACATAGCCGGCTTGGCGCAATTCGTCCTCGCTGAAAGGTGTTGTGCCGGTTAGCAGCTCGTAGAGCAAGACACCCAGCGAGTAGACATCCGAACGAGTATCGATGTCGAGATCGCTGAGCTCGGCCTGCTCCGGGCTCATGTAGGCCGGCGTGCCGATGATATGAGCGTAGCGGGTGAAGAGTGTCTTTTCCGTTAGCCGCTGGTTCGTGGCCTTGGCGATGCCGAAGTCGATTACCTTCGGGGTGGGTCTGCCGTCATGGTGCGTGACCATGACATTGGAGGGCTTCAGATCCCGGTGAATGATCCCCTTCTGATGGGCGTGCTGGACGGCGTGGCAGACCTGGAGGAACAGCCCGAGCCGGTCCTTCGTGCTCAGATTATTCGTATCGCAGTACTCGGTGATCGAGAGCCCCGGGACCAGCTCCATGACGAAGTATGGCCGCCCCGTCTCGGTCGCTCCGGCGTCCAGCACCTTGGCGATGCTGGGGTGGTCCATCATGGCCAGGGCCTGCCGTTCCGCCTCGAACCGGGCGATGACCTGGCGGGTGTCCATCCCCAGTTTGATGATTTTCAGGGCGACTTTCCGACGCATCGGCTCGGTCTGCTCGGCCATATAGACCACCGCCATGCCCCCCTCGCCGATTTTTTCCAGGAGCTTGAAGCGACCGATCACCGTGCCGGGACCTTCAGTCAGCGGTGACCGGTCCGGTTCGACCTCCGGATCGAAGGCGACGGGCTTGAGGAATCCGCCCGCCCGTTCATGGGCATCGAGCAGGGTCTCGATCCTCGCCCGCAACTCTGTATTTTCTCCGCATGCCTGATCCAGGTAGGCCGCTCTTTCCGGTCCGGTCGCCTTGTCCATCGCCTCGACAAAGAGGAATCTCACCTTCGGAGTATCTTTTTTCCCTGCTGAAGGTTTCATGGCATTGTGTCTCCACCTTCCAATGCGCCGTTTGAGCCACCGGTGTGACAGAAAAAAGCGATGATTCTTGGGAATCCACGTTTGTCAGGGAGAGGGAGGCTCATCTCCCCGGGTCATTTCGTCATACAGCCAGGCGCGTGCGAACGCCCAATAGCGGTGCGCCGTACGCCGGGATACGCCGATGACTTCGGCGGCTTCCTCCAGGGTGAGTCCGCCAAAGTAGCTGAGCTTGACCACTTCTGCGGCCTCCGGATCCGCCTCCGTCAGGCGCGTGAAGGCTTCATCCAGGGCAATCAGGTCATCCGGCGGCGTTTCGATGGCCAGTGATACCTCGCCCAAGTCAATCCGTCGGCGGCCCGCTCCGCGTTTCAGACGCGCCTTGCGACGGGCGTTTTCGACGAGAATCCGACGCATCGCCTCTGCCGCCGCAGCAAAGAAATGTGATCGGCCCTGCCAACCGTGTGATTGGTCGCCAACCAGCCTCAGGTAAGCCTCGTGCACCAGCGCCGTGGCCTGCAGGGTCTGACCGGGCGGCTCGTGCGAGAGCTTCTGCGCAGCAAGCAGCCGCAATTCCTCATAGACCAGGGGCAGGAGTTCGTCTGGAGCCTTGGCGTCCCCCCGTTCGATGGCGTTCAAGATACGTGTGACGTCCGTCATGCCGACTCCCCACCGTTTTTGAATCTGAGGCCCCCTTATTTTGGTCGAGAGGCACCGAGAATGCAAGCGATTTGACACTGCCAGAAGTGCATCAAGACAAGCCATGCCGAAGAATCGGCTGTCCGCTCCGGCCAAGCCTTGCTTTCCCATGACAAATCGGCGACAATAGCAGCATGATCCGCGTCGTATCGGACCGGTGGCATATATGAGAAACGCCATCAGTGTAATCACAGTCGCGCTGGCGATGCTGAACACGGCCTGGCCGGCAACCCATCCTCTTCTCGGTGAGATCAACGCGGTAGTGTATCTTCCTTCCCGGCCCGTGTCATCGATCGCCGAGGGACGGATTGGCGAAGCCGTCGTTATGGCTGTGAAGGCAGCCTCAGCCAGCGACGGTCTTGTGCGTCTCGCCGTCGATTATCCTTTGGATGAGGCGGTATTCCCGCCGGATATGGCGGCGCCGACGTTCGTGTGGAGTGACTCGGCGCCGGAGGCCAACGTCTGGTTGATCGATGTGGCCCTCCATGCCGACCACGTTTACATACTCACCCAGGGGGCCACACCGCCGTGGGCGCCGGACAACGATCCCCTGACAATCTCGCCGGCCGGCGCCGCGTACCATCCGCCGGCTCCATCGACCCCGGCCAGGCGATGGCGACCCGATCCGGAGGACTGGGACCGGATCAAACAGATGTCGAGTCGCCGGGGTGCCGTCGTCACAATCACCGGCCTGTCGAGCAACAGGCCCGACAGGGCCTTGTCGCAAGGGCATGTAAGGCTGAGCATCTCTGACGACCCGGTCGGCGCACCCATCTTCTATCGTGATGTGCCGTTGCCGTTTCGCCATGTTCTCGCCAACCTCGAATCCATCCGCTGGCGCCTGGGGGAAGTCTCCTCCTACGAGCCTCGCACCCTCCTGACCGGCATGAAAGTGTGTGGCAATTGTCATTCGTTCACCGCCGACGGCAAGACCCTCGCGATGGATGTCGACTACGGAAGCGACAAAGGCTCCTACGTCATTGCAGAGATACAACCGCAGACGGTCCTGGAAAAGAGCATGGTGATTTCCTGGAGCGACTACCGACGGGAGGACAAGGAACTGACGTTCGGGCTGCTGTCCCAGATCTCGCCCGACGGGCGGCACGTCATCAGCACGGTCAAGGACCGATCCGTGTTTGCCCCGCTGGATGAGTTATACTATTCGCAGCGGTTCTTTCCGGTCGCAGGGATTCTGGTGGTCTACGACCGCCAGACGAAGCAGTTCTTTCCGCTCCAAGGCGCCGACGACCGCCGATACGTCCACAGCAATCCCACATGGAGCCCCGACGGCAAGACCATCCTGTTTTCGTACAGCCAGGCCTACACGCTCAGCGGCCTGAAGGACGCCTCCTCCGCCGTCGTCGAGAGAGAGGAGGTCGCCGAGTTCTTCGAGGGAAACAAGAAATTCCGTTACGATATCCATCGAATCGACTTCAACGACGGCCGGGGCGGCCGCCCGACTCCATTGCCCGGGGCCTCTGGTAATGGGATGAGCAATTACTTCCCCCGATTTTCTCCGGATGGCCGGTGGATTGTGTACTGCCAGAGCGACTCGTTCATGCTCTTGCAGCCCGACAGCAGTCTCCATATTATCCCGTCCGGCGGCGGCGCGCCGCGAAGAATGCGGTGCAACTTTCCGGGCAAGATGAATTCCTGGCATAGCTGGTCTCCAAATGGAAAATGGCTGGTTTTTGCGTCCAAGGCCCGTGGCCCCTTCACACAACTGTGGCTGACGCACGTCGACGCCGACGGCAACGACAGCCCGGCCGTGCTCCTGGAGCATTTCACCGCAGCGAATCGAGCCGCAAACATTCCCGAATTCGTGAACGTCGATCCCCAACGGTTCATGCAGATCCGACAGGAGTTTGCCGATTACTACACCTACTATCGCATCGGACTCGGCCACGAGCGACGGCATGAGTATACGAAGGCCGTCGCAGAGTTTCAGAGGGTCCTGGCGGAAGAGCCCAACCACATTGAATCGCTCTATCTTTTGGCGTCCTGTCTGGCTCGACTCCATCGGGAGCCGGAAGCAATGCCATACGCAAACAAGGCGGCCTCGCTGGCCCCGAACAGTCCCCTCGTACAGGGCCTGCTGGGCAGCCTCCTGTGCGGCGCCGGCCGCTACAGAGAAGCGTTGGCCCACCTTGAAGCCGCCTACATAGCCAATCCGGGCGACGTGAGCATCGCGAACAACCTGGCCTGGCTTCTGGCAACCTGCCCCGATGCGACGTATCGCAGCGGACCCAAGGCCCTGCGACTCGCCGAATGGGCCTGCCAGGCCACAGACTACAAATCGCCTCCCCTGCTGGACAGTCTGGCAGCCGCCTACGCAGAGATGGGCCAATTCGAACAGGCCGTGCGGACCATCCGGCTGGCCATTGAGATCGTCAGGAGCAGCCATAAAGGATCCACAGAAACGCTCGAGAGCCGCCTCAAGCTGTACATGGCCGCCAAGTGCTATCGTGAACCGTCTTCAGGATGATCGCGGGTGTTGTCTCTCGCCGATGGTCCAAATGGCACACCGGAAGGCAATTCGTCAAAGAACCGATTTTTTTCTTGACGCGCCGGCACGGCGGGGATACGCTACAGAGCATTGCTCCGTGCGTGCGCTTAGGCAGTACGTACCATCCGAGTCAGTAGAGCAGCATACCTAACAAGTCAGGCAACACGGTGGCAGGTCTCGGCTGGGTTGCGCACACCGAAGTCCGGATCGGTCGTCGCAAAAGGAGGAACAGATCATGCGAAAGCTCGTGATTGGGGTCTGGGCCGTGATTGCAGCAGCCACTTCGCCGACATTCGCGGCAATTGTCTACTCTGGCTCCCAAAACGTCACCCTTGCCCTGAGTCCGATGTCTCCCATGGATTCCGGCATCATCCAGATCGGCGACATGGCCGGCGATTGGGACGATTTCAGAGTGGAGCTCTGGCTGGACATGGGTGAGATGGGAATGCCGGGGATGGTCTCACCGATGGACATGGGTATGGGAACCCGCCTGGCCATCTTCGCGCCGGGCAGCATGAGCATGGATTTGGGAATGGGGATGAATCATATCCTTGCTGATCCACGCCCAACGCCACAAGGCAGCATGGGCATGGGAGGTGTGCTGGGTGTGTCCCTTTTCTCGCCCAACCTGGCCATGGGGGCGGTCATCGGCCCGGAGTCCCCGTTCCTCGATTCGGCCTACCTGTGCACGTCGGGCGAGTTCGGCGAAGACGGCGGGTATATCGGGCTTCGCACGGCGATGGGCCAGTACGGCTGGGCGCGCATCCTGAGCCAGTCGAATATCGGGACGGACACGCATCGTGTCGTTATCGGTGGATGGGCCTATCAGGACCAGCCGGGCCTGTCGATCGCGGCCGGTGAAGGGGACTCCTGTGACTGGGCGCTCGGAAAGCCGCACAAAATGCATTGGCCGCAATTGCCCGACCTGGGTACTACAGGCATGGATGTCGATCTTTCCCAGGTTACCCTGGCGGATGACTTCAAATGTACCGCCACCGGTCCCATCCACAGCATCCACATCTGGGGCTCCTTCCGTGACGACGTTCTGCCGACGGAAGGCCCGGCCGGTCTTCTCTTCACGGTGAGCATTTACTCCGACATCCCAGCGGCAAACAATGCATGGAGCCGGCCCGGAAGTCTCCTGTGGTCAAGGAGTTTCACCCCCGGCCAGTATTCCGTCCGCAGAGTCCACAATGGCCCCGAGGGCTGGTACAATCCGGCAACGGGTCTATTCCTGCCGGACAATCACAGGCAAGCCTACCAGTACAACTTCTGCATCGCACAGAATGCCTTTGTTCAACAAGAGGGCACCATCTACTGGCTGGCCGTAAGATGCCACTCTCAGATCGCAAGCGGTTCCTTTGGCTGGAAGACAACCCCTTTGCAGTACCGCTGGAATGATGATGCCGTCTACAGCCTCGCCGGGACTGCCGGCTGGATGGAGATGACCTATCCCAAACAACACGGCTATGAGGGATTGTCGCTTGATCTGGCCTTCGTGATCACAGGGGACGAGCAGACGCCGTCCGGGAGAGACCTGGGGGACGCCCCTGACAGTTCAAACAGTGTCCCAGGCGCGACGATGCTCGCGTACCCCAGCGGTGTCAACGCGTCCTTCCCGACGGTCTACCAGGCGGGATCGCCACCGTACGGGCCGGTTCATCACAAGCCCTGGGATATGTTCTACCTGGGCAATAGGGTCAGTCTGGAGACGGAAGCAGACATCGGCACCGATGAGGATGGGGTGAACAACCTCATTCCCGCCAGCGGCAGGGCAAACCAGGACGGGGCCGACGACGGTCTCGTGCTGCCCATCATTATGCCACACTGCCAGACGACAACCGTGGATTATGTTGTCAGCGTGACGAATCCGCTCACTGTGCCCGTCTACGTGAACATCTGGTTCGACTGGAACCGAGATGGGGATTGGGATGACACGCTCACCTGCCCGACGGGCGGTCAGGTGACGGAGTGGGCCGTGCAGAACCATGTGCCTGTCCTGCCGGGGCCGGGTGCGTACAAGATCGTGTCACCGCCATTCCAGTGCTGGCATCCAACGGGACACGACCTCGATCCGCTGTGGGTGCGTATCACGATTGCGGAACAGCAGCACCTTCCGACGGTTATTCTGGTGAGTGCCGCGCCGGGATTTGAAGGCGCGGGACCGGGGGCGGGTTACCAGTACGGCGAAACTGAAGACTATCTCGTCCAGCCCACGATTCAGGCGTTCCCCCTCAAGTTCGACTGGGGTGATGCCCCTGTCACTGCAACGGCCGCGGGGTATCCAACGTTGGCAGTCGACAACGGCGCCAGACACGTACCGGTGGGTCCGTGGCTCGGCGACACGCAGAACATGCCCGATTCCGAGCCCGACGGGCGGCCTGAGCCGGACGCCCTCGGCGATGACAACGCGGGAAACTCGGATGAGCAAGGCGTGATCCTCTCGCCATTGACCGCCGGCCAGCTCGCCTCCGCGACCATCGAGGTGAATGGGGGCGGCGGTGTCGTTCAGGCATGGATCGACTTCAACGCGGACCGCATTTGGCATATCAGCGAGAAAATCCACGACGGCTTCCTCCCGGACGGGGTTCACGTGTTGCCGTTCGTGGTCCCCAACAGCGCAGCCGTCGGCGAGACCTTTGCCCGGTTCCGCATCAGCACGAAAGGCGGTCTCGAACCGGGCGGCGAGGCGCCGGACGGCGAGGTGGAGGACCACAAGGTGAGGATCGACCGGCCGTCGACGGACGCAGGCGACAAGGCGTGGTGCCAGTCACCCGACCTGACGCCGCGCGGGATCGATATCTGCGTGGACAACAGCAACAATCGCTCCCGAGTGCTCGCGGACGATTTCCAGTGCACGAGCCGGGGGCGACTAACCCAGGTCCGGCTGTGGGGCTCTTGGAAGAACGATGTCAAGGGCCAGATCCGACGAATTCACCTCCGTATCCACCCTGACGATCCGGTGGGAACTGAGGGCGCCGACTTGAGCAACAAGTACTCCAAGCCAGGCCCCGAGGTTCTCTGGGAGAGGACTTTCTCTTCCGGCGAATTCGACGAGAAAGTATATCACGTCATGGAGATCGGATATGAGTGGTGGTGGGACCCGTGGAGCGGAGAACTGACGCCGGAGGGCGACAAGCAGGTTTGGCTGATCGACCTGAGCGTCAAGCCCGAAGAGGGTTTCCTGCAGGAGGGCTCGCCGGAGAAACCTCAGATCTACTGGCTCTCCGTCGCGGTTGAGACCACCGGTGGACAATTCGGATGGAAGACCCGACAGTGGCCTGAACACTTCATGGACGACGCGGTATCGGGCGGCGGCTCCGGGTCGCAGGCGACCTGGGATGAATTGCGATATCCGCCCGGGCACCCCTTCGCGGATATCAGGGAGAACTCGATCGATCTGGCTTTCTGCCTGCGGTTCACCGTGGAGGCCCCCCCAATCGCCACATCGCAACCGGTGGCCATTACGCAGTGTCCGCCCGTGGAAACGACCTGCCCGGCGTTGCTGACGACATGTCCTGTCGCAGAGACATGCTGCCCCACAACGGCAACGCGGTGCCCGATGGTCGAGACCAAATGTCCGCCGGTGGAGACCAAGTGTCCACCGATCCAGACCAAGTGCCCGGTCTACGAGACCCGCTGCCCGACGACACAGACCAAGTGTCCGCCAGTGGAGACCGAATGCCCGCCGACGCTCACCAAGTGCCCACCGACGGAGACCAAGTGCCCACCCGTGGAGACCAAGTGCCCGCCGACGGAGACCAAGTGCCCACCGATCCAGACCAAGTGCCCGCCCACGGCCACGGAATGCCAGACCGTCGACACCCAGTGCCCCGCTGTGGAGACTAAGTGCCCGCCAGTGGAGACCAAGTGCCCGCCGACGGAGACCAAGTGCCCGCCGATCCA
>DCUI01000093.1 GCA_002327785.1 Phycisphaerales bacterium UBA2218
TACGCAAAAACCGGATGAGCCATAAAAATGAAGGCAGAACATCAAAGGGCAATTGTGCGAGCGGCGACGCTTGTGTTATGCATTGTGGCATGCTATTCCATCGTGGGCGGAGGATGCAGTACCGTGGGGCTTGAGAAATCGAAATACTCAGTGATGGAAAGGAATGGCCGGTTCGAGCTACGGCTGTATGAACCCAGCATCGTCGCAGAGACGGTAGTAGAATCCGACTTCGCCGACGCGGGGAACATAGCGTTCAATCGATTGTATAAGTACATTTCGGGCGAAAACCGTACGAAGGAGTCCATCGCCATGACGGCCCCGGTGGGTCAGGAAGCCCGCTCCGAGAAGATCGCCATGACCGCTCCCGTGGGCCAGCAGAGAGCTGGGGACAAGTGGGTCGTGAGCTTTCTTGCGCCGTCGAAGTACACGATGCAGACCCTGCCCGAGCCGCTGGACCCCGCGGTGACCCTGAGGGAGATCCCGGCCCGGAAGATGGCGGCGGTGAGGTACTCGGGAACGTGGAGCCAGAAACGCTACGAAGAGCATCGCGGCCGTCTCGAAGAGTTCATCGAGAATCAGAAATGGAAAATCCTGGGCGAACCAGTCTTCGCACGCTATGATCCGCCTTTTCAGTTGCCCTTCCTGCGTCGCAATGAAGTCCTGATTCCGGTTGAATGACATACGCCGCCCTGAACCGACCAAGAACCTCAGGAACCGGCCAGACAGGGCACAAACCAGGGGAAACCGATGATTGCCTACTACGCAAAGCTGTATCTCGCTACTCTATTTGCCTTTCTCCTGATCGACGGGATCTGGCTCGGCCTGGTCGCGCGGGGGTTCTACGGCCGATATCTTGGCTACCTGCTCCGGCCAAGTCCCAACTGGTTCGCGGCGATTCTGTTCTACCTGCTGTTTGTGGGCGCCCTGCTCCTGTTCGTCGTTCTCCCGGCCTTGCAGCATGAATCCTGGAAGCGGGCACTGGTCTACGGCGCGATCTTCGGCCTGGTTACGTATGCCACCTACGACCTGACCAACCTGGCGACAATCAAGGACTGGCCGCTCATTGTCACCGTCGTGGACTTGGCGTGGGGCACGGCTATCGGCGCGGCAGCCAGCTCTGTTGGCTTCCTTGCCGGCCGTCTCTTCTCGTGAGAATCCTCCGCCGTTTGTTCATTCCTTGCCTGCACGAGATCTGCCCGGTAGCATGAGTTGCGCAGCGACCCGTGATGGCTATGGCCCTCATACGGTTCGCTCCTGATTGGTGGCAGAAGACGGGGAATGATTATGGATTGCGTGCGATTTCTGTCGGTCGCGACGGCTGCATGGATTGTGGTCTGTGGTCTGGTGGCATCGCCGGTTGGCGCGACCGAGGTGGCCGTCGATCAACCCTGGTTTCGTCGGTCGCTGGTCGGGATGGAAGTGGGACCCACCGGCGCCCAGTTCGGCCACAGTGACGCAAACGATGCTCGTTACTGTTCCCAATTCGACGGGAGGGAGATTATCCGTCGCTGCGTATCCGCCCACTGCGACTATCTCGTCATCTGGGTCCGGGATGGCGACTACGCCTACTACGACTCGAAGTTGCTGCCGAAGGCGCCCGGCCTGGGCACGCGGGACCCGCTTCGGGAGACGATGGAAGAAGCGGAACGGCACAGACTGCCGGTAAT
Organism: Phycisphaerales bacterium UBA2218; assembly: GCA_002327785.1. Taxonomy (GTDB): domain Bacteria; phylum Planctomycetota; class Phycisphaerae; order Sedimentisphaerales; family Anaerobacaceae; genus PLanc-01. The sequence continues at coordinate 1,668 of DCUI01000093.1, forward strand.
CGCCTACTGCGTGGTGCAACAGGGTGGACACTACCTGCGCGAGCATCCGGACTTCGAGATGCGCGATCCGGCGGGCAATCGGATCGGGCGGTTCTGCTACAACTCCGGTTATCTCGACGTGATGAAGCGGATCGTGGCGGAGCAGCTTGCCTACGGCATCGCCGGCTTCCACATCGATATGCTGGATCAGGGCTTTGGCCCTCCGTGCGGTTGCTGGTGCGAGCACTGCCGGAAGGCGTTCGAGGCGAAGTACGGCCATGCCATGCCGGCGGGCGTTACGTGGGACGAGAAGTGGGACCACATGCTCGAGTTCCGCTACGAAACGAGTGCTCGGTTCGAGCGAGCACTTTACGATCACATCAAGTCGCTCAATCCTCATGCCACCGTGGACTTCAACTACCACGGCAATCCCCCTTTTTCCTGGGAGGTGGGCCAGCGGCCGGTGCAGCACGCAGGCAATGCGGATTTCGTCACCGGCGAGACGGGCGTATGGGGTTTCAGCGCGCTGACGGTCGGGCTCAACGCGGAGTTCTATCGGGCTGCGACCCCGGGTCTGCCTGTTCAGGTGGCGATACAGCGCGGGGTACGGATGTACCATGACCAGACGACGCGTCCGCTCAATGATATCCGCTGGGAACTCCTGACGCTGTTGGCCCATAACGCATTCGTGACGATGGTCGACAAGACCGGCTTTGATGGCCGACTCGACTGGGTAGCCTACGACCGCATCGGGGCAGCCTTCGAAGAGGCACACGCCAAACGAGAGCATTTCGGCCAGACGCCCGTTGCCGAGGTGGGAATCTACTTCAGCAGCCGGACTCGGGATTGGCTCGGACGCGAACAGGCGGCAGACTACTTCCATAGCTTCCAAGGCGCCCACAAGGCCATGGTCTATGAGCACATTCCCTGGGGGATTGTGCTGGACGAGAATGTGACGCCGGAACGGCTGCGACAGTTCCCGGTGATACTGCTTCCGCACGCCGTCATCCTTTCCGAGCGCGAAGTTGCCCTGCTACGGGATTATGTGCAGGAAGGCGGCCGCCTGATCCTGACCGGCTGGACCGGCATGCTCGGCTGGCTGGGCGAGCCACGCGAAGAATCCGCCCTGGGGGAACTCGCGGGCGTCGACTTGGTCCGGCGGCTCGATTTCTTGGACAACTGGGTGCGATTCCCTGGCCATTCTGAAGGCCCGACATCCATCTTGGGCCAGGGCATTCCAGGGGCCTGGCCATTTCTGGTCAAAGGACCTGCCGCGGTGCTGGAGGCCACCTCGGCTCAACCGGTGGGCGAGCTGCTGCAACCGTTTCGCACCACGCGCCAGCGTGAGGGCAAGGAAGGTACGGACTGGCCCATGAGCGCTGACTCGCTGGTAGGCCCCGCCATTTTCTTGAACGAGATCGGCCATGGCAAGGTGCTCACCTTCGCCTGCTCGCCCGACTGTGCCACGGCCAGCGAGCATCACATCGTGGAAGCTCGGCGGCTTCTGGTCAACGCGGTCCGGTTCCTGCACCCCAACCCACGACTTCGTATCACCGCTCCGACGACGGTGGAAACGGTTGTCACCGACGACCCGGCCCAGCGGACCCTCCGCATCCATCTGCTGGGATACAATGCGCCGCCGCAGACGACACCGCCCAAGGACCGCCCTCACATCCTACCCGGTCTCATTGAAGACGCCCCCATGTATCGGGTGACCATCGAGTTTGCCGAGCCGATCAAACGAGCCACCGCCTTCAGCAAGTCCACCGACCTCAAGCGTCGCGGACGACGCCTGGAGGCAACCATTGGGGACATCCACGACGTGCTGATTGTCAACTACTGAGAGCATGGAATTCACACGATACTCTACTGCCGGGACTCCCCGCGAACCATGGTCGCCGCACAACTCATGCGAAGTTGTTGATACGAGCAGTTGTATGGACCAACCCAAGCCGGGGAGCGAGCAACAGGCGCGCCACAAAGGGATTCGTTTCGCCTTTGGCGCGGCTTCGGCTCCGCTTCGGCCCGCATCATAAGTCCTGTAATGACAGTTGTTAGTTGTTTTGTGACAAGTACTTATAAACCTGGGTTCCGGACGGGTTGTCCGATTACCCCCCCCTGTGAAGGTGGCCCGTAGGCTGCCTGGAATGGAGACAGAACGTGGCGGAGGATACTCCCCCACGTGACGAAGGGAATCGCGCGCTCCATTTGCCGTACCGGTGAGTGAGCTTCTCACTCATACACTCCACAAAGACCCCCGTGTCTATTGGATTCCGCGTCCCTCACATCCATCTTCCCTGTCTCCAATTCGGCAAACCGCGCCGCATCCTCTTGGTGGCCTTGTCTGCGTCGAACACCTCCGGGTCAAATCGTCCCCGCCAGTGCAGGTAGGACTCGTGTTCCTCGTGCTCTGGATTGGCCAGCACTTCCAGATACTCCTCGTAGCCGGATACGCCACCCACGTCCTCCGGCGGGCAGGCCCGTGCACCGTCCACGCAGAGCGGATATCTTGCTCCCCTTGCCGCTCTCAGGCACCCCTCGAAGAGGATCTCGTGTTCCCAGTCGTCGCCGAAGTCATATTCGTACTCGAACCGGAGTTGTTTTCCATTCTCGGGGACGATCGTGCTGATCTTGGTGTGCAAGGAATCGACAGGCTGTACCTCATCCTCCCAGCCCTCACACAGCAAATCCGGGTCACCGTGCAGCACCCCGTCGATCATGAATCGGTGCAGATGGGAATTCGTCCATCCCATGGTCGTTTGGATATGCTCATGGAGCTTGTCCAGGGAGCAGTCCTTTACCTGGATGCGCCGCCAGACCGGCGGCCAGATGTCCTTCAACGTAATCCTGAATTGGTACAGCCGCTCGCCGGCGGGGATCCGGTGGATCTTGTCCTCGCTGAACTTGGCCACAGCGTCCTCGACGGCATCGGTCACATGACGCAGTGAGTTGCGCTCCATGCCGGTGAGTGTGCGGGGGACGACAGCGCGACAAGCACGGCCGATCTCTTTCAACTCTTGGAGCGTGAGCCGGGGCGTTCGCTGGTTGCCATGATCGAGGTCCAGCCGGGCCGTGTAATGGGGCACCAGTTCCGCGACGAGTCGCCGCTGGGCTTCGGTCAAACGGAGGGGAAATGTGGGTTCTTCAGTAGCCATTCTCTTTGCGCCATTCAGCCATGAATGCCTCAGCTTCGTCCATTGCGGTACCCACGGAATCATATTCCTCTCGGCCTTCCCAGAGCATGCCGCCGTCGTCGAGCACGCGGACGAAAGATCTCCGGCAGTCATCCCGGCCCAATTCGATCCAGCCGCCACCTTGGACCCACCAGGCGATACTCGGATAGAGATCATCGAAGGACATTGCTATCGTGCCTTGTCAATCTCGTAGTCTCCATCTGGATAGGCCTCGCCCGTGATGCAGGTGAAACAGGCATTGCCCGCAAATGCTGAACCTATGACCCAGATTGGGTTCCCACACCGGCACTTCGTACCTTGCTTGTGGTCGGCCAGCGCAGACCGCAGGGCGGACACCACTTCCCGGCGGGATCTGTCGTGCGGATTGGCCTTCATATGCAGGTCGACGTACTTGTCCAGGGAGACGAAGGTGAACCCAGCCCTTTGCATAGCTCGTTCCTGTCGAACTTGTTTCATGATTCCACGCAGACGCTCCATCACCGCCCGTTACGCGTCCAGCCTGAGAGCGAAGCTGCTATGAGAATACTATCAGATGTGCCGCTCGCCGGGAAGACTGCATCAGGGTCCCGTGTTACTGCACGGGCGTGCCACGACAAGTATCAGCTTCGCGTACTGAGTCCAACTGCAACCATCCTCCCACGGTTCTCCTTCCTGGGGCTCAGAGAAGAGCCGATTCCGGGACACGGGTGCTGGTTGGCGCTCCCGGAGTGGAGAGATCGCCGTCCAGGGCGAATGCTACGACCGCGAGGGGGCCCACCAACCAGTTCCTCGTCCTTATCATACGATGGTCGCCGGCCCGCTCGCCAGTGGCAGGCCTGGCTTCCGTGGTTTCCGTGATACGTGGAATCGCTGTTCCTGCGTCAGAATGCACTGGCCGTGGAAGACTATGTGCACGGTTTACGCGTCAGATAGGCCAGCACGCTCCCAAGGTCTCCAAAAGGATGTTATCACACGAAAGTGGTGGGAAAAGCTTATAAAGAGGCCCTGTCTTTGATAGCCGGATGCAAACGTGAACGATCGACGTAGCCGGCAGTACATTACATCAAAGACAATCATCAATACCGTAGCCCTTACCGATCGACTTGACGCGTAAAGTGCACTCTCTCTTTGCTTGTGCGAACTCTCTGAGGCTGCCGGCGCTGTAGTGACTATTCTGGGGGCCTGGGGCCTGTTCTGGCGTGACCCCATGGCCGCCAACGAAACCTATCATCTCACACGGACAAGGCACAGATCCCAATTGCCGTTTCTTTCTGAACAGAATAACATCGAAGCCCCATCAGGAGAGAAGGATGGATGGGGATGGACAGTGGCTCCCTTGGGCCGATGCCCCTGCGTCAGAAGCTTGGCCTCGCGAGTTTGGGCATCTACAAGAAAGAGTTGGCCGTCAAAGGTGTCGCCCACCGCCCACTTGCCTGCGGCGTCTCCGCCTACATGCCAGTATTTCTTTTGGTTTAGGATGTGCAGAGATCGATCCTCAAGAGTGACATAAGCAATGCCGTGTGGCTTCTGGAGCATTTCATTGTTCTTCGGCCAGATAGTGAATAGCGCCTTGTCGGCTCGCCACCAGACCTCGTGCGTCACCCACTCATCATACGTCTCCTTGTAAAAGGGCCCGTTTCCCGAGCCGTCTGCGCGAACGACCCACATCCGCTGCTCCGAGTCGCCGCCTGTTTCCCAGCAATACATGATCAAGCCCGAGATGGTCGGGTGAGCCTGACAGTGGCCTATGCGAAAGTCCAGATCGATGATCTTTCTAAACGTACCTTGTTCGGTATCCAGGGCCAGCAGAGCCCACGATCTTTCAAGTTGGACACCGAGGTACATGGTCGTGCCGTCACTGTCGACCGTCAGGGTCCCGCTGAGCTGTGTGTCCTCAGGTAGTTCGGTCACCCTACGTCGATACGGACTGTTGGGGGCGTTAGGGTCCTGTCGCAACACAGCATCAATGTCAAGATCCCAGATTTCGCGGCCTGACGAGTACAACATTCGGTCCCTGGCGCGGCCCAGACATGCGTTGCCTGGCGCCGGGTCATCGGTGAGTTGTGTGATGGTCCCGGTCTGCGTTGAGACGGCGAAGTATTGGTTGGAGCCGGTCCGGTCAGACAGGATGACAATATGTTCCTGATCCGCCGTCCAGCTTGGATGGGTCTGGTAGATCTTGTCATCCCTTGCGGGCGAGGTCGTCAGCATGGTGATTCCCGCGCCTGTTACCGAGTCTATATAGGTCATTCTCTCAGGGGGGAACCGCGTGCCTGCACCACCGCCCTCCGGCACACTTCGAGTGCAATAGGCCCAAGGGCTCAATGCCAATGCCGAGAACATCAAAACACAGGTTAGATGAAAGGCATGTGTCATATCCCAAACTCCCGAGTCCACGAATGCCATCCGAAAGACGACATCCTCCATCATCCGCGGCTGATTCTCTTGTTGCCGTGTGTGAATAGTTTACCACCTGAAGCACAGGACGATAAAGGCAATACTTGACGCAGGTTGTACGTCAGGTCCAAACCCTGTGGGGAATCGGCGACTGTGAACTCCAACTCGGGGCGGCATCCCCGAGCCCGAGGCGACAGTGGAGACACAAGTGGAAAGACCGCGGTAGAATCAGTTGATCAGACAGACGGCCAGCACGCGACGATGGGGGTTGCACACGAGGGACTACACGTGGGGCTGCGCGGCATTGCCGGCGGGATCTGTCTCCCCTCGCTCGCGCCGGATACGTTCGTAGATTTCCAGCCGGTGTACCGGCACACTTGAAGGAGCGGCGATCCCGAGCTTGACCTTGTGGCCCTCGATCGCGATGATCGTGACCTCGATGTTGTCGGCAATCATGATGCTTTCACCTGGCGCCCGTGACAAGACAAGCATAGGCGGTCCTCCTTACGATCAACCTTCTTCTGTTCATCGCGAATCCACCGCGATGATGTGGGCAACGGTTGATCTCCGCCTCCTGCTTGCAGGTGCCGCATGGATCTTCGACAACTTCAAGCACATTCAGTATACGCTACGGTCTGGATCGCGTCAACGTCTATTGTCGATCCAACGCGTCTACGTTTCAGGGGCCCCCAGTATCTTGCGTGCTTGTCGATACAGACGGCATAGGCGACATAGTTGCTCCAAACCACACAGCCTCCGCCACCACGGCCGGCAAACACTGGCTGTACCGATGCAGTCGAAAACGGGGTGCGAGTCGTATCCGCTGGAGCCGGTTACGCCGTTTGCGGGCGGAGCAAGAATACGTATGTTCCACAATTGACGCGGGGATGGATCTCACAGACAATCGCATCGGTGTCTGTGCGCGCCGACGCCCCCTGTAGGCGCCAGCACATAGCGGTCGAGAGGTAGGGCGGAAAATGAATGTGGAGGCTATCTTCATTTCTTTCTTGTTGGCGGCAACAGCGATATGAACCCCCTGTGCGCATTGGAGGAATCGGATGCTGATTCTGGCTCGAAAACCCTGGCGAGAGCGTCATGATCGGTGATGATATTGAGATCAGGGTGATTGATATTGGAGGTGGGAACGTCCGGCTGGCAGTCATCGGCCCCGGGTCCGCGTATCCGGACTGGCACGATAACGATATGGGATTGCGAGCTATGGTGCCTTCTTCGCCCCTGAGAGAAACTGCCTGCCCTGTTCGGTGAGCCGAATAGTCATCAGCCTGCCGGCTGGGGTGGTCCCGAGCTGTTCCTCAATCAAGCTCTGCTTCAGGAGTCTGGTCTTCAACTTCTGACCCTGCCGGCCCGAAAGGCTGAGGCGCTTGTACCGAGCGGCTACGCCGCTATCTGGATTACCCACTACATCCTCAAGGAAGGCGGTTTCCAGGCTGTTCACAGGGGCGCCATCGCCCTCTTCCGTGGGCCCCTGTTCGTTTGCCGCCGTATCGCCAAGCATCTGATCTACGGTGCCGGACTGGGGTGCTTTCTCCTTCATATATTCCCGGATTTGTTCATCTGTTACCCGGCCCTTTTCAATCCTGAACTCGGGAATCGAGATGAGAAAGGGCCTGGGGATCCTGCCCTGGAGTTTGACGACGGCCTGGCCGACCTCCAGGGTGCCGAGCACGTCCTTGCCGGTGTCCAGAAGGAGGGTGCCGGACATGGCGTTGATGTCCGCCCGGTTGCTCATACTCATGCAGATCGTGGCGTAGCTGTTGGCCAGGGCGAATCCGGAGAGCTTGGAAGGCATCTGGTCCAGGAGCACCAGGCTGACGCCAAATTCCCGGATCTCCCGGTAGGTAGTGTCCATAACAGACTCCGCCCCGGTCAGGCTGGTTCGCTGGCCGCTGAGAATATGATGGGCTTCCTCGATCAGGATGCACCGGTCAAAACGCTCCCGTACGTTCTCGGCCATCTTCTTGTGGTGCAAATAGAGCAGGCAAGCCTGAACAAAGAACGTCTTGTCCGCCTGCGAGAGCCCGTCCAGTTCGAGGATGACGTTGCCGTCCAGGATGTGGTCGATGCTCCTGTTGCTGGAGGAGTTGAGCAGGTCGCCCATGCCCCCGAAACAGAGCGATGAAAGCGCCCGAAGGGTCGAGGATAGCCATCCCGCCTCTCGACCTCGGGTGTCCATGGTCCGGGCCTTGGCCAGGACATCCTTGAACGTCGGCCAGCTCTGCACTAGGTTCTCGTAGACGCCGGCCTCTTCGTACACCGCGTCCACCGCCTGCTGGAGCAGGTACAAAACGCCGTTGCCCAGGCAGTAGGCATGGGCAATGACTTCGTTGAGCTTCTTGAGCCAGGTCTTGGGATCAGTCCCGGCGGGTGGGATCAGGGGATTGAACGTCAGGGGTGCGATATTCCTGCCAATCGTATAGACCTCGACATCGCGGAATTCCGGCCATGCCAGGAGGTCCCGGTAGTTTCGCTTCCAGTCGAAGACCAGAAACGGCTTATCATGCTGAACGAGGGTCTTGAGAATGGAAAAGCCGATGTTCGTTTTGCCGCTGCCAGACCGGCCCAGGATAGCCATGTGCTGGATCCATTCGTTCTCCCGCAGGCCGAAGGGGTACAGGTGCTTTCCGGAGTAGAGCACCTGGCCGATTGGATATTCGCCCTGTGCCTGTTCCTCAGATGGTGGGATGAGCTCCGCTTCATCCTGGCCGAGGCTCTGGGGGATATGCTTCGCAGCGAGGAGTTCAAGGTAGTGTTCGATCTGCTCCCTGCCGTCAGGGTCTTCCGCCAGATACGCTGCAAAGACCTGATCCACCCGGGCGCCCAGGATGGGCCTGAGTCGCAGGCACAACTGCCGCAAGTTGCTGAAATTGGCCCTATCCACCATCGTGTCCCTCCACGCCGCAGAGGATGTCTTTGCGGTGTCGTGTGGCACCGTAGGTGGCGGCATCCTCAAAGAGCTTCTGTCGGATCTCGGTGCTGTCCTTCCAGAAGCCCAGTTCCTCATCATGGCGCTGTTTCTCCAGGTCGATGATGAGCTTCTCCAGGGTCTGCTGGGTCCTGCCGCCATCGAGCGGAAAGTGCATCTTCATGATCGAGAGCTTCTCCTGGAACTCCATCAGGCGCCGGTCGATGTCCTTCACATGGCTTCTGTGAAGCAGTGCCCTCTCATAGAGGATGTTGGCGGCATGGCGCAGGGAGATCCTCTGCTGCCGGGCCTGGTTGCCGAAGACCTGCTCAGCAATAGTAGATGCCTGGAGGCCGGAATACGGAATGAGGGCCTCTTGCAGAAGGATCACATCGGGCCTGAATCGATCGAAGTAGCCGTTCCGAGGCCATTGAAGGAGCGAATCATATGGTTGGTGTTCCGGCTTGGTGTCAGAGTATGGACTACGATAGAAGCAGGATTCTCTGACTTGAGGGGATGTGTCGTATGCCATCTTGCCGTGTTGCTATTTTAGAGTAGTAAGGGAAGTAATCTGGGGTTTATAAGCTTTGCGGTGAGGTATTTGTGACCACGCCGAGGAGGTGTACCAGAAGGAGTGATCTTCCACGCGGGCATCAAAGCTGATCGACTAAAAGAGGGCGGGGGATAGAGAGGTAGTACCGGTGGGGATGGTTCCTGCGAGCGTGTGCTCAGGGCCGTCGTCGCTTCGAGCGTCGGCGAGCGCCGGGTCGTCTCTGTTCAGAGGTAGCTGGTTCTTCGACCACCTCCAATGGGCGGAGGGGCCAGCCGGTGAAGAGGTCCATGTATCTCCTGCGTGCCGCAATTCGACATGTAGCCGCTAACCCGTAAAGAAAACCTGCCGAGCCCTGTAAGTCCCCTCTGAGTGTCCACTCCGTATAGGCTACAAGGGCCGAGAGGAAGCGAACGCGCGTATCGTCGGACCAGTCCGGCCACCAGGCCGCCACGCGAAAGTACCACACATCGCGGCCTGTGCCCGACGATGTGTGCGTAATGAGGCTGCCGAGTTCACTGGCAGCGTCAAGGCTGTCGATTTGTACGAAGGTCAGATACGTTTTTGTGTCATTTGCATGGACCCGAATAGCGTCATCAGTGGACCTTTCGATCAGCTTTTGCAGGATGGGCTTTGCTGCGATTATCTTGAGTCTACGAACCGCGTCAAAAACCAACGACTGGAACGCCCATAATGCAAGGGGGATGTTTGATATTGTGTATTTACCGTCCTTGCCGAACGGCCTTGTCTTGCTGACCCAAGGAATGCTCTCCACTTCCGAGAGGATGCCGAGCAGGTCGTCCTTGACAGAGGGGTCGCCGCAAAGCCCGGAAATGACAATGTGTCTATGCCAGTATTTCTGCCGACGTTTCTTGTCAGGCATGTTCGTGGCGACAACCTGCCGCGTCCTGTGCGGATCTGCAGCCACAAAGGCGTTTATGCAGACCGCGGCGGCGTCGCTGTCGGAATCAATGACTTGGAGGAGTGCGTTCCTCATGACGGTGTCATCGGCCCTGTGTGCGAGCTTCCGGGGGATAACGGAGAGATTCGGATGCTCGACCGATTCCTGGAACGACCTTTGAAATAGCCACCACAGGCGAGAATCCACCTCACGGTCGTTCAACCCGGCCAGGGTTTCCATATCGTCGGCGACCGTTGGAAGCGGCAGGATGCAGCATGAATCGTCCCACAACCATTCAAGCAGTTTCCCGATGACCACGGGATGCAATTGTTTTCGGAGGCCACTACGAGCCGCATCGGCAATTGCTTTGTTTGGGCTATCTAACAGCCCGACGAGAGTATCCGCGTGCCGTGCCGCGAGTCTCTCGATCGGTGCAGACAAGACAACAGCTGCTTCGTGTATGTGTTCGTATCCTGCCGGGATGTGCAGCGTCTGCTTGGCGCGGTCCAGGATCCGCACAATGGTATCAAGATCTGGACGGAGATGCTCGTGCGTAAGGACCAATTGGAGGACATGTCTCTGTGGGTCTTGTGCTTTGACTAAGTCAATGTACTGTTGAGAAAGGTACTCCCAACTAGCGGAAGTCCCTACGGCTGCGATGGCAGAAAGGCGGTCAAGGTCCAGCTCGGGCGTCGCGGCCTCCTTCAGGGCCTTGAGAGAATCAAGAGCTCCTGTGCCCAGATTCATGTATAAAGCCCTGGGTATTGCCTGCCGGACAAGAACATCGCTCGCCGGGTCTGCATGCATTCTCAGCAGTTCTTGGGTGTCACACGAGCTAAGCATGTTGGTTATCGCGTATTTGACGCCAAAACACGTGTTTGACGCCGGGGAGCTACTGAGCTTTTTGAATCGCTCGTCGGTAAAGGTCGCCAGAAGACTTGCGAAAGCGTCTTCCGCCTTGAGGTCTGTCCACTGAAACGTGCTGGCTGCCAGAAATGGATCGAATGTGGCGATGGTCGTGACTACGTCCTTGAATGCATTGGCATCCCGCAGTAGTCCGCAATACATTCGCAAGGCACCGTCCCATTCGAAATGCTCCAGGATATCTCGCAGTCCAGGGACATCTGAGAGTTTGACGTAACCCAGTAGGTACTTTGCGCCAAAATAATCCCGCACGTAGTCATGGAGGAATTCGGGGTATCCGAATCGCTCATAGGACTCCTTTAAGAGACCAGAGAATCTCAGTAGACCATATGCTTCAGCAGCTTCCAAGCAAGCGAAGAACTCCGTGGCAGCGATGCCGTGACCTTTGGACTGCCCGGAGGACCAGAGCGAGGCAAGAGAGATCGAGGTGTCTGATGCGACACTCTCGATGCACCACTTAGCAATCGCCGGAAGGACGGCATACATCACGTTGTCGGCTAGGTCAGGGACGGCAAGATTGGCTTCTCGTTGTTTTCGGCCCATGCAGTCAAAGACGAACCCCTGTACGAGTTGAGCTCTGTTCGGCGGCAATATGGCGCGATTGTCTCTGCTTGCTACGAAAGCCAATAAGCTGAGGAAGAAAGGGTTGTGAGCCATCGCCAGCAATGACGGGTTGTTCTGGATCTGGTCAAGGAAGATCTGTTCTCCCCGGCCAGGGACAAAATGGTCCAAGTAAGCGACGATATCGGCCTCCGATGGGGATTCCAGTTCGTAGCACGCAACACTATCAGAAAAGGGCCGAAGGAGCTCGTGAACGATGTTGGAGCGACAAGCTAGGACGAGTTTGCAGGGCCTGCAGACAAGACGCGAGATTTCCCGTATCAGAGCAGTGCGCACCCCGTACCTCAACTCATTTATGCCATCGAGCATTAGGACCACATCTGGATTGCCAACGGCAGCCTGGCGGAACCACCTGGAGATTTCTGCCGCCAAGGCCGTGAAGATGCTGCCCCTGGATGAAGGACGCCGTTTGGATCGAGGACCAGATCGTCGGATCAGGTTCTCTATGATCGGTAGATTCGCGGGTTTGGCGGGATCCAGTTCCCGGAGCAAGATCCGCGCCACACTTTCTCCGACCACCTCGGCAATGTCGATCTCCCCGCGTCGCTCAAGCAGCCGAATAAGAAGTGGCTCCATTTCTTTGATTCTGACATATATAGGGAAGTGCTGGCTTTTTGGAAGCAGGAGTGAATGCGTGAGGAGTCTGAGGGCCGTGGTTTTGCCCGAACCAGACACCCCTGTGATGAGAAGGTTCTTGTGCCTCCGTAGCATCTCGTGTAGCCCCATCGATTGTCCGACAGGTACAAGCGTCTGTGGTGGAGAGTCTGTTCCCACTTGCACTGGCTGAAGAACAGAGGAATCTCCCGAGGCGGCCTGTACTCTCAGACCCGTCGGCGCAATCCAGCGGGGAGAAGACACGTATTCAAGGGTAGTGGTTGCGCGCCGATACAGATCCTGCCAAGTCTCATGCTGATGCGGCAACGGGATCTCACTTGACAGCGCGTACACAAGCTGAATATCCACCGATGTGGGCACTGTAGGGCGCAGCGACAGGAGGGTCCCATCCTCCACATGTCTGTCGAGATGGGTGGAGGCCAGGACCTCTGAGCCGGCATCCCAGAAGTACACGGTATGAGAACCGCCAGTAGTCACCTCGATTCTCGCATCGTGCTCCCCCCTCTTGCTCCTTGCCATCAGCAACGGGGATAAACCTCTACGGAGCTCCTCGGGAATAGCCCTGTATCTATCCGGAGCCTGAATCACATTAAAGAGCCTGCTTGCCCAGCGCCAGTGTGCCTTGTCTGTCTTGTCGATTCTGACGGGGGCCACTGCCCGCGATGCACGCTGTGGTCCGCGAGTGGACGGTAAGGCAGAAGCAGCTGTGTGGACTGCATGACTGAGAACAACAAAGAGGGTTTGTGCATACTCGATCTGGCTGCGACCCTGCGCCCTGCTACTCTGGGCTCGCGGATTCCATACATGCCACTCGTCTTGCCGATCACGGGCACTACTGAGCACATAACGGATCAAGGCCTTTGGCTCGGCTTTGCAATCGACGATGAAGGCAATCTTTCTAGGCGCGCTGCTGGCCATCCCCAACTCCCAGAAACGGCTTTCAACAACTTTCCAGAAAAAAGACGGTACAGAGCTCTGGCACGATTGTACGTGCGTGAAAGAAGTGTGTGAAGCATCTTCTTGATGCACTATTTCCGCATACGCGATCCACACGTGTGTCCGCCGAGCACACAGTCAGGTGGTGATGGCCCTGTTGGCTCGTGCATGAATGGCCGTGACAGTGATCTCGCCCGAACGCTTTCGTCGCGGCGAGAGCTACCCCCGATATCGCGGGCCGGCGAACTGGCGACGCCGGCCGTAAATCATGGTCGCTGCGCAGCGTACGTTCCTCCCGACCCTTGCTGATCACTTCGTGGTGCGTGAACGAAGTGGGTGAAGCAGTCGCGGTCGCGAGGCTTTCGTGACACCCATCCTGGGGCGGAAACGCCCTTAGAATGAGCGCTGTGAATTGGTTTTGGAATGGACGGTTCGTGAAGGACAAGAGGCCACAAATTGACTCTGTAGATCACGGTGCTGAGCAGATCAGGACGCTGGCCCGAGAGCTACTGCCGCAGACAGAGAGTCTAATGGCGAAGTTGCAGTGCTTTCTTTCGGTGCTGAAGAAGGCCATCGAACCATCCCCGTGTGAAAAGTGCCCCAACAAAGCCTGCGACGAACCATGTGAGGCTCTGGAGGCGCACGCGGACGGTCCGTATCGGGGTAAAGCCCCCGGCGAGACGACAATCGGCGTGAACCTACCCGACAGCACGGCTCAACAGGACGGACCGAAGCACAGCGATAGTCAAAAGGAGTTGAACACCGGCGCGATGCCAGGCTTGCCGAAGCCACAACCGATCTACTTCGATTTCAAGAGGAGGTGCGTGCTGACGAGTGAGTCCGAAGGGCTGATTAGCGATCACCAGAGTTGGCGTCTCATCGAACTGGCCATCAGATCCGGTACCTTTACGTTGTTCGATTGTTTTCTGCGGTTTGTTGAATGGCGATCGGCGACGCACCAGTTCGATCCGAAGCGGCGTTTGCAGTTCATCCAAAGCAGGGCAAACAGTGTGCTCAGACCGCTTGGCCTCAGTATTGGGCCGACTGGCAAAGGAGCAGCAGTCTACATGTTGGCCGGGCGGGAACCTGAGCATCATCAATCGAACACGGAGGAAGCGTTTGCCCGTCTTCAAGCAGTGGTCGAGGAAGAGCGAAACGGCCTTGTTGATAAGCGGGCTGCCGTCGATAGGGCCCTTGAGGCCCTTGATCTCGACCCCCAGTCATTGCCGGCGGCCTTGTACGTCGTCAAGCTCCTGAACGAGATCAAGGACCGAACTTTCCAACTGCCTCGGGAGACCCTCGCGGCAATCACTCGACTGCTGCGACGGCAAGAGAACGTCTACGCCGGGGCGATTGCGGCCATTGGGCGGTGTCACGCGCTGCAGGATGCAGGTCTCCAGGAACACATGGACAAGTACCAATCCATGCTCTGCGAGATTCGGCAGGCACGGCGGCTTGCCCACAACATTCCGCAGTTCCGCCCGATATGGGACGGCGAGGAGGGACGCGTTGACGAGATTGTAGATCATGTCAGGGCGATCCAGCAGACCCATGGGGGCGACCCAGGTCCGGACTCGGGGAGGCTTCTCAAGGCGCTCCTTGGTTTGGAACAAGTCCGACGAGCGAGAGAGGTTGTCCTATCGAAAGTCCGCCGGCGCTGTCCGGAGCAATGGACGAAGGAGAACCGCTTGGAAGAAGAGTTTGAGGGCTGCTTCAACAGGCTAATCCTGGAGAAGGTTGACTGTAGCAAACTGCGCTTCACCGGCAGCCTTGCTTCCTACATGACACGCTCAATGCCGACCATGATACTCGACTCGGCATTTGACCAGGTGTACGGCCTGTCCTACACCCAGGTCAAATCGGTGCAGACCTTCCAGAGGGCACGGCACAAGTGGGCCACGTCTCACGGCCGCACCCCACCCGACGACGAGGTTGCAGCGGAACTTGGGATCACGCAGGAAAGGTTGCGTCGCCTGCAGCAGTGGGAGCGGCAGCTCAAGGCACGAAGATTCAATGAGGAACGGGACAGCAAGTCCGATGACGAGCCGGATGATGATTGATGCTCTCCATATTGAGCAGCAACACACCGCGCAACTTGCGCGCCATATACATACCAGAAGGACGCCCGCCGACGACACGGCGGCGAAGATCGGATGGGCCGAGCCTGCCGCAACAGAGCGGGCTTGGCCGGATGCGCATTCATACGCAATCGATAGCGTGTGTCTATCGAAGAATAAGCATTCTGATTGGGAGGATGCGTTTATGGAGACGGCCGTCAACAGTATGAGTATGGCGCAGAAGTTGGAAGATTTCCTCGCCCAAGCGTGTGAAGCGGAAGTTTCAGGAGACAAGTCGGAGGCCGAACGTCTTTTCCGGATGGCCCTTTATTGCGAGGGCAGGCTGCGTCCCGATGTCACCGACGCCAGGGAATATGTCCGGCAGGTCGGGCCGGTTTATCCGGCATTGCCGGCGCAGTCGACAGGCGAAAGTCAGTAGTCATGAAACCGATGAAGTGCCCCCCTGCTCGTGTGACGCGACGCGGACGAAGCTGATCGGCTGAGTGCGGGCGATGGTGGGCCGCCGACGGCGGGCACGTCTTTCGGCACCGACGCCGGCCTCTGTCCCCCGGGCGACGGAGCAAGTGGAGACCTATGATGGCCCGCATCGCTCGGCACTGCCTGGCGGCGCTGACCGCCCTGGAAGGCCGCCGGAAGTCGAGCTGAGCCGGGGGAACATCACGGCGGTGGTGTCGAGAAAGACGAACATGGATCGATGTGTCAGAATAATTGCAGCCTGTATGTCTAAGAAGCGGAACGTGCTACTGGTGGGTGACCACGGTGTCGGCAAGACGGCCATGGTGGTGGACGAGGCCAAACGCCAGAACCTGACGCTGAAGTATTACAGTAGCCCGACGCTCGATCCGTGGGCGGATCTGGTAGGAATCCCCGTTCCTGTCCAGCCAGATGGCAGTAATGGCGATACGAAGAAGCACTTGGCGTTCATCCGTCCGATGGACGTGGAGCAGGCCGAGATTCTGTTCTTCGACGAGCTCAACCGCGCCCACCCCAAGGTGCTGAACGCGGTTCTGGAGGCCATTCAATTTCGCACCATCAACGGCGTCGCATTGCCGAAGCTCAAGATGGTCTGGGCGGCCATCAACCCGCCCGGCGGCGTCTACCAGGTGGCCGAGCTCGACCCCGTTCTCGTGGATCGGTTCCATGTCCATCTTGAAGTGCCCGCGGACCCATCCATTGATTACTACGTGCACCAGGTGGGCATTCCCCCCCACGTCGCCAAAGCGCTCGTGATGTGGTGGCATCGCGACCTGGATGACAACCTCCGCAAGATGATCTCGCCGCGTCGGCTCGAGTACATGGGCCGGAATTACCGCGACGGTATCGAGCTGCGCTATTCCCTGCCGCCGACCATCAGAGCCCCTCTTCAACACCTTCTTCGTCGGATCGACGGGCACAATCTGCTGCCCTTCGAACTGACGCGTAAGACCATTGTCGACCATCAGAAAGAGATCATTGCCGAGATGGCGGAGAGCGCCGACGTGATGTTGGCGGTAAGCGGGCGATTGCTGGAATGGCCGGACCTCATGCCCCAATGCGTCCGACTGTTTCTGGCTATGACCTCAGAGCTTCAGGCCCGACTGCTGGCCAACCACACCATCAAGACGGTGCTGGTCAACCTGGCTCGCGAGGGGCGCAAGGGCAAGCAGGACCTGCGGCCCTTGGCCGATAGGCTGGCGGCCATGGGCATGGCGTTCAGATGAGGACTCCGCGATGAGCACCACAGAGACACATGGAAGCCGCCCTCCGAGACCTACGGACGCCCAACGGGCGGACCGGCTCTACGCGGCAGTCGATCAATTCGAATATGGCGCGGAGCTGGCGAAACACGTCTATCACTTGGGAACGCCACGCTTTGGGGACTCTTGCCCTACCGCTTCCCTCTCCGTGGGCGAGGATGGACAAGCAGTATTCACCTTCAACCGTACCTACTTCGATGGTCTCGGTCATGACGAGATGGTCTTTGTCGTCCTGCACGAAGCCCTTCACTACGCCTTTTGCCACCCGCTGCGCCGGCATGACCGGACGCCGGCGTTTTGGAACGTCGCGTGCGATCTCGTCGTCAACGCATTTCTCCTGCAGAAGGTGGGCTTAGCCGGAATCACGACCGGCAGCTTCCGAGAGTTCCTTACGTCCGCCATCACCTTTGAGGCTCTGCCGATCGCCCCTGCTGGCCACCAGCTCAGTCTGACGGCGGAGCAGGTCTATGACTTGTTGACAGGCGACACGCGAGCTGTTCAAGGGAATGATGCCAATAGCCGATCCAGAGGCGGGGATGGCCGACGACCGGCTCACGGGTCCAAGTCCAACGAGGCAGGCGACGCGGGCGATGATGCGCAAGCCAGTCGGGCAAAGGCCTCCAATGTCAGCGCCTGTGACGAGCACGAATGGTCGGAGCTGGATTGCGGTGCGACAGCCGGGGCAAGGGAGTCGATCCGTAGACTCGCCGAGCAAGTGCAACGAGTCGTCAGAGAATGGCTGCCGAGTTGGGGGGATGAAGCCTGCGGCGAGTGGCGAGCCATTGGGGAAGTGCATCCTCCGGTCCGCGTCGCCTGGGACTTTGTCTTGTGCCGGCGGATCAGCTCCTGTGTGGAACTGGTGATAGAACAGCGGTGGGCACCTCCCAACCGAAAGACCGCTTGGCTATACCCAGACCTCCTTTTGCCGACGGATCACGATGTAGAGCGGCGCCGCCGGTCTGTGCTCCTTGCCCTTGATGCCTCGGGCAGCATCGAGCCGGCGGTCCTGGACCGGTTGGCCGCGGTCGCCCGCAGTATCCCGACCGACCAAGTGCAACTGACGACGATATCCTTCGACTCGGCGGCCTACCACGTCGACTTATGGGCCAAGCCGCCGAGAATTCGGGGGGGCGGTGGGACCTCGTTCGACGCCGTGGAGAGATTTGCAGTCCAGCTCGATCGCTACCCCGATCTGATCGTGGTGCTTACGGACGGGCAGGCCCCCCGACCCACTGTTCGACAGTCAGATCGATGGTTCTGGCTGATCACGGAAGGAGGGACAACGAGTGCGATCGAGGGGATTGGCCGTCACTGTCTGATAGAAGGATCGTACCGATGATAAGCCGACTCGTTTCGGAATCTGCCGACCCTGGGGTGACCAAGAACCTCTACTGTTCTCCCTGGAGAGACATCGCCCACGGGAGAACGAAGCGTTCACAACGAGGCGTGACCGCATCGCAGGCGGTGACTCTGTTTCAAACACGAGGAGGAATCTCGGCCCGCCGACGGCGAGGACACGAGCGGGTCAAGTCGCGGATCGAACCAGTAAGGCATGTCGCGGCACGAGCATATGGCAGGGAGGAATAGTCTATATGGATCTACAATTCGATGATGTCGTGAAGAGCGGTTTCTGTTGGGGCGAGTACCCGGCGAGGATTGACGACACGGGTCGCCTGCGGTTGCCCAAAGCCATCGTGGACCTTCTGGCGGAACACGGGATTTCGAGACTTTGGCGGTGTCCGGATCCGAGGGTGAAACGGTTCGTTCTAAGCCCACCGGATCATCGTGCAACATTCATCAACGCGGTGATGGGCCGTTGTTCGGACTCCGAGGACTCCGAGCGGGCGTGGCGACTAATTTGTAGCGGCACGGACGCTGCCATCGACAGCCAGGGCCGGATAACGATTCCCAAGGCATGCCTGGAACACGCCGAGATCGAACCGCCGCAGCAGGTGGTAGTCTTGGGGGTGGGTTTCTCGTACGAGGTGAGAGCCTCGGCGCGGATGGCCGGCAGGAACTGCGCATAGGATGGAGACGTTATGTAGGCGGGCTGGCACGGCCGCGTTGTCACCCGGCCTTTCACGGGAATACACAGCACAGAACTGCTATCGAAGGAGATTTCCATGAAGACGAGATTGAAGGACAGTTGCTGCATCAAAGCGGTTGCGTGGGACAACGGCGGAGTACTCGTTCAAGAAGACTGGAATGGATGTTACGACCACACGTATGGCAAGCTGGGCATTGTCTCCCCGCTCGGCGGGGATGCGGCGCGAGGTAAGCAGTACAAGAAGATGCTCAGTGTGCCCATCACGCCGGAGATCAGCTCGCAGCTTGTGACGTTCCGACACGGTGATTCTGAAGGCAATTATCTACAGAGCTATGGTTCTGGGCATATCAGTTCCGCGGAGTTCTGGTCCGTTGCGTGCCATTACGGATTTGGAGTCGCGCCGACGGACGAGAACGTGGACGCCCTCCGTGCCGGCCAGGACCATCTTCTGAGTAACGGCCCCGGCGCCGCGCGGATCTTTCCGCGAGTAGTGGAGATTCTGGCCGCCCTATCGGCGGCTCTTCCTCAGTATATGCTCTCGAACATCTACCCCGAGGCCTATGAACAACTGCGAGGGGCCAAGTACTTGGAGGCCATTCCAGCCGACCACCGGTTTTTCTCGATCTTCCTCAAGTGTCGCAAGCCGTCGGCCGCCGCGTTCGAAGCACTCATCGCCGGCACAGGGGTTGCGCCGAGGGGAATCTTGTTCATCGACGATCAGGCGTCCAACATCGAGGCCGCCCGGTGTTGCGGCATCAACGGCATCCTCTTCAGCGGCGAGAGAGAATCTGAACAAGTTCTCATCGCCGGTCTGGAACGTTTCGGCATCATTGTCAGCGGATAGACCAGCGGGGGGAATCCATGCGAATCATCAGGAAATCCGAACGGAAGACATATGACCGCGCCCGCGAGCACCGCGAGGTGCAAATCATCTTTGGTGAGGCGATTCCACCGTATGATTGGCTGGTAATCACGCACTCAAAGACGTGCGGAGATGGGGCCGGCGTAGGCATAGGATTCCACACCCATCCAAATGCCACGGAGCTGATCCTGTTCCTGCGGTCCGGCTGGCTGCAAGTTGGGGACACCGAATACCATTTTCAGGCTGGCGACATGGCCGCCGTGAACCCCAACGAGGTACACGGGACCTATTATCCTGGCGATCACGACTGTCTCTGCCTCCTCCTGGGGCAAGGCAAGCCGCAGAAAGAGGCTTTGGAGGAGATGCCAAGGCGCGGTTGGCGACCAGTGAGCGAGAGCACGCCATTCTTGGACCAATTGGATTTCGATGAGAGAAGATCCCTATCAACGCCAGAGACAAGTCCGGCGAAAGGTAGGTCGATTTTAACGAGGATTTGGCATCGGATCAGGCGTGCAGCGAAGAGAACCGGGCTGGCGACAGAACTCACGTTGGTGTGGCTTTTGATTGCCCTGGTATGCGGGTTTATCTTTGTGATTCCGCTGTTCATGCTTTCCAAGCTGGTGTTCCGGCTTCTTTACTGGATCTGTCCTATGTGACGGTAGAACGGATTAGAGCCGTACCGGTAGTCTATCACCGACGAAGGCACATCTCCTTTCGTGTGCAGGACCGGTCGGAGACTTGATGCCACCAGCGATGCCAACGAGCCGGGCGGATGCGAACAAAGCGCCGGCGCGGGGATCCATTTCCAGCGGCAACCATAGAGACGCAAGAACCCGCCATATTTCATGCAGAGAAAACCAACAATCGCCGAAGGCGCAGATTCGCGCGCCCGTCAGAATACAGACAGTCAGAAACCCGTCTGGGATTCGGAGCAGCAATCAAGGAGTAAGACGATGCGTGGGATCGACATCTTCGCCAGCGGTGACATGGAACGCCCGCGGGCGTGGCTCAGGACCGTCCTGTGCCCCACCCTTGTGGACAGACAATTCCTGGAGAGCAGGGGTTTCAAAGCCTCCTTCATCCACAGGTTTGAGAAGAAGCACTCGCGTGTGCTGCGGTTCGACGGGACTGTCGCGCGAGGGGTGCGCGGGATCAATGAGTTGGAGTTTCTCAGGGGCCTTGCCGACGTTCTTGGAGTTCGTTCCTTCGAGGACCTGTGGGATCCTCGGGACACAGTGACGACCACGGCCGTCGCACAGAAGTGCCTCGACGCCTTGTCCGCCATCGAGAGCAGGCGCCGACAGGCCGACTCGTCGATGCACGCGCCGGGCGCCGGCATCCAGACCGCAGCCACGGAGGCAGGAGTTCGCTCATGAACGGCCAGATACCCCAGCCGCAGAACCGGGGAGAAGCAACTCTTGTCAGCTTCTGGTGGGCATGGAAGATCCAGCTCGGTTGCTTGGCTCTGTTCGCGACTGCCTGTTTCGGATTCGTCACCGGTGTCTTCCTGTATCGTTTGACGGTGTGGGTATTGGACACTTACTTGGCTCGGCCATTTTAGGCGGTGCATATGTTTCCAGGCAATTCAAATCCGTTCCTCCAGATGCCCGGCAAGATTGTCGTGGACGTCCAGAGGAAGCAGATGCCCTCCGGCCAAATAGTCGAGTTCAGGACCGTGGAGGTGACTGTGTTTGAGAATGGCCGGTGGCGCCGCGAGAGGGTGCAGGAGCTCGACCCGGGTACCGCGGATGGGACATGTGACATAGATTTCGTGCGTGAATGTCGCGTTTGCCTCCGCCTCTGGCACGCGATCAGGGTACGGCGTTGCCCGGTTTGCGGCCTTGATTTCGACTTCAGTCAAGGATGCTGTGGCCAGATCAAGGTGTCGCGAGACGAACGTATTGTCGTTTGTGCCGCTTGCGCCCAGGCGAACAACATGGGTTTGTTGGAACGAATCGCGTGGAAGTTCTGCCGGTTGAGGAAATAGCAGTGAGCCACGGCTATCCAGGAAGTCAGGGACCATCAAGGACACCGCGGGCCAGCCACAGCGGCGCCGGGGACCGGCCCAAGCGATGGTCCGCCGAAGAGATCGCTCAGCTGATGCGCGAACACCCGGAGTATCGGTTGCGAGAGGACCCGTTCACCTGCCAGCTGATTCAGATGGTGATGGCTGATCCCAACGACCTCGACGCTCAGGAACTTCTCACGGAGCGGATTCGAGGCCATCAACTCGCTTTCCTGGGATCCGGCGATGCGTTCTGGGGGAACTACCCAGGACCTGGAAGTCTGATTTACCCACCCGATTTTCTGCAGGTCGGCCAAATGCCCGCGGCGGGCGCAATCGGTCTTGTGATCGACCAATTGCCCGGGAATGTTGGCGTGCTGGGACCGACCCGAAGTGGCAAAACGACCCTGCTGGAGCACCTATTCATCACGAATCCCCATCTGCTTCAGACGGCGTGCATCCTCGCGTTCGTCAAGAAACCGGAGCTGCGGCACCTGGTGACGGTGTCCGAGATTGGACATATGGTCCTGGTTGTCCGCAAAAGCGACCTGGCATTTTGTCTCTTGGAGCCGCCGCCTAACACACCAGAAGGGGCGTGGAGGAATGAAGTGGTGCGTCTGATCGCGCAGAACTTTAGCCGTCTCGCGGCCCAGCGTTTGCTCGGCCATGTCGTCGACAAACTCATGGCCCATCATCCCAAGGGGGTCTATCCAACGCTGAGGCAGGTGGCGGAGGTCCTCGATGCCCTCAAACCACGGTGGGGCTCGCGCGAGGCAGGGTATAAGGAGTCGATGTCCTACGTCTTGCGCGACCTGTTGAACTGCACGGGTTCCATGTGGGACTACAGTTCCAGCGATCTTCTGGAAGTCCTGACCAATTCCCCGGGGTTGGTCATTATCGAACTCGAGGACCTTCCCGCGGAGCATTTCACGTTCGTCGTGACTTTTGTGGCGCGATGGGTCTATTTCCGGCGTCTGTATGGCGGGGAGGCGATGCGATGAAGTGCATCATCCTAGGGGAAGATATCACCCTCGCGGTTCAGCAACAGCGGGACTTCGAGACGCCCGGGGGTGTCAGCCCGATCGCCGAGTGCATGTTCATGGGCCAGAAGTTGGGCCTGGGCATGATTCTGGTCTGCCATAGCCTAGCGGGTCTGGGGCCTCTCATTGTGAGGAACACGGAGGCTTGGATTGTGACCCGATTCCAGGGCGAAGACCCCCGGGTGATCGGCAATGTGCTGGGCCTGACGCCGGAACAAGTGGAGCACATGCGGATCTTGCGGCCCGGCGAATTCGTGATCTTTAACCCGGTGCTGTGGCCCAAGCCGGTGTATGCCACATTCCCCTCGCCGGTCATTCCCGGGATCTGCGATGAATCAATGCGACGGGCGATCGTGGAACGCTTCCGCGCCGCCGTGACCACGAAGCCACCGGCGCCGCTGGACGTCTTTCGTCCCAAGCCGCCAGCGGGCGCCGCGGGCCAGGAGAAGACCGTTGCGGGCCAGGAATTGCCGCGGGAGCAAATCGAAATGCTGGTGGTCATTGGCAGCGGGGTTCCGAAGACCGCGGGCAAAGTATACGAGGCGCTGGGCTTGAGCCGGGCGCCGTGCCGCAAAATCGCAGCCGCCCTCGAAGCTGGGGGCGCCATCACGGCCCACAGGTTCTCAACCGGCCGCGTCGGCGGCCAGCTCGCTTTCTTCGAGGTGCTTGATCACGGCTGGACGATTCTCCAGGCCCGAGGCATTGCCCGACCCGGCCCGCTGACTAACGGCGG
Source organism: Phycisphaerales bacterium UBA2218 (assembly GCA_002327785.1). Lineage (GTDB taxonomy): Bacteria > Planctomycetota > Phycisphaerae > Sedimentisphaerales > Anaerobacaceae > PLanc-01. The sequence goes on from DCUI01000093.1 coordinate 25,188, forward strand.
CTTTGAGCACGAGCTGGCCGCCCAGTTGCTCAGGGCGGAGGCCATCAGAAATGACTTCGGCATTGAGTTCGAGGTCGATCTCGGCGGCCTGCGCGCGGACGGAATGATGATCAATAAGAAGACCGGCCAGAAGATCTGCGTCTTTATCGGGATCTCCAAGGCGAATCACGAAGTGGACAGCATCCAGAAATTCTTCACTCTGCCGGTGGCACAGAGCGCCAAGTTCGTGCTCCTGGCCCGGGACGTGACGTTTGTCAAAGAGGTCAAGAAGCTCTTCAAGGCCCGCAAGATCGTGGATGCCATCGTCAAGCAGGTGCACATTCGAGTAGTCGCGGACCTCGTCAAGGAGTGAATTCAGGAGTCGCCGTATGACCATCTCATCGAAGAAAGGCAACGGCCTGCCGGCACCGGGCCGTGAGGACCGTGGTGGGCCCGCGGGCGTGAATCAGACCAGCCTGGCGTGCCTGACGACGTATGCTCCTTCCACCGTGCTCTTTTATGGCTATGTGTATGGTCAAGTCAACGTATTGGGCCAGAGAATCCAGGCGCTGGAGGAGCGGTTCGACCGCCTGCGGGCAATGGTCGAGGAGCAGTATCGCCGGCACGAGGAGTACCTGAGCATCGTCGCTGCCTGTCAGCGGGATACGGCTGCCGTCCTGAATCAAGAGCTCGACCGGCACGCCCTGCACCCGGCGATTGAGGCGGTCGTGGCTCTGGTAGAGGAGTTGTCCCACCTGAGGGATAGTGCGAGCCGGCTCCCCGAGCCGAGCGTCGACGGCGACGGCGTCGGCAAAGTCCGGGCCGAGATCGAGATCTCCTGGAGCATCGCCCGCGAGAAGCTGACGCATCTCGACGTGCAAATGATCACGCCGACCCCGGGGGAGGGACTCGATCCGAAGCTCCACGCGGTGTGCGGCTACACCATGACGACGGACGGGGATCTTCAGGGCCGGATCAGCCAACTCGTGACCCCCGGCGCTTTCTACCGGGGCAAGGTCTTACGACAGGCACGCGTCCTCGTGTTCCGCACGAAGACCTCCGCAAACCAGCAATAGCGAAAGGAGAGCGTATGAACGAAGGAAAAGTCATCGGGATTGATTTGGGGACGACCTTCAGCGAGATGGCCTGGATCACGCCTTCTGCCGTGGTGGAGATCATCCTCAACCTGGATGGTGACACCAAGACGCCGAGCATCGTGTCCTGGGCCGGCGCGGCGCCGGTCGTCGGCAGGGCGGCCCGCCCCGACCTGGTCCTGGCACCCCAGCATGTCATCCAGTGCGGCAAGCGGTCAATGGGCAGGACCACCGAAGAGGGCAAGCCCATCCCGATTGGGATGGGTCCTGACGGCCGGGAAATCACTGCCGTGGACTCCTCGGCCCCGATCCTGTCCTACCTCAAGAAGTCGGCAGAGACCTACCTCGGCGGCGAGGTTCGGCGGGCCGTCGTCACGGTGCCGGCGTACTTCGGCAGTCGGGCCCGGGACGACACGATCGCGGCGGCCAGGATCGCCGGATTCGAGGAGGTCCGCCTGCTCAACGAGCCCGAGGCCGCGGCTCTCCATTGCGGGTTGGAGAAGCAAACGAACCAGATCATCGTCGTCGTCGACACGGGCGGCGGCACCACGGACGTGACAGCCATCGAGATCATCGACGGCACGGTTCGGACCATCCACACCGATGGGGACGCAGAGCTGGGCGGGGAAAATTACAGCGAAGCGATGTTGGGACTCATGTGCAAAGCGGGTAAGAAGGAAGGTATCGAGATTTCCCCGGAAAAAGACCTGCCCGCTTTCTATCAGAACTTCGACCGGGCCCGAGAGGCCAAGGAGATGCTGTCGCGGCGCGAGGAAGTCACGGTCATTGTCGAGGCGGGCGGAAAGCGGGTCCCGCTCAAGCTGACGCGCAAGATGCTCCGTCAGGCGGCCAAGGCCTTCGACGACCGCTTCGTCGCCTGCTGCGAACGGCTGCAGGAGAAGCTCCAGGCGCAAGGCAAGACCGCCGGCCGCGTGATCCTGGTCGGCGGAAACAGCCGGCAACCCCACATTGCCGAACTGGTCAAGAGTGTTTTCGGCGTGGAGCCAGCCCAGGATACGGATCCGGATCTGGCGATCGTCCGAGGCGCCGCCGTCTACGCCGAGGTCTGTTTCGGCAGGAAGGATACGGAGATCGTGGTCGGGGGCCATTGCTACCTCGCCGAGGAGATCCGGGTCCAGACCGTGGCGGCCCACGCCCTCTGTGTGGCGGCGCGAAGATGCAAAGACGACCCTCGTGAGTTCAATTGTGTCCTCGTGCCGGCCGGCACGTCCCTCCCGCATGAGTTTCAGGAACGTTTCTCGCCGGTCAATCCCGGCCAGCGCGAAGTGACGGTCAAAATCGTCCAGGGTAAGCCGGAGGAGCCGAGTACGAACGCCTCGATCCTGCGAGAGATTCGAGCGCCTATACAGCCCTCGGACAATGATCAGGATCGCATCCGGGTCAAGGGCCGGTATACGGCCGAAGGACTGCTCGAATTGACGGTCGTGGACGAGTCATCTGGCCAGACCATCTCCGACTCATTCATTCATCAGCCGGGTCTGAGCGGCACCGAGATCGAGCAGAAACGCCGCACCTTGGCTGGCCCAACGGAAGGAGTTCCCTCATGACCAATGGACTCTACAAACCGACAGGCTGGCTCCGCCGGGTGGCGGGACGGTGTCTTGGCGTCGGCCCGCGCAAGGGTGACGCGACGGCATTGATGCCGCCGGTGGATGTCAGCGGTGTGCCACTGGGCCAATGCGACGGATCCTCATTGCCTCAGGACACCATATGTGTTCAAGATACCTCTGGAAGTTTAGGGTGGAGCTTGACGACGGGGGGATCACGCCTGGATGCCAGTAAGTTGGCGGCAGAAGCGTTCTTTCGACGCCGAGCCGTCCTATCGCCCGGTGACCGGATCGCCATTGTGACGTTCAACAACTACGGCCGCGTTGTCCTGCCACTGACGGAGATCACCCGGCTGGACGTGATTCTGACGTGCTTGGCGTCGTTGCGGGTGGCGGGCGGCACGGATTTGGCGGAGGGGCTCAAGGCCGCGAACGGCCTCTTCGCCCAGGATGTGGCCCTGAATCCCGCCCTGGCCCGCTATCGGCGGATCCTTCTGCTTACGGACGGCCACGGTGGCAACCCCCTGCGGTGGGCGACCCACCTCAAGAACGCCGGGGTCCTGCTCGAGGTGATCGGCATCGGTGGAAACACATCTGATGTAGACGAGGCGCTGCTTCGCCGGGTCGCCACAACGGACGCCCAGGGCCTGATTCACTACTGGTTTTTCCACGATACGGACGGTCTGGTGGCCCACTACGAGGATCTGGCCAACGGTCTGGTCTTCAGGGGGCATGGCTGATGACGGCGACCCAAGCGTATCACATTCTGAACGTGAACCCGGGTGCGAGCCTGCCCGAGATCGAGCAGGCCTACAGGGCCGCCTTGCAGGCCCTGCAACTCCAGTTGGTGCCGGGCCAGCCGGTGGACGTACGCCAGAAGGCGCAGGCCCAGATCGCCGAGCTCAAATCGGCATTCGAGTTCCTGAAGAACACGATGGCACCTGGCGCTCGGCCGGCGTGGGCAGGCGTGCCACCCCAGCCGCAGGTGCAGCCACCTGCGATTCCCACCATCCGACCGATGCCGATGTCGCCGATTCCACCGGCGGCGATTCCGCAGGTCCCGCCAGCCCCTCTGCCCCGGATTCAACCGGCGATGGCTCCCCAGGGACAGCCCTTTGCCGGGTTTGCGATGCAGCCGCCTGTCATGCCGCCGGTCCAGCCTGTGGTTGGGTTCCCGCCTCGGCCACCGGCGATGCCGCCGAATCCTTTTGGCCAGGGTCCGGTGGCTCCGACCTATCCGTGGGTCATTCCGGCAGGCTTTGTCCTGGCCGCAGTCGTCATGCTGTCGGTCGTCGTGCTCTGCGTGGGTTCGACAATCTCCCTGGAACGGCAGAAGACCGCGCGGCTGCGGGTCCTGTCGGTCCCGTGGTCTCACGTCAAGGTGGACGGCAGGTCTCTGGGGCCCAGCGGCCAGGTCGACGCCTTCGCCCTGAAGCCGGGTGAGCACGAAGTCGTGCTCCGTCAGGGCGACCGGGTCCTGTCACAGACCGTTCACCTGCCGGAACACTCCGAAACCGTCATCAAGGCTCAACTTGAGAAAGGACACATCGATGTTGAACAGAAACGAATCTGAGTCCCGTTGGGGTACGAATTCGAAGGCGAGGCCCCGCCGGCCACGAGGGCTCTCGCGGCTCGTCTGCGCAACGGTCGTTGTCTTCCTGCTGCCGTTCGCGGCGGGCTGCTCGCCGGAGTTGCTCGTCGGCGGGGCTATCGTCGGGTCCGTCCTGTACGCGCACATGAACAAAGACAACCTCCCCTCAAGGCGGTGGCCCACCCCCTATGAACCGCGCACCTACCCTACGAGTCCGGGGGCGGGGAACCATGTGTATACAGCGAGCAATCCCCCACTGGCCAGGGCGCAGCCGCGGGACCGGGCGGTCATGGCCTCGCTGATCACAGAGGGTGCCCAGGCCTATCGGGAGCTGCGGTGGGAGGAGGCGGTCCGTGTCCTTCGCCGGGCCATCGACACGGGGACGTGCACACAGTCCGAGTTGGGGCAGGCCCATATCCTGCTGGGCGCTATCGCCTATCAGCAAGGGGACGCCGAGACGGCCCGGAGTCATTTCATCCAGGCGCACCGGCACGATCCGCAGTTGCAGCCGTCGCCCGATCTCTTTCCGCCCCAAGTGATCCAATTCTATAAGGAGGCGAGCGGGCCTTGAGAACGGCCGGAACTCTCTGACCGGGAGGGCCAAGCGAACATGTGTCGAATTGTCCACAACCGGCCGGTGACGTGCCGGCTGGATGTGAAGTTGAAGAAGGAAGTCACAAATCAGAAGGAGTACAGCAATGGCGTACGAAAAGAAGATCAGTCGAGCGGAGCCAGGGTTGATTGGTCTGGTCCTTGATGACAGCGGGAGTATGCATGAGCCCCTTCGGGGAACATCAGATCCGAAGTACAAGTGGGTCGAGCGGTACTTCGGAATCATCCTCGACGAATTGATGACTCTGAGCTCAGATGTGAAAGGAGATACTGGGGTCATCAAGCCTCGCTACTACCTCACCGTGGTGAAGTATGGAAGTCGCCCAGAACTCTGGGGCTCGCCGGAGATGGACATTCAGGCTGCCGTCGAGCTGTTTTCGCAGTCGGGCAACTCGCTGGGCTTGGGCGGCAACCTCGGTGGGACGGACACGAAGGCGGCGTTCGCGGAGATGCTCGGCCACCTCAAGAACTCGCTGGCCGGCGAGCGATTCCGGAATGCCTTTCCGCCCATGATCTTCCACTTGTCGGACGGCGAGAGCCGCACGGATGCGAGCGCGATCGCGGAAGAAATGAAGAGACAGTGTACCGCGGATGGCAACGTCTTAGTGGTGAACGCCTACATTGGGACCCGGACCAATCTCAGCTACCGCGGGCCGGAGGATTTCCCGGGGTATGTGGACGTGTCAGAGGTCGGTTCGTCCCCGGACAACGTTTGGCTCTTCGAGATGAGTAGTGTGGCACCGGCGTCCATCGAGGCTAACCTCAAGGCGACCGGGATCTTCCCGCAGATCCGGCCGGGCTCTCGTCTCTTCTTCGACGTGCGTACCAAGGACATGCTCAAGCATGCGATCCAGGTTGTCAGCAGCATTGGCTCCAGGATGGCGAGGTGACGACCGTGAAACACGACATGCATTTATCAGGGCCGGGGTATCGGGCCCGAACGATCGTTTCGCCGAACCAGTTCGGCGAGGAGCAGAAGGATCAGGACCGGGCTCGATTTCTCGAGCCCGGCCTGGTCGGGGTTGTCTGTGACGGTGTCAGTTCCTCGCCACGGGCGGCCGAAGCGGCCGCGCTGGTCACATCATGTGCCCCGATTCTCTTCGTCAGGGGCGCGCACGAGGGACTTCGGACAGTCTGTGATCTGCTGATGGCCTACCGAGAGGAATTCCAGAAGGCTCGCCTGGGCGTGCCGGACGATGTGTCCGAGGCCGTGCAGACGATGCTCAGGGCCGTCCTCCGTCAGAAGCAGGCGACGAGCTACCAGACGACCGTCGCCGCGATCCGCCTGCGACCCGGAAAGTCCGACGTGGGTGTTGACATCATGGGGTGCGGCGACTCGGCGGTCTTCGCCTTCGTGGATGACGGAGAGTTGCTCTACTCATCACTTGGCCATCCTCGTACAAGAACCCCGCGCTGGCGGACTGGCTTTCACGCGGCGTCGTGATGCCCAAGGTGCCGGGGGCCTCCTGGGCATCGGTGGCCGAGGACTTGCGCGATGGGGCTGTGCAGATGTCCCTGTCCGCCAGGCTCAGGCTCAGCCTGGCCCTGACGCGAATCATCGATCTCCTGGAGGCTGCACAGTGCAGCCATCGCGACTTGTCCGGGACGAATGTGTTTCTGAACGAGCAGGGCCGCATTTGGCTGATCGATTTCGATTCCCTCTACCATGCCAGCCTGCCGTTTCAGGCGAATACGACGGTCGGAACGATGGGCTATGTGGCGCCGTTTTTGAAGGTGACGGGCGGCCATCCGGATCCGGCCTCGTCGTGGCGTCCCCATGCCGATCGCTTCGCCCTAGCGGTGCTCATCGCGGAGATCCTGCTCACCGGACTCGCCATGGGCCCGCCACAGGAGGATGGGACGCTGTTTGCCCAGTCGCAGATCGACGAGTTGGGAAACGGCTTCGTACGGGAGACTATCGATGTTCTGAAGGAAATCGCAAAGCCCTGCGGGCTGCTCTTGGAACGGGCGCTTGAGAGTCTCACATTCGAGGGGTGCCCATCGCCGCCCAAGTGGATTGGGGCCTTGAAGGGGACCCTGCAAAGGGCACAGACCGGCCACTACGGTTATCAGGACGACGGCAAACAGCGATTTATCTGGGTCCTGTGTGCGCAGTGCCGCTCGGCATTCTCGATCGCCATGGCGAAGCACGATGAACTGCGACGGAGGGGCAAGTTGATCCTGTGCAAGCGCTGCCTGAGTCATCAGTTCGCCGAATCATCCCTCGCACGGGCACAGCACCAGCTCGGCTTTCCCGAGGTGTCCTGCGAGCACTGCCACAAGACATTCTCGCTGCCACGGCCCAGAGTCGATGACCTGCGGCATCGAGGCAGACCCATCCTGTGCTCAAAATGCCTTCGCCCCCAGTTGGAGAAATGGCGGACCGAACAAGCCGAGCACGATATCTCCCACCCGCTGATCGCCTGTGCGGTTTGCGGGAAGGACTTTCGCTTGCCGAAAGACAAGCTGGAGGGTCTGCAGTCACGGGGCAAACGCGTCTTGTGTCGGGATTGTCTGACCGAGACGCGAGACGAAGGACAACATACGGGGACGCCTGCATCCGTGACAAAGATCGTCCCTACTCTCAAACCCTGGGATTATTTCCGGAGGATTCTCCATGGGCGCACTGCCTGAACTCATCAAGATCGGCCTGCACTTTTCTTGTGTGGCCATCGACATGGCGTTGATCCTTCTGATCTTCCGCATCGTCGGCCAATGGCGACGCATCGGATGGGTGGGGACTGTCAATCACGCCGCGAAGGACATCGTGGATCCCCTGACCACCGCCATCGGCAGGCGGTGGCAGGCACTCGTATCCATCCAGCTATCGCAACGGGGGATTCTGGCCGCCAGCGTGATCACGCTGTGCCTCGTGCGGATGGTGCTGCAGGGATTTGCGGGGCTGCTGACATGAAGAGCCTACCGCCAGAACACGTTGTCCAGGGCCTCGTTCTGGGCCCTGAGTTCGAGTATCAGATCCGGGCACACATGGCGTTGCTCGGACACGACAGACTTGGGGTTACGGAGCTTCGTGCCATTGTTGGTGGATACCACTGGGTTGCGTACGCTGACGGCGTGGATGCGGTTCTTGAACTCTGCCGGCAGATGGAGGGCAGAGCCAGCGCACTCTACGTCGGCGTGCAACCGCGTCCTGCCCATCGCTTCGACCAAGCGCCAAATCGCTGGGTTCTGGCACGCGGCGGAGCGAATGGCAACAGTACCTATGGCCGAGAGATCGAATGGATCTCGGCTGTCTTCTTCGACATCGATGTCATTTCACCGTTGCGCCAGAGAGGCCATCCAGCATCAGAGCAGGAACTCCAAAAGACCCTCCGTGCCGCGAAGCTGTTGGCTCGCCAGGACGGCTTGGTCCTGAATTCCGCCATCGGCTGCAGCGGCAACGGTCATTATGTCCTGGCCCCGCTTGTTCCAATATCGGTGGGTTGCGAGCAAATCGCTCGACAGTTCAGGAGTTTCTGCCGGGGACTCGTGGACGGCGTAGCAGGACAATGTGCTGAGGTTCGGATCGACCCAGTCTACAGCTTGAGCCACATCATGCGGGTCATGGGCACCTGGAACCGCAAGGGGGAGCCTCTGCCCGGTCGGCCGCATCGCCGGGCCTGCTTCGTGACGGAGCCGCCTCTCGGGCGGTCCTTGGCCCTCCATTACCAGATCGTCAACACTGAAGTCCAGGAGGTTGTTCAAACGGCACAGCCGGTGTCGAAGGGACTGAAGTGCGATCTGGCCAGGATCGAGGAGTGCGAGTTCATCCAGTGGTGCCGCCGGCAAGCACAGGAGGTCAGCGAGCCCCAATGGTTCGCCTTGATCAGTAACCTCGCCTATCTCGATGGCGGGATGGAGCTGATACACGCGATCTCGGCATTGGACGGCGGACGCTATGACCGCGCTGACACCCAGCGGGTAATCGAACGCATTCTGCGAGACGGATACAAACCACTCAACTGTGGAACGATTGTGAGTACGGCCATGGCGCGGCCAGGACGAGGCGTATTCCGCTGTTCCCGAATCGGGACATGTCCGGCCAGGGCACCGATGTACATGGCTGCAATACGGGCAATTTGAGCAATAGTGATGGAGATACCGACATGGAATCAGCAACAAACAAGCCTGTGAAAGTGTTCTTTTGCGCAGGAGTGACAGGCACAGTCTGGATCACTCCACGGGTCAGGGGTGGCAAGGTCGTGGATGTCCCATCCGTCAAGTTCGACAAGTCCTACGAGGTCGAAGGAGAACGCAAGTACACCACGGCCTTCTTCGATGCTGATCTCCCCAACGTCGCCCTGTTAGCGATGGAGATCTACCGGTTTCTCAAGGTGCGGTCCGTTGATCCCCAGAGATCTGAAGTGCAGTGTGAAAACGGTGAAAGAGTTCAGAGGGAAAATGGCGGATGAATAGACCGCCACATCGAAAACGCGATACGGCCGTCAAGGGACACGTTGCCGCTGGGCTGTGTCATAGCGCGGCCCAAATCGTCCACGCCCGCGGGCCTGATCTGAAAGGGATAGCCATGAGTGACATGGAACACCAAGAACGGACCGAACCGTCAGAGGCACAGAACGCGCATGAAGGATCGCCGAAGGCCAAGGGAAAGCAGGATCGCGACACCGGATTCTTGTTCTGTCCTCGGTGTGGAAAAGTGGTCCTGGGCGCTGGGGTGAATTCACTCTGTGTGCAGTGCGGGCATCGGTTTTGCCCATGTTGCTCCGACTGATAACACCGACCCTCCGGATGGAAGACGGGAATAGCCGGAGACCACACAAGACTGTTTCTTAAGGAGCCATATATGAGAGTGCATCAATACCCCCTGAAGACCGGAATAAGCCGGACGCCCGAGTTTGAAAAGAAGGGGCTCGCCACACATGCCGTGAACGTCGGGACCAAGTGCGGCCACGGCTGCCTGTACTGCAGTACAGGGGCCGTACTGCGGATGCATCCGTCCTTTTGCGCCTGTGGGGAAAATCCCTTCGCCTTCGACTACGCCATCGTGGACCCGAACACACCTGACCGGGTGGCGCAGGATGCCGCGAGAATCCAAGAACGGGGCCTTGTGCAGGTGTGCACGCTTACCGATGCCTGGGCTCCCGAGGCGCAGGAACACCAGCTCGGCCGCCGCTGCCTTGAGGCAATTCTGTGTCAACCCGGCTGGACAGTTCGGATTCTGACGAAGAATGGGGCGGTTGCCGGTGACTTTGACCTGATCGAGAGATACAGGGACAGGGTTCTGGTCGGATTGAGGCTCACCGGCACACCTGACGAGGAGGAAATCCTGAAGGTGATTGAGCCCTATGCATCCCCGATCCGAGAGCGGATGGTCGCCCTCTGCGAGGCCCACGCCCGGGGCCTGCGGACCTACGGCATGCTCTGTCCCTTCCTGCCGGGAATCGCCGACGATCCAGAACAGATCGATGAACTGGTGCGTTTCGCGTGTGAATGCGGGGCCGAGGAGATCTTCGCAGAGGCTGTGAACCGCAGGGGACGCGGGCTGATCCTGGTGCAGGAGGCCCTGGCTGAGCATGGCTATCACCCACAGGCCCAGGCCATTGCCACGATACGAAACAGGGTCCGCTGGTCCCGTTATATAGTCGATGTGATCAATCGGGTCCAGCACAGCGTCCGGCAATTCCATGATATCGGCAAGCTGCGATTCCTCCTGTATCCCGGCGATCTCACGCCCGAGGATCTGGTGCGGGTCAGGAAAGATGACGCCGGCGTGGTCTGGCTGGGCAAGAAGCAAATCACTGAATGAAAGGAACTGTACCATGCAAGCATTCGTTAGCTCTGTATCAAGTGTCGGTGTGATGGCAATGCTGGGCGCGATGTTCGTCATCGTGTTCATGTGTGTCCGGAAGGCCGTCAAAGAAATGTCGTTCTTCGGCGATGCGGCGGGCTTAGCCGTCTCGTTCTGCGTGGCCCTGCTTTCGATCATAGGACTTGTCAGGTTCTTCGGATCTACGGAGGCGGGAGCTCCCTCTGGTAGAGAACCGACAGAGACGGGCGGTCTGCTCGATGTTGTTCTGCTGCCGTATGTGGCCCTGGCAGCGACGATCCTTCTTGTACTGCTTCTCCTCGCTGCAGGCAGGGTACTCCATGGCGGGGAATTACGGCATCTTCTGGGTGGCCGGACAAATCAAAGGACCATTGCTAAACCGGGAATGCAGGAAAGAGACTCCCACCAGCGAGAACTGAAGCCGTTCGAACCGTCTGGCAGGAAGCAGATCATCATGCAGAAGAACCGGAAAGCAATCAACAAGTTGGAAAGAGAACGATGATGGAACCCGAATGGATTCGGCACAAACGAGTATTCGGCGAACTGAAGCCTACGGGACGGAAAGACATCCTCCACCACGACGGCAGAGTGCTTGGCGCTGCGGCGATCTATCTGGGCGATGGCGTTACAAACAGTGTCGCGGACTGGCCTGAGACAGCACCATGCCCAGACAATCGAGTTTCCTCGATCGCTCCCCCTGTGGTCTCTGGCCTGCGTGGTGACGGAAGAGAACGCAGCGGGCGATCTCAAGAAGTCCGAGCAGACACCAGAGGCCCGGACAGAACGAATTCCCTCGGCTATCGGTGATTTCATGAAGGACAAGACCCGGCAAAATCGATGGAAGGTGAAGGCTTCACGATGAGAAATGAGACCAGCAGAAAGATACAGGTTTCCTTGGCCCCCCTGCTGATCGACGCCGACGGCGTGGCCGCCATGCTCGGAGTGTCCCGGCGTACCGTGTATTCGATGCAATCCACGGGGGAGCTTGGCCCGATGGCTCTGACGGTCGGAGGCCGAAAGCTCTGGCGGACTGAGGAATTATCCCGATGGGTTGCGGCTGGTTGCCCTCGGCGAGAAGTCTGGGTAGACTTGCAGAAGAACGCGAACACAAATGGAGGAACAACTGATGCGGCTGTTTAAGACGACATACACGACAAGGGATGGCAGCACTCGGACGGCCCGCAAGTGGTATCTGGAAATCACCGACCATTTGCAGATGGTCCGGCGTTTTGCTGGGTTCGAAGACAAACGGCAGACTGAGGCCTTGGGACGAAGGATCGAGACTCTGGTTGCCTGTCGGATTGCCGGGATGCAGCCGGATCCGGACTTGATGGTTTGGCTGGAACGCACACCGGCAAGACTCCGGGATCGGCTTGTCTCGATTGGGCTCATAGACAGCTATCGAGCCACAGGGAGCAAGACTGTGTTGCAGCATCTTGAGGACTTCAAGGCGTCCCTGTTGGCAAAAGACAATACCCCAATGTATGTGCAGACCGTTGCAACTCGTATACGCCGTATCCTTACGGGGTGCGGATTCAAAACATGGTCAGACATCCGGGCCGATCGCGTCGAGCAGTTCTTGGCGGACCTGCGAAACGGCGGCCGATGTTTATCGGTCCAAACGTCGAATTTCTACTTGGAGAGCGTTCAGGCTTTTTGTCGCTGGATGGTTCAAAATCGCCGGGCCGCCGAATCACCCCTCGTTCACCTGCGTCGAATGAACGTTAAAGTAGACCGCCGGCATGACCGGACGGCCTTCGAGGTCGAAGAAGTCCGTCGGCTCTTGATGACCGCCGTCCAAGGTCCAGAGCGTTTCGGGATGGATGGCCGGGAACGCGCCTTGCTCTATCGAGTGACCGTCGAAACGGGGCTCCGCCGGCACGAACTCCAAATGCTCAAGGTGGCGTCCTTTGATCTCGTGAAATGCACCGTAGTCGTGGAGGCGGCGTGCTCCAAGCACCGCGAAGAGGACGTTCTGCCCCTTCGTCCCGAGACTGCCGAAGAACTGAAAGCCTTCTTCGTGGGCAAGATGCCCGCGGCAAAGGCATTTGGCGGCCGGTACAGGCGATTGACCGACAAGACGGCCCCAATGATCCGGGAAGACTTGGCCGCGACGGTCGAGAAGGACCAGATCGGGAGGGTAGTCCGTGAGGCTATCCCCTACACAGACAGCGCGGGCCGCTATCGCGACTTTCATGCTTTACGGCACACCTGCGGAAGCTGGCTTGCAGCGAACGGCGTCCATCCGAAGGTCATTCAAGAAATCATGCGGCACGGCGACATCAACTTGACCATGACCCGCTACGGGCACACGCTCAAGGGCCAAACCGCAGAAGCCGTCAAGAGATTACCGAACCTCTGTGTCCCCGCGAGGGAACCCAAAAAGGCGACAGGAACAGACGGGAAAGCAGATGACTCGGCGGATTGCTTGGCGCAATTAGGCGCCCGGCCATTCACCAATATGCACCAACAGACACCCGCGACCCCTGCTGGCGCTATCAAAAACCGCGATTCCAAAGCCAACGGTGGGATTCGAACCCACAACCCCTGGTTTACAAAACCAGAGCTCTACCATTGAGCTACGTTGGCGTCCGGAGCCGCCGGACCGCCTCACGAATCGGGCGGACGGGTTATTCGTCCGAATGGCTCGTCGCAAGGAATATACTTCATGCCGGCCCAATCATCAAGTTCATCGTGCGCCCGACCGACGGACTTGAGTCGGATAACCCTCGCCAAACGCGGGATTCCGCGTTCGGAGCACAGGGCGGGCCGGCGATGAATTATTTGACGCGGGCCGTCCCGGCTGAAATAATGAGAACAAAACTACCTCCAAACGGTATAGAGCCCGTTGCCATTCCGCTTGGAAAGGGCCTCCCATGCGGCCGCTCGCCCATGTCGGCCCAAGGGACCAACCTTCTGTCGGAGCATCATACTGATGAAGAGAGTTGCTGCTGGGTCAGTCCGTCATCTTGCGGCGGGGACTGTTTTGCTTGGTGTTTCCCTTGTCATTTGTGGGTCGGGCTGCCGGAAAGAGCCGCCCAGGACGCCTGATGCCAATGCCCCGGCGGGCGGTCAGACCTCACAGAGCGTCGCCGCGAGCGATATCGCGACGCCCCAGCCGGACAAGGTTGTGGTGACCGTCAACGGCATTCCCATCATGGAGAGCCAGGTGAAGCGACGGGTAGCGGTACGGTACAAGCCGCAGTTGGACAAGCTCACGGCCCAGTCGCCTCAATTCGCAGCCCAATGGGAAAAGGAGGCCATGCAGCTCGCCATGAATCAACTGGTGATCGAGCAACTTCTTGAGAAAGAGGCCAAGCAGGCAGGCATTGAAGTCACCGAGGAGCAATTGATCGCGGAGATCACCAGGCAACTCGCCGCCGAGAACCCGCCCGTGACGTTCGAACAGTACAAGAAGATGATCGAGGATCAGGGTATCGACTTCGCGGCATGGAAGGAATACTACGTCCGGAACATGACCTACACGAAGTTCCTGGAGGCCAGGGTAGGCGACGACACCGAAGTGACCGAGGAGGACGCCCAAAAATACTATGATGGGCACCCCGAGGACTTCAAAGTCCCCGAGCAGGTTCAGGCGAGCCATATCCTGATCTCGACGGAATCGACGGACCCGAACGCCGATCCCAACCAGGTGAAGGCCCAGGCCCGGGAGAAGGCCGAGACGCTGCTCAAGCAGGTGAAGGAAGGCGCGGATTTCGCGACGCTGGCGAAGGAGAACTCGGCCGACCATTACTCGGCCATCCAAGGCGGCGAGCTCCCGCCGTTCGGTCGAGGCGACATGGTCCCGCCGTTTGAGAACGCCGCGTTCACGTTGAAAGTCGGCGAGATCAGTGATCTGGTCGAGACGCAGTACGGATACCACATCATCAAGGTGGCCGAGCACACGGACCCGAACACGGTCACGTTCGCTGCGGCCAAGGACCGGATCGTCGAGAACTTGAAAGTCCAGAAAATGCAGGAGGCGTTCAGCAACTACATTGAATCGCTTCGGCAGAAGGCCGCGATCGCTTATGCCTCCGGCGACATGATGCCGATGCGTCCTCCGGTCGCCGCACCCCAAGCCGACGCCAACCAGGCCCAGACCACACCCGAGCCCGCCGTGCCGCCGGCGGAGCCTAATAACAGAGGATAGGGTGCAAACCTGCCCAAATCGGCGGAACGTATATTCAGCAGGGGATTTCACACTTCTGAAATCCCCTGTTCCTATGTGTCTCAAGTAATCAAACAGCCATGATTCGACGCCGGATGGCATCGGCAAGCGCGAGCTCGCCGATGCTCACGCCAGGAGTGTGGCCGGGTCCAGATTCACGGCCTCCACGTCCTTGAAGTATTTCGCCGTGCCCACCCGCAATTCGAGCGTTGCATCCTCGTCGCAGACAATAATGCCGTTCGGGTGCATCTGCAGGGCGCTGACGGTCCATATATGGTTGACGCCCTCCTCGATGGCGTGCCGCAGGGCCCGGGCCTTGTTCGCCCCGCTGACGAGGATGATCACCTCGTCGGCGTCCATGACCGTGCCGACCCCGACGCTCAGCGCCGTCTCGGGGACCTTGTTCGGGTCGTTGTCGAAGAAACGGCTGTTGACGATGCGGGTGTCCTGGGTCAGCCGCACTTGGCGAGTGCGCGAGGCCAGCGACGAGCCCGGCTCGTTGAACGCGATGTGTCCGTCGGCCCCGATCCCGCCCACAAACAGACGAATGCCGCCGACCTGCCGGATGCGACTCTCATATTCCGCACACTCCACGGCCAGGTCCGGGGCGTTCCCGTCGAGGATGTTCACGTTCCTCTTGGGGATGTCGATGTGGCCGAAGAAGTTGCGCCACATGAACGAGTGGTAGCTCTCCGGATGGTCCTGCGGCAGGCCCACGTATTCATCCATGTTGAACGTGATAACGTGCTCGAACGACACCTTGCCCGCCTTATTCATCGCGGCCAGCTCCCGGTACATGCCGATGGGTGAAGATCCCGTCGGCAGACCGAGGACAAACGGCTTGTCCAGGGCCGGCGCGAAATCCAGGATCTTGCGGGCGACGTAGCGTGCGGCCCACTGGGAAGCTTTCTCATAGTTCGACTGGATGATTACTCTCATGGTTGACCCTCTCTTTTCACGAAATTCCCCATCGGCGCCGGGTTCACGATCCGGCAATTCACGTCTGGAGGTTCATTTTCCCGTCATGCTCCGGCCTGCAACGGCTCGATTCGACTCAACAGCTCTCCGGCGAGCGTGGTCTTGCTCTTGATGTGCTCACGAATCTGCCCGACAAACCCGTCGGCCTCGAATGTGCCGCGGACGGCCGCGAAGTCACCCTGCCTGGCAACCTCATCGCCGTCGACGCCGAAGCCGGTCTGGACGATCCCCGAGAATTCCTTTCTCGCGTCTTCGTACAGCAGGTCGTCGAGCCTCACGACCGCTTTCTCCCACCGGTTCGTCAACTCGACGACATCGTCGGCGGTCATCTCATCGAGGGTTCTACCCAACTGCTGTTGCAGGACCTTCGCCGCCCACGTCCACTCATACTCCGGGTAGTCCTCGTGCACGGAGCCAAACCGGGCGTCCAGCGCGTCGAGCGATTGGACGACGCCGGCTTCGATATCGTCGAGCAGTTGCAGCACGACCTCCTCCGGCGCGAGCATGCCGGCCAGGTCGATCCACTTTCCCAGGCCGATGGTCGTCGTGGGTCGCAGAGCGGCCCGCATCTCCTGGACATCGGCGAATCGCTTGTTTTCCAGCCGCTTGATCAGGCAGTTGCCGATAAACTTGTCGATGCCGAGTTGGTACAGGCCGATGCCCCGCTCCAGGGCGTGGTTGGGGATCTTGACGCTTTGATAGATGAAATAGTCGGATGTCGGCCCGGCAGCCGCCTTGAGCTTGCACAGCAGGTCCCGGCCGTTGATCATCTTCTGGACCGTGTAGGGGCTCAGGAGCTTGAAGTTGATGTGGTCCAGCTTCCTGGGGTCCTTTCGGCGGTCACGCTGAGGCCACTTGCGGGCATCGCGAACCGTCCCGACGCTTCGGAGGTTCACGCCCGGGGCCAGCACGCTCTCGTCCTCATGCTCGATCAAATAGGAAAACGGCAGATCCGAGGTGTCCGAGTTGCGATAGTGGCGGCCCATGACCACGGTGAACGGACCGACCTTGGCGGGCCAGAGCATGTAGGAGTCGCTGCCGGTCTTGGAACCCCGTTCGACGACGCCCTGGTGGACGGGCCCGAGCTTGTACATGTGGTTGCTCTGGTTGGTGCCGCTGCCGGCGTTGAGGAAGGAGAACAGACCGGCGATCAGGAGCGTGGACTTGTGATGTGTGACGGTGTAGGGGCCGGCGAAGATCGCGCAGGCCTCCCCGTGGAAGCCGCCGCAATTGGCGAAAAAGACGGAGTTCTCCGCCGAGTACTGCTTGGACAGGACGCAGCCCTGCCCGACGAAGCAATGACAGATGATCGTCCCGTCGGTGATCTTCGACCCGCTGGCGACGATAAAATCGTCGGCATAGACGCCCGGCCCGATATAGACCGGGTCTTCGATGCAACTGTTGACCGAGCCGTTCTCGAGCCGATTGACGCCCTCGATGACTGCGCCCGGCCCGATTCGGACGTTCTTGAGCAGCCGCGAGTTCATGATCCGCGCCCCTTTGGCCACCCGCCCCATGGAGGACCGTACGGACGCCGTGTAGCCGGCAATCATGGCCTTGAGCCTCTCGATCACCTTGGGCCGGTGCCGGTAGAACGCCAGCACGTAGGCCGTATGGGCGCTGAGGTGGTCGTAGATCGGGATCTCCCGGCCGCCTGCCTCGTTCACCGCGGCAACCGGCGTCCCGTTCCCGAACGAGCTTTCCCCCTCGACCACCAGCAGGTCGATGTTGTCGATGACGACATCGTCCTCGAGAACGTAGTTCGCAATGTAATTGCGAACCGTGGAGATATAGACGTTGTCGCCGATGGTGCAGTTATGGATCGTGGCGTGGCGGATGCCGGCCGGCTTGGTGACGCCGCCGAAGAAGGAAACCCCCTTCTCGAACACGCCGAGGCGGACATCTCCGCAGAAATGGGTTGTATGTACCCGGTCGGCTCGGAACCCCTCGGCGACCTGCACGCGGGACCAGTCATCGCAGGTGCATCCTTGTTCTGATAATCGAGCGATCTCGGCCGTCGATAGGGCTCGCCATTGTGGTTCCATCGATTTCCTTTCTACTCACGGTCGACGTCAGGAACTGGCCCAGGACGATTATAAGACCGCCGCGAATATAGCGGCGCCCACGCCGGCGGTCAAGGCGCTCGTGCGAGCGAATTACGGACCCAAGAAATGGCGAATTTCGGATCGAGGGAGGGCGGACCGCCCGCCGGGACCCGCGCAGCCCGCCTCCGCGCAAAAAAACTTGCGGACACGCGTGACATTTTGCATAAAATCTGGAGTCGTATACTGACGACTGCCGATGAAACAGGGTATAACAAGATGCCCTGCGGTGAGGTCCCAGTTTGCATGTGTGGTGCAGCTTCACAAACGGCAGGGTCGAGAATGGACGACTTTCCTATGTCGAACCAGCCAAGGGTTGTGAAGGTCTTAGGCGCGCTGTTGGTTTCCATGACGGTGGGGGCATTCGTGCTGATGGCCCTCGGGAACAACCCTCCTTCGGCCGGTCCCTTCTGCCTGTCCGCATACTATCGGCTCACCTCCGTGGATCAGGCCGTGCGATCGAAGGCCTGCCAGGCGCCCAATCGTTGGACCAGCATCGAGATATTCTTCAGCGGGACCAAGAGTGGCGGCCTGCAACGGTCGGCCGGCGCGATTGACTCGATTTGTCACTTCGTCGTCTGCAACGGCGACGGCGACGGCGACGGCGAGATTCAGGCTACCGAACAGTGGCAGAAGCAGTGGGCCATCCAGCCCAGCCGGACTTGGCAGGGCTCGGACAAGACGATCCGCATCTGCCTGATCGGCGACGGCGCCCACACACTGCCCACTGACTATCAACTGAAGCGATTGGAAATGCTCCTGGAAGCACTCTGCAGGAAATTTCATATCCCCGCCGAGTCGGTGTATCTGCCGACCGATTGCCAGTAGCCGCAACTCTTCGGCAAGTCCCCCACGTCGGATATGGCCCCCCATCTTGCCTGGTTTCACCCGGATTCTTTATGCGGACCCTGCGAGGATACACGACAAGATCGTCTCGAGGCATACCCATGACCGGTGGGTGCCGCGCCCAAGCGCAGCTCGAGCGTGTCTTCATACGCCATGGAACGCACGGAGACGAACACGGTCAAACTCGTTTGACCGTGCCACCCACCTAACGGCCACTTTCTTGTCGTACAGTCCCCGCACCCCGCACGCTGGAACCAGCGGAAGCTTGCCTGTACATACCGCCATGTGATATAAGGAAGGCTTTGGCACAGCTTTTGGAATACAGGCATGGCGTACACAAAGCAAATGCCGTCTCCGGCAGGGATGCAGAAGATCGAGTGGGTGATCCCGCCCGCGGACGAACGCACGGAGCAACTCGCCAGGTCATTGAAGATTTCGCCGCTGATCGCGCAGATCCTCATCAATCGGGGAGTGACCGAGGCTCATGAAGGCAGCATCTTCCTGCAGCCCAAGCTCACCGAGCTGCTCCGGCCGGCCCGGATGCCCGGGATCGCCCCGGCCGTCGCCCGCCTCAAGCAAGCCATCGAAAAGAAAGAGAAGATCACCGTCTACGGCGATTACGACGTCGACGGCATCACCGGTGTCTCCATCCTCTGGGAGCTGCTGACGCTGCTCGGGGCCCAGGTTGACTACTACATCCCCCACCGGATCGACGAAGGTTATGGTCTCAATGAGGACGCGGTCCGGTCCCTGGCCGAGGCGGGCACCCGCCTGCTGATCACGGTCGATTGCGGGATCTCGGCGCTGGCGGCGGCGGACCTGTCCAGGCAGCTCGGCGTGGACCTGATCGTCACCGACCATCACCAGCCCGGCCCGGATCTACCCGGCGCCGTGGCCATCGTCCACCCGGCGCTGGAGTCGTCCTATCCCAACCAGGATTCGGCCGGAGCGATGGTGGCCTACAAGCTGGCCTGGGCGGTGGCTGAGGAGTTCAGCCGGGGCCCGCGCCTCGAGCCGAAACTCCGCGAGTTCATGCTCCGCGCCACGACGCTGGCGGCCATCGGGACGGTCGCCGATGTCGTCGATCTGCGGGGCGAGAACCGCGTGCTCACGCGGTTTGGACTGATGTCCGTGGCCGACAGCAAGCTGTGCGGCCTCCAGGCCCTGATCCAGTCGGCCGGACTGGCGGGAAAGGGCGTGGATAGCACCGCGATCGGCTTTCGGCTGGCCCCGGTGCTCAATGCGGCCGGCCGGATGGGGCACGCCCGACTGGCGGTCGAGCTGCTCACGAGCACCACCGAGATGCGGGCCATGCAGATCGCCGACTATCTCAAGGACCAGAACATCCAGCGGCAGCAATGTGAACGCAAAATACTCAAACAGGCCTGCGAGATCGTCGTCGAGCGGGGGCTCAATCATCCGGACCGGCGAAGCATCGTCCTGGCCGCCGAAGGCTGGCACACGGGCGTCCTGGGCATCGTTGCCTCCCGGCTCGTGGACAGGTTCTTCCGCCCGGCGATCATGATCAATGCCTCGCGGAACGAGAACGGCGCAGCCCAGGGCTCGGCCCGCTCGATTCCGGGTTTCTGCATGCTCAGCGCGATCGAGGCGTGCTCGGCGCACCTGACGAGCTTCGGGGGCCACAAGATGGCGGCGGGGCTGACGTTGCCGCCGGAGAGGATCGAGGCGTTCGCCGTGGATTTCGAGGCCTACGCCGCCGGCCATCTCCGGGAGGACGACATGGTCGCCAAGATGCACATCGACGCACTGGTTCCGCTGCGACAGTTCACTCGCGATGTCGTCCATCAGCTCGACCTGCTCGGACCGTTCGGGGAGGGCAATCCCAAGCCTGTGTTCGCGACGAAGGGCGTCCGGCTGGCCGCGGCCCCGCGCCGGTGCGGGTCCACGAACGACCACCTCCAGTTCGTCATCACCGACAACACCGCCACGATCCGCTGCGTGGGCTTCCGCATGGGCGGCCTCGAGAAGAAGCTGGTCGACAACGAGTACTTCAACATCGCCTACGAGGCCCAGCTCAACCACTACAACGGCAACACCACCGTCGAGTTCATCGCAGTGGACATTCAGTTCGAGTAGGTGTCGATCATTTATGAGACGTCAAGAGGAGTGGGAGTATGTTGCTGCTGCGTGAGATCAAAGCCACGAACCTTCTGTCTTTCGGTCCCCAAAGCAATCCTCTGGAGCTTCGTCCGCTGAACGTCCTGATTGGACCGAATGGATCGGGCAAATCAAACCTCCTGGAGGCAATCAGCCTTCTCCGTGCGGCACCGACACATCTTGCAGCACCCGTCCGCGATGGAGGCGGAATCCGGGACTGGATATGGAAGGGTTCACCGAAGGCAACGGCCGCACTTGAGGTTGTGGTCGAGAACCCGGTAGGCAGGCAACCTCTCCGCCACTCCATAGAGTTCACAGAATCGTCCCAGAAGTTCGAACTGGTCGATGAGCGGATTGAGAACACAGAATCCTACCCTGGACGGGATGGGGTCTACTTCTACTATCGCTTTCAGAAGGGCCGCCCCGTCCTCAACATTCGAGATGAAGAGGAACGCCACCTCCAGAGGGAGGAAGTGTCATACGACGAGTCAATTCTATCGCAACGAAAGGACCCCGACCAATATCCTGAGATTACCTATCTGGGGCAGGCGTATGCACGTATTCGCCAGTACCGTGAGTGGTCCTTCGGCCGATTCACGGTACCGCGCCAGCCGCAGAAGGCCGACCAAGCCAATGACTTCCTTGAGTCAGATTGCGCTAACATTGGGCTTGTTCTGAATCGGTTGCGGCGAGATCCAGTTACCAAACGCGACATCCTTGAGGGTCTCAGACAACTCTACGGCGGCATTGAGGACTATGACGTGTCTATCGAGGGAGGTACCGTCCAAGTCTTCTTTCATGAGACTGGTCTGGTGAGCCCGGTACCGGCGACGCGTCTCTCGGACGGCACGCTCCGGTATCTCTGTCTGTTGGCTGTGTTGTGCCATCCGTCCCCGCCCCCGTTGATTTGCATCGAGGAGCCTGAGTTGGGATTGCACCCAGACATCATACCGACCCTTGCCCGCCTTCTGAGGGCCGCATCCGAGCGAAGTCAGTTAGTGGTAACGACCCACTCGGACATTCTCATCGACGAGTTCAGCGACCAGCCAGAATCCGTCGTCGTGTGCGAGAAATCGGAAGGGCAGACCGTCATGAAACGCCTTGATGGCCAAGTACTCCAAGAGTGGCTCGAGAAGTACCGACTCGGTCAGCTCTGGACCCAAGGTGAGATTGGGGGGGTACGCTGGTGAGAGTAAAACTCTATATCGAGGGAGGTGGAGATAGAGCGTCAGAACAGAGTAAGTGCCGCGAGGGTTTTCGGAAACTGCTGGAACGCGCAGGATTTGAGGGTCGTATGCCGTCCACTAATGCATGCGGCGGTCGCAATGCAACCTATGACAAGTTCAAGACAGCGTTGCGCGCAGCGTCAAGAAAGGGCGAGTATCCCGTCCTGCTCGTGGACAGCGAGGCGCCGGTCAATGAGGCCCCGTGGCAGCATCTGCGGTATCGAGATGGGTGGGAACGCCCCGCCGGGGCAGACGATGACCAGGCCCAATTGATGGTCCAATGCATGGAGACTTGGTGTCTTGCCGACAGAAAGACCCTGCGGAACTTCTTCGGTAGCCGCCTTCGGGAGAACGCCCTGCCATCGCTGGACGACCTCGAAACGAGGGCGAAGGAGACCGTGCAAGAGGCGCTTGCCGACGCGACACGCGATTGCGGGCGGCAGAGGGGCTACGAGAAGGGCAGGCGCTCCTTCAGACTACTCGGCCAACTGGACCCGGCGGAACTCAAGGAGCATCTGCCGCACTTCGTCCGTCTTTGCCGGATGCTCGACGCGCGATTGTGATGAGGGCAACTCACGGTTGGCAAAGAACCATCATAAGTTGCAGAATGACCTGTGATTCTGCCATGTTGACTTTGCAGAATGCGAGGTTTCGACGGATTACGGGCTGAGGCACACTGTGTTCTACTTGGCCCTTTCCGCCTTGATCTTCTCGATCTGGAACTGGCCGAGGGCGGTGGCCATGTTGAAGAAGTCGCCCGGCTCGCCGTTGCCGACGGCCAGCGCGATGTGGCCTGCGTCGTAGCCGCCGCGATGGCTGCTCTTGAAGGCGGCGTCCAGGCCAATCCACTTGCCCCCCTTGTCCTGTTTATCACCGCCGACGTAGGCTTGCGTCCAAGCATGGCCGCCGAAGCCCTGCATGCCGCCCCATTCCTGCACGTAGGCGACGCCGACCACGACCTGCGAGGGGATGCCGACCGCCCGGCACATCGCCGCCGTCAGGACCGCGAACTCCGAGCAGTCGCCCTGACGGCTCTCGACCACTTCGGCCGCCGAAGCGTAACCCACGGAGAGACTCTTGTTGTCGATGTACTGCGCGACGAAGGATTCGATCCGGCGGGCCGCTTCGGCCGCGTCCTTCGTATCGCCGACCGCCTTGCGGGCCAGCGCTACGATCTGCTCGTTGTCGCTCTGCAGGAACCGCGTCGGCTTTGTGGCTTCGAGCAATTGGGGATTGCTCCCCTTGTAGGGGAGTGTGCCGCCCGTCGGGGCCGCCGCCGGCCGGACCTCCAGGATCACCTTGCCGTCCGGTCGGCGAGTGGCTCTCTGGTTATCGGTCGAGGGAATCGCAAAATCGGCGGTCTTGCCCGGGTTCAATGTGTAGGTGATCGCGGCGATCGAACGGATGTTCTCGATCGGCTCGGGGCTCTTCACGAACATCCTGTCGATCAGATCCAGAACGTCGTTGGTGCCCAGGGCGAACTCCTTCGGACAATCGATCATCTCGACCACCATGCCGGCGATCGGCACGATGCTCTTGAGGACCCGCATCTCGTCATCCACAAAGCTCGTGCTGAGTACCTCTCCGGCGCCGGGCATGTTCAAGGCGGTGGTTGTCTCCGTGAGCTTTACCACGCGGCCGAGCAGGTCCACTTCCCTCTTATCCTTGATCGTGACCTTGGCGGTTACGGCCTGCATGATCCCAGGGCTGAACAAGCTCGCCGTGTACTTCATGTCCGGCTTGAACCCTTTCTCGAGCGTCAGCAGACGCAACCCCTCGGCCATCAGCGCCCCCTCGGGCCACTGCATCGTGCTCTTCTGCTCGCTGCCCAGCGACGACGACGTTACATCGACCACGCCGTTGTCGTTCACGACACCCACGACTTTCATCGTCATGGCCCCAAGGTGCTGAACGGACTCGAACCGAAGGGGCCTGCCGGCGGTCGTCTCAACACTCGTCTCCGTCATTTCGATAGTCACCGGAATCCCTATCCGACTGATGGTGATGCTCGCCTGTTCGCTCGTGGTGACCTCGTCGCCTTCCACGCTCCGCGTGTGGACCGAGTAACCGACCTTCTTGCCCTCCATGAAGACGGCCAGATAACCCGTCTCCTGCTCGGCAAAGGCTGGAGAACAGGCGACCAGAAACAAACAGAAGACAACGGCACGTTTTGCTCTGAGCATAGGACGATTCCTTCCGAAGGTAGTATTCACGGCCACTTCCGCCAGGCGCAAGCTGTGTGCTCCACACTCGCCATGCACAACCTGTTCGTTCGACCCGCCTATTATACGCGCCGGACAGCCGTTTTTCATTCGAAATCGCCTGAAGTGCCGATAATCACAGGGCCGACACACAGGGCTTTGCCCGGTTGCATCGCCAGCTTGTCTGGCGTAGAATGACAAACCTGCAAGGCTCTGACCCACTTGCACAATTCCACGTATAGGACATTACAGAATGAACCTGGATGAGTTGCTGACTTTGGTTTCCTCGAATCCCGCGATCTCCGTCCGGATCGATTCGCGGCTGGTGCGCGAAGGCGACGTGTTCGTCGCCGTCAAAGGCGCTTCCTGCGACGGCCACCAGTTCATCGACAAGGCCATCGCGAACGGCGCCAAGCACATCGTGTGCGCGGATGACCGCGCGGACGCGAGCTCACCCGATTCGCTTGGTGGAGCGGTGTTCGTGCCCGTCGAGAACCCGGCGCAGGCGGCAGGTCTGCTCGCCCAAGCCACCAACGGCGATCCCGGCAGGAAGCTGACGTGCTTGGCGGTCACCGGGACCAACGGCAAGACGACAGTCACTTTCCTGGTCCGCGCGTGCATCGAAGCCGCCGGTCACAAGTGCGGCCTGATCGGAACGGTCGTCTATGACACCGGGTCCGGCGCGACGGCCTCGACCCTGACGACCCCGGACTGCCTGACCATCGCCCAGGCCCAAAAACAGATGGCGAACGCCGGCGCCGAGTACATGGTCATCGAGGCCAGCAGCCATGCCCTGTCCCAGGACCGCCTGGCGGGCGTGACCTTCCGAGCGGCGGCCTTCACCAATCTGACCGGCGACCATCTGGACTACCATCTGAATACGGAGAACTATCTGGCGGCCAAGACCCGGCTGTTCACGGCTCTCACTCCCGATGCCGCCGCCGTCCTGAACAAGCAGGCCCCGGAATCGAAGAGGATCGCTCGGGCGACCAGGGCCCGGGTCTGTTGGTACGCCGTCGATGAGCCCGCCGATCTGACCGCCCATATCGAATCGATGACCGTCGAGGGAACAGTGTTCACCCTTGAATTCCAGGGGCGGACGGAACGGGTCAGGACGCCGCTCCTCGGCCGATACAATGTGTCGAATCATCTGGCTGCCGCGGGGCTGTGCCTGCGCGCCGGGCTGGACCTCAAGACCGTCGCGGCGGGCCTATCCTCTCTTGTGGGGGTCCCGGGCCGGCTGGAGCGAGTCCCCAGCGATGGGTTCACCGTCCTCGTCGATTACGCTCACACCGACGACGCCCTGCAAAACGTCCTGACGACGCTGCGGCCCCTGTGCCGGGGTCGGCTCACCGTCCTCTTCGGTTGCGGCGGTGACCGGGACCGGACCAAGCGGTCCCGCATGGCCCGCGTGACCGAGCAACTGGCCGACACGATCATTGTCACAAGCGACAATCCGAGAACCGAGGAGCCCGACGCCATCATCGGCGAGATCATCGCGGGGTTCAAAAACCCCGGCTCGGAGCGCGTGACGGTCGAGCCGGACCGAAGAAAGGCCATCGAGCTGGCCATCGCGACCGCACGCCCGGACGACATCATCCTGCTGGCCGGCAAAGGGCACGAAACCTACCAGATCATCGGCGCCAAGAAATTCGACTTCAGCGACAAAGAGGTGGCTTTGGCATGCCTTCGACCACAGCAGCGCCTTGGGGCAGTCTCATGAAATCTCATATTTCATGATCGATGATGTGAGATAACAGACAACACCTGCGTCACGCAGATGCAGGTGGGCGTCTTGAA
>DCUI01000160.1 GCA_002327785.1 Phycisphaerales bacterium UBA2218
AAGAGACAGTCAGCCTACAGTCGCGTCCCCGAACACATCCGCAGGCAATGATGCGGGCAGCATCGGAGCCTTCGGGAGCCAGTCGGAAGCATTGATTGAGAGAACCTTCCGCCGACCGGCGGCTTCGGAATGTCAGAGAACACGTCTTATCCGACATTCCCAGGCCGGGGGTGGCCGCAAGTCCGCGTGTTTCGCGGGTCGCTGCATGGCGGGCGGTGGTGTTATCCGACCTCATTTCCGTGTTTTCCCTCTCGGGGTCGTTTTCCGGGCCGGTTTCTTCTGCGACTCCGCCAGCTTCTCAAGCAGAGCCGTGGCCCACTCAGCCGGCGTCGTCTCCGGTCCCTGGGATGCCTCGCCCTCACGGGCGATCTTGGTGGCCTTGAGGTCCTTGAGGTGACAGCGGATCATCCGGTCCAGCCGCTCGGCGGCGTCCCAGTCGCCGGACTCCTGAGCGCGGCCCAGCTTGAGGAAGTAGACCGCCACCAGCTCGACCTGCATGAAGTCCGAGCTCTTGTTGAACACGAAGTCCTGGTAGAGCTGGCCGATGATGGCCTCGAAGAGCGGACGCTCCTCCGGAGAGAGAAAGCGGTCGGCGTAGATGCCGTGGCGCAGGCTGTTCTGGTTGCCAGGGACTGCGCCGCTGCCGGTCCGAGCCTTGGCGGTCTTGCGGACCTCCTGCTCGGGCGCGGCATTGCGGTGCCAGCGTTTGAGCTGACCCGCGTCGTGTTTTCCGATCCTGTCTTGGGCCTTGTCGTCTGCCATGATCACCGCGTTTTTCGTTTCGGCATCTCGGGGTTCGGGGCGGAAGGCGAATTTCGCCCTCTCCAGGGAAAACCCCTTCGATACCTACCGGAGCGGATCGCGATGCGTCGGAGTGGGTTCCGCGCGACCCTGAGCCACGATCTGGCGCACACGGCGGGGCGTCACACCGGAAAGCCGGGCGATCTCGCGGGTGGGAACCTCTTGTCCCTTGAGCGCCAGCACGAGCTTGCGGCGCTCCTCGTAGAAGCCCACATCGCTCGGCACCCAGAGGAGACCGGTGAAATGCCGTCGGACGGTGTCGAGAACCTCGGGCGGCAGGACATCCCTGGCATTGGCGTAGGGCCGTTTCATGTTTCCGGATTCGTTTTCTTGAGCCATGGTTGATCCACATCCGGGTTGTGAAAACGAAGGCGGTTCTCCCGCGGGGGCGGACCGATGATCTCGATGTACTGCCGGGTCACGTCGCCGATGCGCTCTTTGGCGTCAACGAAACAGACGAGACCGAAGTCCTCGCCGCACGGGAAACGGAACCGTCCCCGGTTCTGATAAAGGCGTGTCTCGGACCAGCCGAGGGAAAGCGCCTGGTCTCGAATGGCATTGACCTTTTCGATGGCTGATTGCGGTACCTTTTCCGTGAAACGCCACTCCCCGTCCTTGGGGTAAAGGTGTTGCTCGACAGCCGGTGCAGGGGGACATGCAACCGGAGAGACGGGTGCGGTACAAGCGGGACGGCTCTGGGCGGCCGGGTCAATCGCTGGCGGAGGATAGGTCTTGGGGTCGAGACTTCGAACGGCGGCGAGAAGCTCGTTCTCTCTGAAACGTTGGACGGCCCAGGCATGAATGTCGTTGAACCGCCTCCGCAACTCTTCGAAAGCTGCGGGATCGAGTCGTCCCGCTNNCGGGTCCAGACGGCGGTAGCAGACGCCGTCGATCCCCACGTCCCGAGCGAAGTGTCGAGGTTTGTCAGTTTCCCAGGAGTCCAGGTTCGTGGCCGCGTAAAGGGCGGTGCCGTCGGGATCGATGGTTTCCTGCGGATCGTTGCGCTCAGCCGGTTCCGTTGTCTCCGGCTTGGAGACATCGACCGACGGGTTGCTCGTATCGACCGGGGCCGATCCTCCGGCGGTCTGTTGCATCATGAGTTCGAGAAGGCTCACGTTCCCTGCTCCAATCGGGTGGTTTCCGTTCATGGGATACCTACCGGAGCGGGGTCCGTACCGCCGGGATGCGAAGGTGCGAAGGTCGATGAATGCGGTTCGAACCTTCGCATGGGCCTTCGCAGTGCTGTAGATGATTGATATTGCTGATAGATATGAATAAAGAATGCGAAGGTGCGAAGGATGTAGAGAGGGTCACTCTCGCGCGGACCGAAAAAACAACCGGTGATCCGGCGAGAGACACGGGATCACGGCATGCGGTATTTTTTTCTGAGTAAGGGGAGTGAACCCCTGAAACCCTTCGCCCCTTCGCGGTGTCGGCTCAACAGCTTGATATGACGAGGTTTACGGGTGCGAAAGTCCTTCGCGGTTTGCGAAGGGTACCCTTCGCACAAGGAGGCGGCGGCAGGGAAAAGCTCAAACGAGGTAGGTGATGTCGTAGGTGGCGGTGCGCCGGACGGAATGCTCCGACCGGTTGACGGCGATCTCGAACCCGGCCTGGCGGATGGTGTCCAGGTCGTTCGAGAAGCGTTGGGCGAACTNNTTGGACAGCCGTTTGACGGCCACGAACAGGTCGCGGGCCAAAGCGCCCTCGACGGTCGTCTCGTTCCGGAAATCGATCTGGTAGCGTTCGAGGAAGGCCGCCTTGTTGGTCTTGGCGACGTTCAGTGCGGTGCTCTCCCGGTCCGC
>DCUI01000101.1 GCA_002327785.1 Phycisphaerales bacterium UBA2218
CCATCGAGAACATCGATATCGGCGGTCCCAGCATGATTCGCTCGGCCGCCAAGAACCACAAGTTTGTGACGGTGGTCACCAGCTCGGACCAGTATGCCCGCGTGATCGAGCAGATGCGCGGCGGCAACGGCGCCGTCACCGGAAAGCTGCGGGAAGAGCTGGCCCGGGCCGCGTTCGCGTTGACCGCCGGCTACGACGCCGCGATTGCGAAGTACCTCAACGCGCAGGCCGGGGTCGAGTTCCCGGACCGCATCTCCATCGCCCTGACGAGGGAAGCCACCCTGCGCTACGGCGAGAACCCCCATCAAACTGCGGCCCTCTACAAGCAGCCCCGAAGCACGGAACCCTCGGTCAGCACCGGCAAGCTCATGACGGGCGACAGCGAGATCAGCTTCAACAATCTCCTCGACGCCAATGCCGCCTTCGAGCTGGCCAAGGAGTTCGACGAGCCGGCGGCCGTGGTGGTCAAGCACCTCAATCCTTGCGGTTGCGCCATCGACGAAGACATCAACATTGCCTATCGCAAGGCATACGAAGGGGACGTGGTCAGCGCGTTCGGCGGGATCATCGCAGTCAACAGGCCGGTGGATGTCGAGCTGGCCCGGACCATCATGGAATCGTACAGCCGGTTCGGCAAGGCCCTCGGCGCCAGCGGGTTCTTTGCCGAGGTGATCGTCTCATCGCGGTTCGACGAGGACGCCATCGAGATCATTCGGACCCTCAAGGTCTGGGGCAGCCGGGTTCGGCTGATCGAGACCGGCCCCATCGACCGGGCGAAAATCGACGCCGATGAGTTCGATGTCCGCCACATCGTGGGCGGCCTGCTCCTGCAGAAGCGAGACCTAGTCGGCTGGGAGCCCAATGCGCTCACCTTCCCGACGAAGGCCCGCCCGACGGCCGAGCAGCTCGAAGACCTGCGGGTCGCCTGGCTGGTGGCCAAGCACGCCAAGAGCAATACGATCGTTTTGGGCAAGAACAAGCGAATCCTCGGCATCGGCGTCGGCCAGATGAACCGCGTCGAGTCCGGCCTGATCGCGATGAAGCACGCCGGCGATGAGGCCAAAGGCGCCGCCATGGCCTCCGACGCCTTCTTCCCGTTCCCGGACAACGTGGAAAACGCGGCCGCAGCGGGCATCACATCCATCGTTCAGCCCGGCGGCTCCAAGAAGGACGACGAGGTGATCGCCGCCGCCGACAAGCACGGCATCGCCATGGTCTTCACCGGAAAACGCCATTTCCGGCATTGACGGGTCGCGTGCACCGATGGCATCCGCCCCGGCCAAGTGCGATGAGATCCTCGACCGGCTCAGATTGCTGGGCGATCCGAAGAACGTCGAGGGCATGGCTCGGTACGGGATTCGCGTGGCCAAAGCCTTTGGGGTTTCCGCGCCGAATCTCCGCGCACTGGCCAAGGAGGTCGGAAAGGACCACGGTCTTGCCGGGCGGCTCTGGCGGACCGGCATTCACGATGCCCGCGGCCTCGCCGCGCTGATCGACGATCCCGCCAAGGCCACCGTCCGGCAGATGGAGCGATGGGCAAAGGACTTCAACTCCTGGGCGGTTTGCGATGCCGCCTGCTGCTGTCTCTTCGACAAGACACCCTATGCCTGGGACAAAGCCGTCGAGTGGACCGAGCGGCAGGAGGAATACGTCAAGCGGGCGGGATTCGTGCTCATGGCGGCTCTGGCCGTCCACGACAAGAAGACGCCGGACGAGCGATTTTTGGCGTTCCTGCCTCTCGTCTCCAAACATGCGACCGACGACCGCAACTTCGTCAAGAAGGCGGTCAACTGGGCCCTGCGTCAGATCGGCAAACGCAGCCGCTATTTGAACGAGGCCGCGATCCGAACGGCCCAGGAGATCCGCCGGATCGACTCCAGAACCGCCCGCTGGGTTGCATCTGACGCACTGCGAGAGTTGACCTCCGACAAAGTCCGTCAGCGGCTCAGAAGGCAGCGTGTTGGCGCTTGACTTCGTCGTCCTGAGGCAAAGTCGAAGGGCCCGTCCTGAGCTTCGAAGGAATCCGGGCAGGGGCCAAGAGGTTTCTCTCGGTCGCAGGCCAGATCCTTCACTCCGCTATGCTCCGTTCAGGATGACAAGCGCAACGGACGAATCGATCGTAATTCTGTCAGTTGGCTCCGATCATTATCACCGTTGGCGGCTGGAGGGTCGCCATGCGGGCCTCCAACTCGCCGACCCGGCGATTGGCGAGATCCAGTGTCTCCTGGGCGATGCGCGCCCTGGCCGCCTCGGGGTCGAAGATCGAAGCTTGCATCAGTTGCCTCTGCACCTCGTCAAGCTGCTTGCGGAGGACCTCAAGCCTGGCTCGGTTCTCGGCTTCGTCGATGGTCATCTTGCTCAGCTCGCTGTCGTACTGTTCGATCCGTCCGCCGCCCGTGAGTTTGGCCAGTTCCTCCCGGCGACGCGCCAGCTCGATCCTCGCCCTCGCGGCGCTCTCTTGGGCCGAAGCCAGGTCCGCCTCGGCCATCTGCCCAGTTATCACCCTTTGCTCGAGCAGCTTGAGATTGGTGGTGTTCATCTGGACAAGCTTCTCCAGCTCCCGGGTCACCGTGTCTGCTGCCAGACGCTTGTCTGCTTGCTGTCTGACCTCTTCCATCTGCATATACATCGCTTTTCGACGGGCTTCCATGCTCACCAGGTCCAGTTCGAGACTCTGGATTGCTCTCGCGAGTTCATTTTTCTGAGCCGCCAGAGCCCGGATGTCGGCCTGGGTCATGGCGCCCGTGGCGGATGTGTTTGACATCCCCAGTGTGGCGGATGTCCCAATCACAACCACGTTGTCCCTGATCCTGTACACCACGGGTGGCGCGCCGGGCAGCGGGTCGGACATGCCCTTCACCAGCAGGTCAAGGGTGGTCCCCAGTCGAATCGAAGGCATGCCGTCGATTTCGATCGGCGTGGACGGCTCAACGCTCGCTTGTTCGAAGAGATCCCTCCACAGCGCAACGATCTGCACGGGTGGATTCACGGCATTCTTCAGCACCTCGATCGCTTCGCCGACTGGCGTCTGGGGTGACAAGACGGAGAGATCCACGATCGTATCAAGTTGCTTTTTGACTCTTGCCCCGTCGGCTGACAACGACCCACCGGTTTCCTTCAATCTCTCCAGTGCGCGGTCTTGTTGTTGCCTGGCCGAGTCCAGCAGTTCCTCCAGGTCCTTCGCATACCTGTTGTGTGTGTTGAGCAGGCAGTTTCGCAGGTTCACCACGAGGGCATCCAGTAATTCCTTCGCAAACGGTTTGAGTTCGTCCGGCAATGCAACCGTCAGCCTGACGACCACGCTGCATTCGACGGTTGAGGTGCTCTCAGAGGCGGTCGGTGCGCCGTAGAGACCGCCCATTCCCATGCCCCCTCCCATCATTCCCATGCCACCCATACCTTGCATGCCCCTCATGCCCTTTCCCATCATGCCGAGGCCTCCCATGCCTACGCCCATTCCTCCGCCCCCCATGCCGCCGGCGCCGCCCATCATGCCGCCCGCTGCGCCGCCGGACTTCATATCCGATCTTGGGCTGTTTCGCTTGTCCGGTTCCTTGGGGGCCTTGCGGCCGTCCCCCTGCGAATCATCGGCATTCTTGCCTTTCTCCTCAGATGTCCCTGCCTGCATGCCCATCATCTGGGCATATTCTCGTCCGTATATTTCCTCCATTTCCTTCAGCATATCTTCGCTCATCCCGGAGGGTTGCCGAGTCCTCGCACGTTTGCTACGTGCCGACTCCGACAGCCACTCGATGAAGATGATTTCATGACGGTCTGCTGCTGCGCCCGGTCCCAGAGCCTCGGTCATGGCTTTGCCCTGCACGGCGGAACTGTGCAGCAGGCCCTCCAGCGTTTCCATGTTTAGCGGCAAGACGCTGGGATCGACTGTGATCTTCACGAGGCAATCTGCCGTTCGCGTGTTCGACGGCTGCCGTGCGGTGTTGTCCTGCCCCGATGCCGTGGGGAGTGCGGCGATGCCGACCAGGGCTGCAACCAGAACGGTGGCTACACATTTCGCTGTTCGCATTTGGCTTCTCCTTTATCCTCGGATTTGTTGATTTGTCGTTGTTCGATCTGGGACAGCCGCTCCCTGGCGACCTCGGCCCAGCGGTTCGTCGGGAAGAGCTGGATGACCTCCTTGTAAGCCGCCACGGCCGATTCGGTCTGGTTCAACTCCGTGTAGAGTCGATCTGCTTGGTAGATGAGCAGAAAGACGGTTTTGTCCACGTGCTGCTGCATCTGCTGGACGGGGTCGGGGATGCTCGCCAGCTCCGCTTCCAGGGCGGCCAGCCGTCGTTGCCGGCGGTCCTTTTCGAGCACTTCCTGAACCAGCTTCAACGTTGCATCCGTTTGGGCCTTCAACTGTTCGACCTGCTCTTCCAGCGAGGCGATTCTCTCAGGCTGCGGCTGCGGCGAGCGGGTTTTCTCCCCCATGGAAACCGCCAGCAGGGTGAAGGCGAAAGTCGCCACGGCCGCTGCCGCCAGTGCACCCCCAGTCCTGATGATCCGTCGCCGATGAATCTGTCGCCGGATTCCGGCCGCACAGACACCCTCGAAAGCAGGCTTGCCTGCGACCGCGTCCGCCCTCTGGAGCAGCGTTTTGATCCTTTCCTCGTTCACAGCTTCTCCTCGTACAAATCACCCAACTGTTCTTTCAGTTTGGCCCTGGCCCGATTCAGTCGGACCTGTATTGCGTTGGTCGTGATCCCAAGCAGCTCACAGATCTCTTCTGTTTCGAGCCCCTGAAGGTATCGTAAGACAGTCACCTCGCGGTATTTCTGGGGCAACGCCTGCACCGCCCTGCGGACCCTGGCAAAGGTCTCCTCGTCCACAGCGGTCTTTTCGCCACCGGGGCTCGGGCCGGCCACCGCCTCGGGATCGCCGGCCACCGCCGAGGGTAGAGGTCGCCGTCGGCGGAACCGAAGACTGCGGCACTTGTTCACCGTGATGGTAAAGAGCCACGTTCGCAGGCGGCACTCGCCTCGGAACTTCCGAAGCCCCAGGAAGGCTGAGATGAAGACCTCCTGGACGATGTCGTCCACGTCCCCCGGCCAGCCGAGCAGACGATTGGCCATGGCCGCAACCTCGGCCGAATGCTGCGCCACGATCCTGTCGAACGCAGAATCGTCTCCCTGGCGGAACCTCGCCACCAGGTTCAATTCCTCGGATGTCCACGCCATGGCTGACATATTAGACCTGTTTCCCCGGGGGGACTTACAGAAAAATAGCCCGGTTCGGAAACGGTGTTTGTAGCGACACCGTGAGACGTTCGTTGGAGAGTCTGAAACGTGAAGCTTGAGGTTTGAAGTGTGAGGACTCGAGCCTTGGGTTCTCCCCTTTGATGCGTAATGCCTTTTGGAAAATTCTTGCGGGCACACTCTGAGCAAAAAAAAGCCCCTGAGCAAACGGAGGGAGAGGAAGCGAGACTACCCAGGGGCTTG
>DCUI01000061.1:0-3394 GCA_002327785.1 Phycisphaerales bacterium UBA2218
TGAGCGACAGCGAAGGATCTGGCCCTCAGATGAAAGGTGCCTCTGATTTGCAGCCCATATCCTTCACTTTGCTGCGCCCTATTCAGGATGACAAGAGAGGCAAAAGCGAAATCCTTGCGCCAATCTGTACTACAGTCATCTATCTACAGTCCTTTACCCTATGGAGTCCAAGTCCTCGTGTGCGTCTGCACACCGACTACTCCATTCGATTCTCGTTCCGCAGCCAAGCTGCGCATCGGGAGGTGGTGCAAGATCACACCCTGCCACGCTGCCTGTGGCGTCCTGTTCCCATTGACCAGCGCACGGGCAGGGAGTTTGTCGCGTCGCTGGGGATTAGCCCTGGACCCCCGAACGCGAAGTCCGCGTTTCGGGCTCCATGCAGACGCGGTCTACGCGTCTACGGGCCTTGACGCAACCAACGGTCCATCGCCGCCGCCGCTTCGCGCCCGCTGTTGATCGCTCGGACCACCAGTGATGCGCCAGTGATTGTATCGCCAGCCGCAAATACCCACGGCTCGCTGGTCTGATAATTGCCCGCTATTACATTCCCTTTCGCATCAAGTTTCAAGCCCAATTCCTTCACCAGGCCGTCGTGAGTGACATGGACGAATCCCAGGGCCAGCAAGACGAGATCGGCCTTGAGCGTGAACTCCGTCCCGGGCAGCTCCTTGAGTTTCCAGTCGCCGCTGACGTTCGTCCATTCCACTTCGCAGGCGTGCAACTCCTTGACGGAGCCGTTGTCGCCGCCGAAGGCCTTGGTCATGACGGACCACCGCCGCTCGCAACCCTCCTCATGCGAGGACGAGGTTCGCATCGTCCGCGGCCACATCGGCCAGGGCGTATCCTCCGGACGCGAATCGGGCGGCTTGGGCAGGATCTCCAGTTGGTAGATCTTCTTGGCCCGCTGCCTTCGGGCGGTGCCGACGCAGTCGCTGCCGGTATCGCCGCCGCCGAGGACGACCACCACCTTGTCCCGGGCGGTGATTCGCGGGATGTCGTCCAGGGCCTCGGCAGCACAGAGCTTGTTCTGGGCCGTCAGGTAGTCCATCGCAAAGAGGATGTTACCGCGTTCTCGCCCGGGAACGGTGATATCGCGAGGCTGACGAGCGCCCATCGTCAGGCAGATACAGTCGAACATCTTCCGTAAGTAATGGGTGGATATGTCCTTGCCCACTTCGACACCGGTCTGGAACTCGACGCCCTCGGCCTTGAGTTGTTCGAGCCGCCGGTCGAGGATACTCTTGCCCAGCTTGAAATCCGGGATTCCGTAGCGGAGCATGCCGCCAACCCGCTCATCCCGCTCGAAAACAACGACGCTGTGTCCTGCCCTGGCCAACTGCTGTGCCGCGGCCAGACCGGCGGGTCCTGAGCCGATGATGGCGATGCGCTTGCCCGTCTTCTTGAGTGCCGGCAGCGGCTTGATCCAGCCTTCATGGAAGCCCCACTCCACAATCTGATACTCGATATGCCGGATCAGGACCGGGTGGTCACTGACAGCCAGCGTGCAGGCCGTTTCGCAGGGTGCCGGGCAGACACGTCCGGTAACTTCCGGGAAGTTGTTGGTCTCGTGCAGAATGCGGCACGCCTGCTCCCACTGCCCCTTGTACACGAATTCATTCATATCGGGGATCAAGTTGCCGACCGGACAACCCGCCCCGTGGCAGAAGGGGATGCCGCAATCCATACAGCGCGCCGCCTGTTTGCGAATCGCCTGCGGCGTCAACGGCAGGTCGATCTCGCTGAAGTCGTGGATACGTTCCTCGACCGGCCGACGCCCGACCTCCTGACGCTCGTATTTCAAGAAACCCCTGATCTCACCCATGGAACACCTCCTCTGTCGCCGGGGTGGTCTCGGTGTCGCGATGCTCGACGGCCCGCATCCGCTCCAACGCCTTACGATAATCGATCGGGACAACCTTGACGAACCGCCCCACCATATCCGGCCAAGCCCTCAAAACGTATTTGGCCCGTTCGCTGCCGGTCCATTCGAGGTGCCGCTCGATCAACTCGTAAAGAACGGCCTTGTCCATCTCCTGCCAGACGGGCTCAAGCTCAACCATGTCGAGGTTGCACAGCGTATCGAAGAGCTGCATCTCGTCGAGCACGTAGGCCAGTCCGCCGCTCATGCCGGCGGCGAAGTTGCAGCCGGTCTGGCCAAGGACGACGACGACGCCGCCGGTCATGTACTCACAGCCGTGGTCGCCGACGCCTTCGACGACGGCGGTCACGCCGCTGTTGCGAACGCCGAATCGCTCACCGGCCATACCGTTGATGAACACCTCGCCGCTCGTGCCACCATAGATCAGCGTGTTGCCGGCGATGATGTTCTCGTGGGCAATGAAAGGCGCCTCCGGCGGGGTCTGCACGACGATCCGGCCGCCGGAAAGACTCTTGCCGAGGTAATCGTTACAGTCGCCGACCAGGCGGAGCGTCACACCTGGGGCCAGGAAGGCGCCGAAGCTCTGGCCTGCCGAGCCGGTCAGCACGACTTCAAGAGTGCCGTCCGGGAGGCCCTTCGGCCCGTACCTTTTCACGATGCAGTTGCTGAGGATCGCCCCGACCGTGCGGTTGACGTTGCGAATCCGCATCTGGATCCGCGTCGTCTCTTTCCGCTCGATCGCGCCCTCGGCATGCTGGAGGATCTCCCGGTCCAGATGGTCGGCGAGTCTGTCGGCTTGGGGGACGACGCAGCGAATCGCCCTGCCGTCCGACATATCCGGCCGGTGGAAGATCGCCGAGAAATCCAGCCCCTTGGCCTTCCAGTGAGAGAGGGCCTTGTGCATTCGCAGCCGGTCCGAGCGGCCGACCATATCCTCAATCTTGCGAAAGCCGAGCTCGGCCATGATCTGGCGGGCCTCCTCAGCCACGAAGTACATAAATCGCTGAAGATGCTCCGGCTTGCCGGCGAATCGCGCGCGAAGCTCGGGATCTTGCGTCGCGATACCGAACGCACAGGCGCCCTCGTGGCACTTGCGGAGCAGCGTGCAGCCAAACGTCACCAGTGCGGCGGTCCCGAATCCGAACCGCTCGGCCCCGAGCAAGGCCGCGATCACGATGTCGCGTCCGGTCCGCATCTGGCCGTCCGCCTGGACGCGGATGCGATCCCGCAGGCCGTTTATCACGAGCACCTGCTGGGTCTCGGCCAAACCGAGTTCCCACGGGCAACCCGCGTGCTTGATCGACGACAGCGGGCTGGCGCCGGTGCCCCCGTCGTGTCCGCTGATGAGGACCTCGTCGGCGTTGCCCTTGGCGACGCCGGCCGCGACGGTACCCACGCCAACCTCCGCCACCAGCTTGACCGAGACCCTGACGCCCGGGTTGCCGGCCTTGAGGTCGTAGATGAGTTGGGCCAGGTCCTCGATCGAGTAGATATCGTGATGCGGCGGCGGCGAGA
>DCUI01000061.1:3403-3587 GCA_002327785.1 Phycisphaerales bacterium UBA2218
TGGGCGATCTTGATCTGCAGCTCCTGGGCGTTGGCCAGATAGTGAATCGTCACGCCGAAGCGGCCGCTGGCTACCTGCTTGATCGCGCAATTCTTCGAATCTCCGTTGGCCTCGGGTTGATAGCGTCTGGGGTCCTCGCCGCCTTCGCCGGTATTGCTCATGCCGCCGAGCCGGTTCATGGCGA